>NZ_LNCQ01000059.1:11918-149851 GCF_002831785.1 Allobosea sp. FBZP-16 | reverse complement strand
GCTCTTGCGTGGCAGCGGCCTCAACCCGATGCAGTCAGCGGCGCTGATCTGCTTCTGGTCGGGCCTGATCTTCGTTCCGCTCTATCTCGTCCTCGGCATCGGCCATCTCGGGCAGGCGCCGACAGCCGAGATCGCAGTCCAGGGCTTTTATCAGGGCGTGCTGATGAGCATCGTAGCGCTGATCAGCTTCAACCGCGCCGTGACGCTGCTCGGCGCAGCGGCCGCCGCGGCCATGATCGCGCTGGTGCCGGTCATCGCCTCGTTGCTCGCCATCATTGTCCTCGGCGAGGTTCCGACAATGGCGGAAGGGATTTCGATCGCGTTCATCGTCGCCGGCGTCCTGCTGGCGACGCGGCCGACGCAAGCATCTGGCCGAGGTTGAGCCCGCCTTCTCAGGCGAGCTCTGAGATATCGCGCAAGCGGGGCACCCGTGAAAAGCCGATGAGGAGCAACTGGATCAGGAAGCCTGCGGTCGCGAGCTGCAGGCACGCGGCGATGCCGAGATGCGTTGCCACGGTAGCGCCGATCGCGGCGCCGACCGGGCGCGCGCCGAACGTCGCGGTCATGATCAGGGCGGAGACGCGGCCGAGCATCGCATTGGGCGTGACCGCCTGGCGCAAGGTCATCGTCGAGATCGACCAGATGATCGGCCCGACGCCGAACAGGAAGAAGCTCGCCGCGACCAGATAGATGGAGGGAAACCAAAGCGTCGCGAGCATCACGCCGGCTGCACAGAGGCCGGCGAACGGCCCAAGCAGGATCAATGTCCCGAAGGAGATCCGGCGGGCGACATGGGAGACGCATGCGGCGCCGACGATCATCCCGGCGCCGTAGATACCCAGGGTGATGCCGACCTCAGTCGCGCTGAGGCCGAGATTCTGGACGGCATAGGCGACATAGACCGCCTGGAAGATAAACCAAGAGATGTTGAAGAAGACCGCCGTCATGAGGATCGGCCTAAGCAAATCGTGACCGGCGACGAAACGCGCACCCTCCTTGAGATCATGCAGCAGGTCGCGCCGTGGACCGGACGGTGCCTCGTCCCTCGGCAGGCCGGCCAGCAGCAGCGCGGCGAAGATCGAGAGCCCGGCCGCCAGGCCATAGGCGGTCGAGATGCCGATCCAGCCGACGAGCGCGCCGCCGAGCGCCGGCCCGCCGGCATAGGCGGCGCTGCGCGCCAGCTCCAGCCAGCGATTGGCGTCGGCGAGCCGTGCGCGTGGCACCACCGATGGCACGAAGGCCGGGGCCGCGACGCTGTAGCAGACGGTGCCGACGGCGCCGAGCGCGCCGAGGACGCCCAGCCAGGTCAGGTCGAGACTGCCCAAAGCGAGCAGCAGCGGGATCGCCAGCAGCGACGCCGCGCGCAGCACTTCCGTGCCGACCATGAGCCGCCGCCGCGAGGCGCGGTCGACCATCAGGCCCGCGGGGATCGAGAGCAGGAGAAAGGGCAAGGTCTGCGCCGTCTGCAGCCAGCCGGTCTCGGCCGGCCCCGCCGCCAGCAGGAGGACCGCCGCCAGCGGTGCCGCGGCCAAGGCGATCTGCTCCGAGAACTGGGCAAAGAGATTGGACCAGCCGATGCGGCGAAATGCCGTCGGCAATGGTGTGATATCGGCCGGTTGCATGACGTTAGTGTCCTCGGAAGCGGTTGTGAGGACACCAAAATGCCTTGCCGGCATGGGAGCCACCCGTTTCGTGGGAAGGCAGGGCGCTCGCGCTGATGACGGGCCGGATTTCCAACTCCGGTTTGCCAGCGCGCCACTCAGGCTCTATTTCCAGATCATCCCAGCGAAGGATCCGACTGCCTCGTGCCTCGCCCCAACACACCTCTCCTCGACCAGGTGCCCGATCCGGCGGCGTTGCGCCGGCTCGACGACGCGCAATTGCGCCAGCTCGCCGACGAGCTCCGGGCCGAGACGATCGATGCCGTCTCGGTCACCGGCGGCCATCTCGGCGCCGGCCTCGGCGTGGTCGAGCTCACCGTCGCCCTGCACCATGTCTTCGGCACGCCGCGCGACCGGCTGATCTGGGATGTCGGCCACCAGGCCTATCCGCACAAGATCCTGACCGGCCGGCGCGCCGAGATCCGCACCTTGCGCCAGCCGGGCGGGCTCTCCGGCTTCACCAAGCGCGCGGAGAGCGAGTACGACCCGTTCGGCGCCGCCCATTCCTCGACCTCGATCTCGGCCGGTCTCGGCATGGCCGTCGGCCGCGATCTCGCCGGCGGGAAGAACAACGTGATCGCCGTGATCGGCGACGGCGCCATGTCGGCCGGCATGGCCTATGAAGCGATGAACAATGCCGGGGCGACCGGCTCGCGGCTGATCGTCATCCTCAACGACAACGACATGTCGATAGCGCCGCCGGTCGGGGCGATGTCGGCCTATCTCGCCCGCCTCGTCTCGGGTCGGACCTATCGTTCGCTGCGCGAGATCGCCAAGTACCTGGCCGAGAGGCTGCCGCGCTTCTTCCATGAGAAGGCGAAGCGCACCGAGGAATATGCCCGCGGCTTCTGGACCGGCGGCACCCTCTTCGAGGAACTCGGCTTCTACTATGTCGGTCCGATCGACGGGCACAATCTCGACCATCTGCTGCCGGTGCTGCGCAATGTGCGCGACGCCGAGACGGGGCCGATCCTGGTCCATGTCGTGACGCAGAAGGGCAAGGGCTATGCCCCGGCCGAGGCCAGCGCCGACAAATATCATGGCGTCGTCAAGTTCGATCCCGTGACCGGCCTGCAGGCCAAGGCGCCGGCGAATGCGCCGAGCTACACCAATGTCTTCGCCAATGCCCTGATCAAGGCGGCGCGCGAGGACGAGAAGATCGTCGCCGTCACCGCCGCCATGCCGTCCGGCACCGGCCTCGACGCCTTCGGCAAGGAGTTCCCTGGCCGCACCTTCGATGTCGGCATCGCCGAACAACATGCAGTGACCTTCGCCGCCGGCCTGGCGACGGAAGGGTTCAAGCCCTTCTGCGCGATATACTCGACCTTCCTGCAGCGTGCCTATGACCAGGTCGTGCACGACGTCGCCATCCAGAAGCTGCCGGTGCGCTTCGCGCTCGACCGGGCCGGCCTGGTCGGCGCCGACGGCGCGACCCATGCGGGGGCCTTCGACGTCGCCTACCTCGCCTGCCTGCCCGACATGGTGGTGATGGCGGCGGCGGACGAGGCAGAGCTCACCCATATGGTCGCAACCGCAGCCGCCTATGATGCCGGCCCGATCGCCTTCCGCTATCCGCGCGGCGAGGGCGTCGGCATCGAGCTGCCGCAGCACGGCGTGCCGCTCGCGATCGGCAAGGGCCGGATCCTCAGGCTGGGCACGCAGGTCGCGCTGCTTTCGCTCGGCACCCGCCTTGCTGAGTGCATCTCGGCCGCCGAGCAGCTCGGCCAACGCGGGCTCTCGACCACCGTCGCCGATGCCCGCTTCGCCAAGCCGCTCGACGAGGAGCTTATCCTGCGCCTCGCCAGGGAGCACGAGGTGCTGGTCACGGTCGAGGAAGGCTCGGTCGGCGGCTTCGGCAGCCATGTCCTGCAATTGCTGGCGCGCGAGGGCGTGCTCGATCGCGGGCTGAAGATCCGCAGCCTGGTGCTGCCCGACATCTTTCAGGACCATAACAAGCCCGAAGCGATGTATGCCGAGGCTGGGCTCGACGCCGCCGGGATCGTGCGCAGCGTCGAGAAGGCGCTCGGCCCCGCAAGCGCCATCCGCCGCGCCTGACGCCGATGACCGCCGGCCTACCGCGCCGGGTGCGCGCCGACCTGCTGCTGGTCGAGCGCGGCCTGTTCGAAAGCCGGGCGCGGGCGCAGGCGGCCATCGCCGCCGGCCTGGTCCGCGCCGACGGTATCGCGCTGCGAAAGGCTTCGGAGACGGTCGCCGACACGGCAACGATCGAGGCGCAGGCGGCGCATCCTTACGTCTCACGCGGTGGAGTGAAGCTCGCCGCAGCGCTCGATGCCTTCGGCTTCGATCCCAACGGACTGACCTGCCTCGATGTCGGCGCCTCGACCGGCGGCTTCAGCGACGTGCTGCTCCGGCGTGGGGCGGCGCATGTCTACGCCATCGATGTCGGCCAGGCGCAGCTGCATGAGAGCCTGCGCGGGAATCCGCGCCTGACCAGCCTGGAGAGCCAGGATATCCGCACGGTCGACCCCGGCCTGTTCGGACAGGCACCGGAGCTCGCGGTGATCGATGTCAGCTTCATCTCGCTGAAGCTCGTGCTGCCGGCGGTGGCGCCGCTGCTCGCCGCGGACGCGCGGCTGGTCGCGCTGGTGAAGCCGCAATTCGAGACAAAGCGTTCGGCGCTGAAGAAGGGCGTGCTGCGCGACGAAGCACTGCAGCAACAGATCTGCATGGAGATCGCAGACGCTGCCGCCAGCCTCGGCTTCGCCATTGCAGGACTCATCCCCTCCCCGATCGAGGGCGGCGACGGCAACCGCGAATTCCTGCTTGGCGGCGAGCGAACAGCTTAGCTCGCCATCACGGCGTCGATATCGGCCTGTACCGCATCTGGATCGATATAGGCCGCCTCGCCCTGGCCATTGGCGTTGATGAAGGCGGTGGCGCGGGCGATCAGGCGGCGCAGCGACAGGCTGGCGACGTCGACGATCAGCCCCGGATCCTCCTCCGCCGGCATCTCGTCGAGCAGCGCCGTCGCCGTGTAGATCAGGCGGTCCATGGCGGCGCAGAGCGCATCGAAGCTGCGGGCATGGCTCTGATCGAGCCCGCGATAGGCCGCCATGGCCTCACTGGCGCAACGCAGCGGCGAGCCAGCGAAGTGTTCGACATAGCCGAGGGCGCGCCAGGCCTTGAGGTCGCCGACGATCTCGCGGTCGATCGGCACCATCTCCAGCAGCATCAGCGCCTCGCTGTGCCGGTTGAGGTAGTCGGTCGAGAGTTGCGGAGCAGCTCCGCTCACCGCAGTCGGTGATGTCTCGGTGGCGGAAGCAGACATGAAGAGGCCCCGGAAGCACCGCGACTATGCTGTGCCAACCGCAAACAAAGTCTTGATCCGGTCACGATAAGGCGGAACACACCGGAGGATGTGTGGTCGCTATGCCGTTACCCTGCCGCCGGAGGCGATGCGCGAAGCCTTCGCCTATCGCGAGCAGCCGAACTTCCCGCCGCGCTACAATATCGCGCCGACGCAGCCGGTGCCGGTGGTGCGTCTCGACGAGGGCCGGCGCCAGTTCATCCTGATGCGCTGGGGCTTCATTCCCGGCTGGGTCAAGGATCCCAAGGACTACCCTTTGGTCATCAATGTCCGCAGCGAGAGCGCCAGCGAAAAACCGTCCTTCCGCGCCGCCCTCACCCGCCGGCGCTGCCTGATGCCGGCCGACGGCTTCTATGAATGGCACCGCCTCGGCGAGGGCCGCCAGCAGGAGAACAGGCCCTATATCTTCCGCAGGCCGGATCGCAGCCTCTTCGCCTTCGCGGCGCTGTGGGAGACCTGGCACAGCCAGGATGGCTCCGAGATCGACACGGTCGCGATCGTCACCGGCCCGGCGAACGGGCAGATGGCGGCGATCCATCACCGCTCGCCGGTCGTCGTACCGCCCGAGGCATTCGACGCCTGGCTCGATCCTTCGGCGGAGCCTGCCGCCGTGCAGAGCCTGATGCGCCCGCCGCCAGACGATTTCTTCGAGATGTTCCGGCTCGGCGCAGGCGTGAGCAAGGTCGCCAATGACGGCCCGGAGGTACAGGAGCCGTTCGACCCTGCTTCGGAACCGGCACCTGCTCCCAAGCCTGCCATGCGTTCCCGTCGGGGCGGCCCCGACGATGCACAGGGCAGCCTGTTCTAGCGCTGGCCATAGCCGCGCGCTTACTCTGGTCCCAAACGAGACCAATAGTGGGAACGCACGATATGGATGGCCGCCGCCCGACGATGAGCTCCCTGCACGGCATGGTCGCCGCTGCCCACCCGCTGGCAGCGCAGGCCGGCGCGCGCATCCTCAGCCAGGGTGGCAATGTCTTCGATGCCGTCGGCGCGGTCGCCTCCGCACTCAACGTGGTCGAGCCGTTCATGTCGAGCCTTGCCGGCATGGGGTCGGCGATCATGTGGGTCGCTGCCGAGAAACGCGTCCGCGTGCTCGATTTCGTGCCGCCCGTGCCGGAGAGCTTCCCGCTCGAACGCTTTACGCAGCGCTCCGAGCTCGAGCGCGGAGCGCTCGCCGTCGCTCCGCCCGGCAACCTCGCCGGCTGGTGCGAGCTCAACCGCGCCTATGGACGGCTGTCGCTGGAGCAAATCTTCGCGCCGGCGATCGCACTCGCACAGGACGGCTTCCCGATCGCCGAGTTCGGCGTGATCGAATTCAACGAGCAGGCGCCCCTGCTGCGCGAACGGCCCGATCTCTACGAGAACTGGGCGCGAAACTATCTGCGCGACGGCGGGACGAGCGTCACGCTCGGGCAGATCCTGCGCCAGCCCGAGCTGACCGCGACCCTGCGCGACATCGCCGCCAAGGGCCCCGATCATCTCTATCGGGGCGCGCTCGGCGAGACGATCACAAGCCATCTCAAGGCGCAGGGCGGCACGCTCACCATGTCCGATCTCGCCAAGGTCGCCCCGCGCTGGCGCGAGCCGCTCGCCGCCGACTATCGCGGCCGGCAGGTGCATGTGCCGCCGCCCGCCTGCGAGGGCTTCCAGTTCCTCTTGACCCTGCGCATCCTCGACGGCTTCGACCTCGGCAAGCTCGAATGCAACGGCACCGAGCATCTCGACATCGTCTACCGCGCCATCCGCCTCGCCGCCGGCGTCCGGATCAACAACAACAACCCCAATCCCGAGAAGCTCGGCGAGATCCTGTCCGACGCCTTCGTCGAACGGCTACGGGCGCGGGTGCGCGACGGCAAGCCGATCGAGGGCCCGACCGAGCAATGGATGCCGCAGGCGCCAGCGGGCGAAGACCCCGGCCACACCACCTCCTTCTCGATCGCCGATCGCGAAGGCAACCTGATCTGCGTGACGCAGAGCATCGGCAGTCCGTTCGGCAGCGGCGTCGTGGTCCCGGGCACCGGGATCACCCTCAACAACTTCCTCTATTGGGCCGATGTCCAGCCCGGCAGCCCGAACCGCTCTCTGCCCGGCTCGAAACTGCCGATGTGCATGTCGCCGACGCTCTCGACCAAGGACGGTGCGCCGGTCCTCGCGCTCGGCACGCCCGGCAGCTACGGCATCATGCAGACGCAGGTGCAGGCCATGGTCCAGCATGTCGATTTCGGGCTGCCGCTGCAGCAGGCGATCGAGGCCCCGCGCGCCCGGCTCTGGGACGGCCGCGAGGTCGAAGTCGAGAACCGCATTCCTGCCGGGACGATCGCGGCACTGGCCGAGCGCGGGCACGGCATCTTCGCCAATGAAGGCGGCTGGACGATGCGTGTCGGCGGCATGCAGGCGGTGTCGCGCGATCCGGCGAGCGGGCGGCTGACCGGTGCCTGCGATCCGCGCCGCGACGGCTATGTCGCGACGCCCTGAGCGGCCACAGCGCCAGGTCGAGCCCGCTTCGCCGGCGGCGCCAAGGATGGAAGCATTGTGAGCACGGCCCCCGACGAGCTTAAGTCCTGGCTGACGGATACATTGCTGCCGGGCTGGATCGCCCGCGCCTACGACCCGGCGCGGCCCGGTTTCGTCGAGTATCTCAGGCCGGATGGAAGGCCCGAGACCAGTGACCTGCGCACGACGCTGGTCACGGCCCGGCTGACCTATGTCTTCAGCCACGCGCATCTGCTGGGGGTCCCGGGGGCGCTTGCCGCCGCGCGCCACGGCCTCGCCTTCCTGACCGGCGCCTGCCGGCGCGCCGACGGGCGCTTCGTCCATTCCTGCACTGAGCGTGGCGAAATCGTCGACGGCAAGACCGACTTCTACGACCTCGCCTTCGTGCTTTTCGCGCTCGGCTGGTTCGCGAAGGCGACCGGCGAGACGGACGTGCTGGCAATCGCCGGCGAGGTGCTGGACTTCCTTGATGGCGAGCTGGCCGACCCCGCCGGGGGCTTTCGCGAGGACACGCTGGGCACGCAGCCGCGGCGGCAGAACCCGCATATGCATCTGCTCGAGGCCTGCCACGCCCTCGCGGCGGTGTCGCACGACCCGCGCTGGCTGACGACGGCCGACAGGCTCGTGCAGTTGATGCGGGAGCGGATGCTGGACGGCAATGGCACCCTCGGCGAGTTCTTCGGCGAGGACTGGGCGGCCTTCCCCGGCTCGCGCGGACTGATCCGCGAGCCCGGCCATCATTTCGAGTGGACGTGGCTGCTCTATCACCACGAGCGATTGACCGGGTCGGCCGAAGCTCGCGCGGCGGCGCGCAAGCTCCATGCGTTCGGGCAGCGTCAGGTCGACGCTACCGCCAATTCATCGCGGCTCGTCGTGAACGAGGTGGACCCGGCAGGTCGCGTGCTGAACGGCGCTGCGCTGCTCTGGCCGCAGACCGAATACCTGAAGGCGCTCGTCGCGCGCATCGAATTCGAGGGCGACGCCGATGCCGCAGCACGGCTCGACCAGCATCTGCGCCTGATGTTCCGGCACTTCGTCGATCGCGAGAGCGGAATCTGGGTCAACCAGCTTGACGACCGGGGGCAGCCGGTCAGCGACAGGGTCCCTGTCCGGGTGCTCTACCATCTGGTGCTGGCGCTCGCCGAGGTCTGCCGCGTCACCAAGGGCGACGCGGCCTTCCAACGACCCTCGACCGCTACAGCACCGAGCCGGGATTGAGCAGGCCCTTGGGATCGAGCGCCGCCTTCACCGTCCGCATCAGGTCGAGCTCGACCGGGTCCTTGACGCCGGGCAGGAGTGAGCGCTTGAGGCGTCCGATGCCATGCTCGGCCGAGATCGAGCCCTTGAGCTCGGTGACGATGGCGTGGACCGCCTCGTTCATCGCGCCCCAGCCGGCGAGATAGGCGGCCTTGTCGGCGCCGACCGGCTGGCTGACGTTGAAATGGATGTTGCCGTCGCCGAGATGGCCGAAGGGCACCGGCCGGCAGCCCGGCACCAGCGCCTCGACAGCGGCGATCGCGCGCTTCAGGAACTCCGGCGTCGCCTGGATCGGCACGGAGACGTCGTGCTTGATCGAGCCGCCCTCATGGGTCTGCACCTCCGACAGCATCTCGCGCAGCTTCCAGAGATCGGCGCGCTGGCCGAGCGAGCCGGCGAGCAC
The DNA here is from genome assembly GCF_002831785.1 of Allobosea sp. FBZP-16. Taxonomy (NCBI): domain Bacteria; kingdom Pseudomonadati; phylum Pseudomonadota; class Alphaproteobacteria; order Hyphomicrobiales; family Alloboseaceae; genus Allobosea; species Allobosea sp. FBZP-16. The sequence goes on along the minus strand of NZ_LNCQ01000059.1, from coordinate 140,706 downwards.
GGCGTCGATCACGAGACCCTCCTCGAGCGCCTCGCCGAGGAAAGCCTCGACGGCGTCGCTAAGCCCGGTTTCGGCCTGGGCGCTGACCTCCATCAGCACATACCAGGGCGATGGCTCGGAGAGCGGATCGCGGGCACCGCTGGCATGGCGGACGACGAAGTCGAGGCCGATGCGCGGCATGATCTCGAAGGTGGTGAGCGTGCCGCCGGCACTGGCCTTTGCCTTGTTCAGCAAGGCGAGCGCGGCCTCTGGATCGGGCACGGCAAGGAAGGCGGTCGCGCGCGCCGCCGGCAGCGGGAAGAGCTTCAGCACGGCGGCGGTTATGATGCCGAGCGTACCCTCCGAGCCGATGAAGAGGTTCTTGAGGTCGTAGCCGGTGTTGTCTTTGCGGAGCTGTCGCAGGCCGTTCCAGATGCGGCCATCGGCCAGCACCACCTCGAGGCCGAGGCAGAGCTCGCGGGCATTGCCATAGGCGATCACCGCCGTGCCGCCGGCGTTGGTGGACAGATTGCCGCCGACCGTGCAGGAGCCCTCGGAGGCCAGCGAAAGCGGGAAGAGCCGGCCTGCGGCCTCGGCGGTTTCCTGCGCACGCTGCAAGGAGACGCCGGCTTCGACCGTCATGGTGTCGCCCGCGGGATCGACCGAGCGCACCTTATCGAGCCGCTGCAGCGAGAGGATGATCTCCCGGCCCTCGGCGATCGGGATCTGCCCGCCGACCAGGCCGGTGTTGCCGCCTTGCGGCACGACGGTCACGTCGTTTTCGCTTGCCCACCTCATCACGGCCGAGACTTCGGCCACGGAGCCCGGCCGGACGACGGCCTGCGCCTTGCCGCGGAAGAGATCACGCCATTCCTTGAGATAGGGCACCATCGCGTCGGGGTCGCTGATGACGTTCCTGGCACCGACGATACCGGCCAGAGCTTCGATAACGGACGCGCTCATCCTGCCTCCAAGGCGATCTTATCTGCGGCCGGCGGCGGCCTTGCGGAAGACGCCGACGAGTTCGATGTGGGCGGAATAGCGGAACTGGTCGACCGGCGTCACGCGCTCAAGCGCATAGCCGCCTGCGACCAAAAGCGCTGCGTCGCGGGCAAAGCTGCCGACATCGCAGGAGACATAGGCGATGAGCGGCACCTTCGAGGCCGCGAGGCGCCTGACCTGCGCCTCCGCGCCGGCGCGCGGCGGATCGAGCACGACGGCATCGAACACGTTGAGCTCGTGCTCCAGCAAGGGGCGGCGGAAGAGGTCGCGCGCCTCCGCAGCAACCGGCTTCAGGCCTTGCGTATGGTTGGCGGCCCGGCTCAGCGCCTGAATCGCGGCCTTGTCGCTCTCGAAAGCCGAAACCTGCGCCTTTTCGGCGAGCCGGACGCTGAACGGGCCGCAGCCGGCGAAGAGATCGGCGACGCGCTTCGCCTTCGGGATCGCCTCGAGTACGAGGCGCGACAGGATCGCTTCGCCCTCCGCGGTCGCCTGCAGGAAGCCGCCGGGGGCTGGCGTCACCGCGGCCTTGCCCATCAGCTGGAAGGGAGCGCGCCGCTCGACGATGATCTCGCCATGCATGGCGAGCCGGGCGAGATCGAGCCGCTCGGCCGCTTCGGTGAGTTGCCGGCGCAGGCTGTCGCCGGCTGGCCCGTGGCCGCGGATGTCGACGTCCAACCCGGCCTGCGAGGCGGTGAGCTGGATGTCGAGCGGCTTGTTCGAGGCGCGCAGGCGGTTGGCGAGATGCTGCGCCACGATCGGCGCCCGCTCCAGCCCCGGCGCCAGCACCGGGCAGGTTTCGACCTCGATCAGGTTGTGTGTACCTGCCACCATGAAGCCGACGCGCATGCCTTCATCCTCGCGCCTGGCGTGGAAGGTGACGCGCCTGCGGCCAGCGCCATGTGCATCGACGACAGGAAGCACCTCTGTCTCCAGCCCGGCGCGGGAGAGCACCGTCACCACTTGCTGGCGCTTCCATTCGGCATAGAGCCCCTCGCCCATATGCTGCGCCGCGCAGCCGCCGCAGCGCGTGAAGAGCGGGCAGATCGCGGCAACGCGCGAGGCGGATGGTGTCAGGATCTCGACAACCTGCGCGCGATCGCCATCGCGCACGGCCCGCACGCTCTCGCCGGGCAGGGCGAAGGGCACGAAGACCTGGCCCTGCACCGTCTCGGCGACGCCGTCGCCGCGCTGGCCGAGCCGCGCGATCGTGAGCGTTTCATTCATGGCGAGGGCGGACATGTGTTTCCAGATCGTGACGTGATTGCGGGTTTGGCCTATCAGGTGGCGAGCGACAGGGAAATGGCTGGAGTTGCCTGACATGACTATCCGCAACGGCGTCGTCGAAGCGATCGGCAACACACCCCTGATCAAATTGAAGCGCGCCTCGCAGGAAACCGGCTGCGAGATCCTCGGCAAGGCCGAGTTCATGAACCCCGGCCAGTCGGTCAAGGACCGCGCCGCGCTCGCCATCATCCGCGACGCCGAGAAAAGCGGCGCGCTTCGGCCCGGCGGCGTCATCGTAGAGGGCACGGCCGGCAATACCGGCATCGGCCTGGCTTTGGTCGGCAATGCGCTCGGCTATCGCTCGGTGATCGTGATCCCGGACACGCAGAGCCAGGAAAAGAAGGACATGCTGCGGCTCGCCGGCGCGACGCTGGTCGAGGTCCCGGCCGTCGGCTACGTCAATCCGAACAATTACGTGAAGGTCTCCGGCCGCCTCGCCGAGGAACTGGCCAGAACCGAGCCGAACGGCGCAATCTGGGCCAACCAGTTCGACAATGTCGCCAACCGCCAGGGCCATATCGAGACCACCGGCCCGGAGATCTGGCAACAGACCGATGGCAAGGTCGACGGCTTCACCTGCGCCGTAGGTACCGGCGGGACGCTCGCCGGTGTCGCCATTGCGCTGAAGGGCTTCAACCCGAAGATCCGCATCGCCCTCGCCGACCCGATGGGCGCGGCGCTCTACGCCTACTACACCACCGGCGAACTCAAGGCCGAGGGCTCCTCGATCACCGAGGGCATCGGCCAGGGCCGGATCACGGCGAATCTCAAGGACGCCCCGATCGACGTCGCCTTCCAGATCACCGACGAGGAAGCAATCCCGCTCTGCTTCCAACTGCTTGAGGAAGAGGGCCTGTGCCTCGGCGGCTCCTCCGGCATCAACGTCGCCGGCGCGATCCGGCTGGCGAAGCAGATGGGGCCCGGCCACACCATCGTGACCATCCTCTGCGACTACGGCACGCGCTATCAGTCGAAGCTGTTCAACTCCGAGTTCCTGCGCTCGAAGAACCTGCCGGTGCCCGGCTGGCTGGAGCGCGATGGCGGGCTGAAGGACGTGCTGACGAAGGTAATGGCCTAGACGCCGTGCGCCCGCCGACCGGATCACTTCTCTCCGCGCTGCTGAATGCGCCGATCCGTCAAGGTCAAGTCGTCTGGATCGGATTGCGGCCGGCACGCCGCGCAGCGATGAGCAGCGTCGAGGCGGTCAGGGCCAGCGCGGCGCAAGGCCTTGTCGGCGATCGCTATAGCGGCCAGAGCGGCTCGCGGCAGGTCACGCTGATCCAGCGAGAACATCTCGCAGCGATCGCCAGCCATCTCGGGCTGGACCGGGTCGCTGCGGAGCAGCTGCGCCGCAACATCGTCGTCGAAGGCATCAACCTCGCGGCCTTGAAGGGCCATCACTTTCGCCTCGGCGGCGCCATCCTCGCCTGGACCGGCGAATGCCATCCCTGCTCACGGATGGAGGAGGTTCTCGGCCCGGGCGGCTACAACGCCGTGCGCGGCCATGGCGGCATCACGGCGCGGGTGATCGAAAGCGGAACGATCGCGATCGGCGACAGGCTGGAGCGGCTTCCCGCAACCAGCCTGTAACTGGGCGGCGTCATGCCACCTGCGCGCCGGCGTCGATCGCCTCGATGTCCCCGGCGCGGTCGTACTGCGCCTGGTCGAGCATGCCCTGGCGCTTGGCGACGATGGTCGGCACCAGGGCCTGGCCGGCGACGTTCACGGCGGTGCGACCCATATCGAGGATCGGGTCGATCGCCAGCAGCAGGCCGACACCGGCGAGCGGCAGGCCGAGGGTCGACAAGGTCAGGGTCAGCATCACGGTAGCGCCGGTCAGGCCCGCGGTCGCGGCCGAGCCGATCACCGAGACGAAAGCGATCAGCACATATTCCTGCAGGCCGAGCGGGACGCCGTAGAACTGCGCGACGAAGATCGCCGAGATCGCCGGGTAGATCGCGGCGCAGCCATCCATCTTGGTGGTGGCGCCCAGCGGCACGGCGAAGGCGGCGTATTCGCGGGGCACGCCGAGGCTCTTCTCGGTCACCGCCTCGGTGACCGGCAAGGTGCCGACCGAGGAGCGCGAGACGAAGGCGAGCTGGATCGCCGGCCAGGCGCCCGCGAAGAAGCGCAGCGGCGAGAGGCCGTGCAGGACGAGCAGCGCCGGGTAGACGATCAGCAGCACAATGGCGAGGCCGAGATAGATCGCAAAGGCGTACCAGGAGAGCTGCTGCAGCGTCTGCCAGCCGTACTGCGCCACCGCATTGCCAAGCAGGCCGATGGTGCCGATCGGCGTCAGGCGGATCACCCACCACAGGATCTTGCGGGTGATCGCCAGCAGCGACTCGTTGAAGGCGAGGAAGGCATTGGCGCGCTCGCCGACCTTCAGAGCCGCGACGCCGACGACGATCGAGATGACGAGCAATTGCAGCACGTTGAAGCCGAGGCGGGTGGTCGCTGCCCCGCCGTCGATCCGCGTCGAAGCCTGCAGGCCGAACATGTTGGCGGGAACGAGGCCCTTCAAAAAGTCGAGCCAGGAGCCGACCGAGCCCGGCGCCTTGGCGCTGGCGGCGAGCACTCCGGAATTGATGCCGGGCTGGATGATCAGGCCGAGCGCGATGCCGATCAGCACGGCGATGAAAGCAGTGAGCGCGAACCAGAGCAGCGTCTGCCAAACCAAGGCCGCGGCATTGGAGAGCTGCCTGAGATTGCTGATCGAGGCGACGATCGCGGTGAAGATCAGCGGCGGCACCAAAGCCTGAAGCAACTGGACGAAGATCGAGCCGGTCGTCGCGAGCGTGGTCGTCAATGCGTTCGGTTGGCCGGCCGCATCGGGCCCGACATTGCGCGCGATCCAGCCAAGCACGAGCCCTATCACCATGGCGGCCAGGACCTGGAAGCCGAAGCTCGCATAAAATGGCTTGGGGCCGGCGGTCGCCGCGCCGGCTCGGGGCGTCACTGTGGTCATGATGGAAACTCGTCGATTGCCGCAGCGCGGCTGCACATGTCTGCCGCTTATATAAGCACCGCACCAAACTGCGGGAAGCCAGACACGGCCATATTGCACCGACAGAGCAGCAGGACCTTTCTCCATGAAGCCGATCCGCGGAGAATAATTTTCTCCAGCTTCGTCTCTATGTCCGCAAATGCCTCCGTTCAGCGCAGTGGCCAGACGAAGAGGATCAGCGGCACAGCGAGCAGGATGACCAGCAGCGACAGGGGCGCGCCGAGCCGCGCATAGTCGCCAAAGCGGTAGCCGCCGGGGCCCATCACCAGCGTGTTGCACTGGTGGCCGATCGGGGTGAGGAAGTCGCAGGCCGCGCCGATCGCCACCGCCATCAGGAAGGCGTCGGGGTTGTAGCCGAGCGTCTTGGCGAAGCCCGCGCCGATCGGCGCCATCACCAGCACGGTCGCTGCATTGTTGAGGAAGGGCGTCACTGCCATGGCCGCGACGAGCATCAGCCCGACCGCGCCCCAGCCGGGCAGGCCGGCGCCGATTTGCGCCAGCAGGCCCGCGAAGACATCGGTCGCGCCGGTGACGCGGAGACTGTCGCTGACCGGGATCAGCGCCGCCAGCATCACCAGGATCGGCGCCTCGACCGACTCATAGGCGTCGCGCAGCGTCAGGGCGCGCGTCACCAGCAGGAGCACCGCAGCGGCAAAGAAGGCGATCGCCACCGGCAGCAGGCCGAGCGCGACGACGACGACCGTCGCGGCAACGATCGTGCCGGTGACCAGACGGCGACGCGTGCTGCCGAGTTGGAGGCTGCGCGCCGCCAGCGGCAACAGGCCGAGCTCGCGCAGGCGCTCGGGCAGAAGGTCCTCGTCGCCCTGCAGCAGCACGACGTCGCCGGCGCGCAGGCGGATATCGCGCAGGCGTTCGGTGAAGCGCTCGCCGGCGCGGCTGATGCCGAGCAGGTTGATGTGGAAGCGCGCATGCAGATCGATCTCGGCGGCACTGACACCTTCGAGCAGCGAGCCCTGCGTGACGATGGCCTCGCCGGTTCGCGCGGGATCGAGCGAGCCTTCCTTCTGCGTCGAGCGATGCTGGCCGGTGAGCTCGAGTTCACCCGCGGCGACAACGCGTTCCAGCGCCTTGGGCTCGCCGCGCAGCAGCAGGATGTCGCCGGCGCGCAGGCTGGCATCGGGCAGCGGCGCCCGGCGGCGCTCGCCATCGCGCAGGATGGCGACGACCTCGACCTCGCCATCGCCCGGCTTCCTGAGATCGGCGACGGTCTTGCCGGTGAGCGCCCCCTTCTCGGGGAGACGCGCCTCGGTGACATAGTCCTTGATGTCGACAGCCTGATCGAGCGAGCGCGAGCCTTGGCGATCCTTCGGCAGCAGCCTGTAGGCGACGCTGAGGAAGGCGCAGCCGGCGAGCGCGATGCCGATGCCGACCGGCGTGAAGTCGAACATGGCGAAGGGCTCGCCGCCGAGCTCCTGCCGCACGCGCGCGACGATGACGTTCGGCGAGGTGCCGACCAGCGTGACGATGCCGCCCAGCAGCGAGGCGAAGGCCATCGGCATCAGGAAGACAGAAGGCGACTTCCCGTCCTTGCGGGCGAGTTGGTAGGCGATCGGCAGCATCATCGCGAGCGCGCCGATGTTCTTGATGATCGCCGACATGGCGGCGACGACGAAGACGAGGACCGCGACCTGCGCCTGCGTCGAGCGCAGCAGCGGAGAGATGCGGGCGAGCGCGGTCTCGACCAGCCCCGAGCGCGCCACCGCGGCGCTGACGATCAGGGCGCTGGCGACAATGATTACGATGTCGTCGGAGAAGCCCTTGAAGGCTTCCCTGGCCGGCACGACGCCGAGCGCGACGCCCGCCAGCAGGGCCAGGAGCGCGACCACATCATAGCGCAGCTTGCCCCAGACGAAGGCGGCCATCATCGCGGCGACCAGGGAGCAAGACAGAATCTGTGGCAGCGTCATCCGGGCAAGCTATCCGAAGGCGCGCGCCCCGGGCGCGGTCAAAGCCACTTTTTCCAGCGAAAGAACATGTAGGGCAGCACGGCGAAGAGGATCATCAGGCCGATTGCCATCGGGTACCCGAGCTGCCATTCCAACTCCGGCATGGTCTTGAAGTTCATTCCGTAGATCGAGGCGATCAGGGTCGGCGGCATCAGCGCGACCGAGACCACCGAGAACAGCTTGATGATCTTGTTCTGCTCGATGCTGACGAGGCCGAGCGTCGCATCGAGCATGAACTGCAGCTTGCTCGACAGGAAGGTGGCATGCTCCTCGATCGCCTGGACGTCGCGCAGGGCGGAGCGCCATTCCGGGTTGAAGCCGCCGGCTGCCTTCTTGGTGCGCTTGAAATTGGCCGAGAGGTAGAGCAGCACGCGCTCGACCGAGACCATGCTCTCGCGGACATTCGAGATGATGTGCTCGTACTGGCCGATCTTGCGCACCACCGCCTGATAGACGCGGCCCTGCTCGACATGGGCGCTGTCGCCGTCGAAGATCTGGCGCGAGCGCATGTCGACGCGATCGCCGACGCCGCGCAGCACCTCGGCGGCGCGATCGACGATCGCCTCGATCAGCCCCTCGATGACGCCGGCAGGCTCGAGCTCGCAGCCGCCCGGCTTGGTGACGCGGTTCTTGAAGATGTTGAAGGCGCCGGGCTCGTCATAGCGCACGGTGACCAGCGCCTTCTCGGTCAGGATGAAGGTGACGTCGGCGAGGCGCGGGACGTTTGTGTCGGACTGGCAGATGATCCGCGCCGTCATATAATGCGCGCCGTTCTCGGCGTAGATGATCTCGGACGGTTCGAGATCGTGCATCTCCTCCTTCGTCGGAATGGAGATGCCGAGATGGCGCTCGACCCTGGCGTCCTCGGCCGGCGTCGGGTTGAGCAGGTCGATCCAGATCGACCCCGGTGGAATCTCGTCTTCGGCAATGAGGTTGCGCGGCGCGAGCTTGTCGCCGCTCGTCTGGCAGATGCCGTGGATCAGGAGCATGGTCGGTCGTCCGGAATCGGGCACCGCAAGGCGCGATTTGTGCCGCAACAACTCCAAACGTCCGGCGGTGTCAAACCGATGACGGTTCTGGGGCAGCGGCTGATCCCGCAGCGGTATTCCCGCTCGGGCCAGGAATATGGCAGCGCTGCGGCAGGGTTAGCACAATATCAATCGCCGGATGAGAAGCTGAACGAATCCGTCGCCCCTCCGGACTTGTCATGCTCAACGCCGCAAAAAATCTCAGCATCAAGACTATGCTTCTGACTGTGCTCGGCCTTGCCAGTGCAGCGATCGTCACGCTCTCGTCGCAGGCGCTCTGGCAGGCCTGGACGCGCCACAATACCGCCGTCGAGGTGTCCGCTCTCGCCGATCTGAACAAGGCCTATTTCACGGCGCTGCAGAACCTGCGCTACGAGCGTGGCAATGGCGCGAGTGCGCTGACCATGCCGACCGACAAGAACGCCGGGATGATCGAGGACGTGCTGACGCGCCGAAAGCGTCTGGACGACGCCATCGCCACGGCCCAGACGATCGTCCGGGACAACGGCTATGAGGTCGCCAAGACCGTCTCGACCGAGATCGACGGCCATGTCGCAGCGCTCAAGCCCTTGCGCGCGAAGGTCGACGGCAACTGGAAGCTGCCGCTGGAGTCGCGGGAGAAGGAGCTGGCCGGGGCCAGCATGGCCCAGACCGGCAAGTTCCTGAGCGCGCTCGAGGCTGCCTCGGCGACGCTGGAGGAACGCATTCTCGCGCTCGACGCCAGCTTCGCCAACCTGACCTCCGTCCGCTCGATGGCCTGGGCCGCACGCTCGCTCAGCGGATCGTCGACGATCGTCCTCAACAACGCCGTCGCCCAGGACCGGCCGCTGGACGCCAAGGAGAGCAATGCCGTCCTCGTCAACGATGCGCGCATGGAGTTCGCCTGGGGCGTGGTGAGGCAGCTCATCGGCCAGGCCAGCACCCCGCAGGCGCTCAAGGACGCGCTCACCACCGCCGAGAACACCTATTTCGGCGGCACCTTCAAGGCGACGCGGGCCGATCTCGTCGCCAACGTGACGGGCGGCCGCAAGCCTGCGATCAATCCCGATCAATGGCGTAACCAGATCGTCGCCGCCTCCGAGACAGTCGGCGCCGTAGCGAGCCGCGCCATTGACGTCGTCTCGGATGTGGCGGACGCGAAGGCCGATGCGGCAATGCGCTCGCTCATCGTCTACGGCCTCCTCCTGCTGGCCGCGCTGGCGCTCGCGCTCATCGGGCTCTGGCTGGTGCAAAGCCGCGTGACGCGCCCAATCACCGCGCTGACCGCCTCGATGAAGCAGCTGGCGCAGGGCGACTTCACCGCCGAGGTCATCGACAGCGGCCGCAATGACGAGATCGGCGGCATGGCCGCCGCCGTCCGGGTGTTCAAGGAGAACGGTTTGCGTGTCCAGGCGCTGGAGGCGCAGGAGCGCGCCGCCGCGGCCGAGCGGGCGGCGCGGACCGAAGCCATGGTCGCCGTGGTCAGCGATGTCGGCACGGTCGTCGCGGCTGCGGCTGCGGGCGATTTCAGCGCGCGCCTGCGCCTGGAAAGCGCCGATGCGCAAATGCAGCAGCTGGTCGACGGCATCAACCAGATCAACGCCGTGGTCGACGGCGCGACCACCGAGTTCGCCGACATCCTTGCATCGGTCTCGCAAGGTGACCTGACCCGCCGGGTCGCGACCAGCTATCAGGGCCGCTTCGCCGAGCTCAAGCACTCCGTGAACGAGACGGTCGAGCGCCTCTCCGAGACGATCGGCGGCATCCAGGCGACGACCTCGCAGGTCTCGGCCTCCGCTCGCGAGATCAAGGCGGGCGCCGACGATCTCGCCAAGCGGACCGAGGAGCAGGCCGCCTCGCTCGAGGAGACGGCCGCGACGACCGAGGAACTCGCAGCTTCGGTCAAGGCCAGCGCAAGCTCCTCGAAGGTGGCGGCATCGTCCTCCGACGAGGCCACGAACGTGGCGCAGCAGGGCGGCGCGATCGTGCAGAACGCCGTCGAGGCGATGGAACGGATCGAGGCGGCCTCGCGCAAGATCACCGACATCACCTCGGTGATCGACGGCATCGCCTTCCAGACCAATCTGCTGGCGCTCAACGCTGCGGTGGAAGCCGCACGCGCGGGCGATGCCGGCAAGGGTTTCGCCGTGGTCGCCTCGGAGGTCCGGACGCTGGCGCAGCGCTCCGCCGAAGCCTCCAAGGACATCACGACCCTGATCCAGTCCTCGACCACCGAGATCGAGGAGGGCGTGAAGCTGGTCCGCTCGGCCGGGACGGTGCTCGACAAGATCGTCACGGCCTCCCGGCAGGTCGCGGCGACCGTCGTCGAAATCTCGGCAGCGGCAGGCGAACAGGCCAACGGTATCGACGAGATGAGCCAGACCGTCGCCCATATGGACGAGATGACCCAGGCGAATGCGGCTTTGGCCGAGCAGAGCGCCGCCTCGGCCGCTTCGCTCGCCGACCAGATCCACAGCCTGGATCAGCTCGTCGCGGCCTTCCGCATCGCCGGCGGCGAAGCGCGCTCGACCAGCGAGCCGGAGCGCCTGCGCAACCTCGCCGCGGCCGCCATGTCGGAAACCCGCTCGGCGCCGCGCACTCCAGCGCGGAAGGCACAACCTGCCCCGGCAGCTGCGATGCCCGCCCGCAAGGTCGCGAACGGCGGAGCGCGGGACCGCGAGTGGGAAGAGTTCTGAGCCTTCCGGCTCAGACGCCGCCCTTCACCCCCTCAGGCGGCTTGATCTCCTCGGGCACGAAGAAGTCCGGCATCAGCGGCACCGACGGATCGACCCGGTAGGGCGTGAAGTCGGTGACGCCCTCGCCGGCCATGAAGTTGTCGTCGATCAGGAAATTGCCCGAGAAGCTGCGCGAGGGCTTGTTGAAGACCATGTAGGCGGCCTCCGCCAGCATCTCCGGCGTGCGGCTCGCCCGCACCATCTTATCGCCGCCGAGCAGGTTCTTCACCGCAGCAGTGGCGACCGTGGTGCGCGGCCAGAGTGCGTTGACGGCGATGCCTTTGGGCGCCAGCTCGCCGGCAAGGCCCAGCACACACAGGCTCATCCCGTACTTCGCCATGGTGTAGGCCAGGTGCGGCGCGAACCAGCGCATCTTCATGTCGAGCGGCGGCGACAGCATCAGGATATGCGGGTTCTCCGCCTTCTCCAGATGCGGAATCGCGTATTTCGAGACCATGAAGGTGCCGCGCGTGTTGATCTGGTGCATCAGATCGAAGCGCTTCATGTCGGTCATCTGGGTATTGGTCAGCGAGATCGCGCTGGCATTGTTCACGACGATGTCGAGGCCGCCGAAGGTCTCGGCCGTCTTGGCGATCGCCTCAGCGACGCTCTGCTCGTCGCGGACGTCGACCATCAGCGGCAGGCACTTGCCGCCGGCGGCCTCGATCTCGGCAGCGGCGGTATAGATCGTGCCTTCCAGCTTGGGATGCGGCTCGGCCGTCTTGGCGGCGATGGTGACATTGGCACCGTCGCGCGCCGCTCTGATGGCGATGGCGAGGCCGATGCCGCGCGATCCGCCGGTGATGAAGAGCGTCTTGCCCTTGAGCGACATGGTGTCCTCCCTCATTAGTCTTGCAAAATGAACCGGTCCGGCTGACTGCCGTCGGCATCGGTGAAGCCATAGGCGCGTGCCAGATCGGCGACATGGAGCACCTGGCCGGCATGGCGGGCGACATCAGGGTCGGCGGCCAGCGCCGCGACAGCCCGGCCGGCATAGAGCGGCGTCTCGGTGGTCTCGGCGGCCATGCCGGCATCACGCACGCGCTCGGTCAGGACATGGCCCGGGGACAAGGCCAGCGCGGTGACGCCATAGGGTTTCAGCTCCTGCGCCATCGCCAGCGTCAGCCGGTTCATCGCCGCCTTGGACAGGTCGTAGAAGACATCGCCGAGATAGCCGCCGGCGGTGTCGAAGCTCACCGTGACGATCAGCCCCTGCCGCATCTGGACCATGGCGGGCGCGACGGCACGCGCCAGCAGCAATTGCGCGTAGACGCCGCTCTCGAAGCTCTCGCCGAGCCGCGCCACCGGGCGGCGCCAGAACGGTGCGCCGAAGGCGGAGCCATCCGGATAGCGCTCGCCGTCATAGCCCTCATTGCCGCCCCAGACCGCATCGACGACGCAGTCGAGCCGGCCGAAGCGCCGAAGCGACCAGGCGACGAGCTGATCGACCTCGCGCTCATTGGTATGGTCGCAGCGATAGGGCTCGCCGCGGCCGCCTGAAGCCTCGACCTCGCGGGCCGTGTCCTCGAAGGTCTCCGAACGCTGGTCGGTGCGCGGCCCGGCTTCGCTCGAGCGGCCGGTGACGATCACGGTGGCGCCGGCCTGGCCGAGCGCCCGCGCGATGCCGCGCCCCAGCCCGCGCGAGGCACCGGCGACGAGGCAGACCTTGCCGGCGAGCGGCTTTTGCGGGCTGTCATCGGTCATGGCGATACCGCTGGCGCAATGCGAGCGGCTCCGCTAGAAGCCCCCTCCCCCGAACGGCGAGGACGGTCATGGAAGCGAGCGATGTCGCAGCCTGCTGGGAGGCCAATGCCGAAACCTGGACCCGGCACGCGCGCGCCGGCTACGACCTCTACCGGGACGCCCAGAACACCCCGGCCTTCTTCGCGCACCTGCCCGATATCGAAGGACTGGACGGCCTCGACATCGGCTGCGGCGAGGGCTCGAACACGCGCAAGCTCGCTGAGGCCGGCGCCAGCGTCACCGCGATCGACATCGCGCCGACCTTCATCCGCCATGCGCGGGAAACCGAGGCCGCCAACCCGCTCGGGATCGACTACCGCATCGCCGACGGCATGGCCCTGCCCTTCGCCGATGCCTCGTTCGATTTCGCCACCGCCTTCATGTCGCTGATGGACATGCCGCATCAGGACCGCGTGCTGGCCGAGGCCAAGCGGGTGCTGAAGCCGAGCGGCTTCCTGCAGTTCTCGATCCTGCATCCCTGCTTCGCCACGCCCGGACGCAAGGTGATGCGCGACGAGACGGGCACTGTGCTCGGCATCGAGGTGCGCGAGTACTTTCGCGTCACCGACGGCGAGATCGAGAGCTGGCGCTTCGGCGCCGCGCCGCCCGAGGAGAAGGCCAAGGTCGAGCCGTTCCGCGTGCCGCGCTTCCACCGCACGCTGAGCGACTGGATCAACCTGCTCGTCGCGAGCGGCCTCCGGATCGAGCACATGCACGAGCCGGGCGTCGATGCGCAGACGGCCAAGGCCGTGCCCTATCTCGCCGACACCTATATCGCGCCGCTGTTCCTGCACATGCGGGTGCGGAAGCCGGTGCGATAGGTCAGGCGCGGCGGTCAGCGTCACGCCGCGAAGACCGCAGCCGAATCCTCGACCGCGCCGGCGCCCTCGGTCACCGCCAGCTCCAGCGCCGTGGCCTCGCCGACATGGTGCTCGGCATAGAAGCGGGCTGTGGCGAGCGCCGCGGCACCCTGATCCTCGCCCTGCAGCGCCAGCGCCTTCTTGGCGAGGCCGGTGCCGCCCTGGGCGAGCGCGAACAGCTTGAGATAAGGCGTCGCGCCGGCGAGCGCGCTCGCCTGGTCGATGCCCATGGTCGCCAGCATCCATTCGGTCGCGCGCTCGAGCGAGTCGACGGCGGCGCCGAGCCGGGCCGCGCTGTGGCCGAAGCCGGGCGTGTTGGCCTCGCGCACCTGGGCGACGACGCCGCGCATCTCGCCGATCAGCGCCTTGACGGCATCGCCATTGGAGAGCGGCAGCTTGCGCAGCACGAGGTCGATCGCCTGGATGCCGTTGGTGCCCTCGTAGATCGTGGCGATGCGGGCATCGCGCAGGTGCTGGGCGGCGCCGGTCTCCTCGACATAGCCCATGCCGCCGTGGATCTGGACGCCGGTGGAGGCGACCTCGACGCCGATATCGGTGGCGTAGGCCTTGGCGATGGGCGTGATGATCGCCGCCCGCTCGGCCGCCGCCTTGCGCCTGGCCTCGTCGGGGTCGCGATGCGAGCGGTCGAGCAGTGCGGCCAGCAGCAGCGAGAGCGTACGCGCAGCCTGCGTCTTGGCGCGCATCTCCATCAGCATGCGGCGGATGTCGGGATGGACGATGATCGGGCTCATCGGCGCGCCCTTCGGCGCATCGAGCGCGGTGCCCTGCTTGCGCTCCTGCGCGAAGGAAAGCGCCTGCTGATAGGCGCGCTCGGCGATGGCGACGCCCTGCACCGCGACGTTGAGGCGGGCATTGTTCATCATCGTGAACATGCAGGCGAGGCCGCGGTTCTCCTCGCCGATCAGCCAGCCGATCGCGCCGCCCTCGTCGCCATAGCTCATCGCGCAGGTCGGCGAGGCATGGATGCCGAGCTTGTGCTCGACGCCGGTGCAGCGGACATCGTTGCGCGCGCCGAGCGAGCCGTCGGCATTGACCAGGAATTTCGGCACGAGGAAGAGCGAGATCCCGCGCGTGCCGGGAGGAGCGTCGGGCAGGCGGGCGAGGACGAGATGGACGATATTGTCCGTCATCTCGTGATCGCCATAGGTGATGAAGATCTTCTGGCCGCTGATGCGGTAGGTGCCGTCGCCGGCCCGCTCGGCCTTGGAGCGCAGCGCGTTGAGGTCCGAGCCGGCCTGCGGCTCGGTCAGGTTCATCGTGCCCATCCACTCGCCGGAGACGAGCTTGGCGAGGTAGGTCTCCTTCAGATAGTCGGAGCCATGGGCATGCAGCGCCTCGATCGCGCCGACCGTCAGCAGCGGGCCAAGCGCGAAGGCGAAGGCAGCCGAATTCCACATTTCGGTGCAAGCCGACTGCACCAAGGTCGGCAGGGCCTGGCCGCCATAGGCCTCCGGCCCCGGCAGCGCGTTCCAGCCGCCTTGCGCCCAGGCGTGATAGGCTTCCTTCCAGCCCGGCGGGGTGACGACGGTGCCATCCTTGAGCTTCGAGCCGACGCGGTCGCCGACGACGTTCAGGGGCGCGAGGACATCGCCGGCGAACTTCGCGGCCTCCTCCAGCACGGCCTCGGTGACGCCATCCGCGAGTTCCGGTGCGAGCCCCTCGGAGATCAGGGCGTCGAGCCCGGCGACATGGCGCATCGTCGCCAGGATATCCTCGACCGGAGCACGGTACGACATCGCTTACCTCCCTCGGCGCCCGCACATGGCAGTCGCGCATTCTGCTCGTTGCGTTTGACGGCGATGTTAGCGACGAACTATGCCCGCCGCCACGCGCAAGCCGGCGCGGGTTCGCGCATGCCGCGTCGGCATTGTTATAGTTTACATATGAACTTTCAAGAGCGACCGTGACAGGACCTCGTCAGACACAGCGCCTTTCCGCCGACGACGCCGGCATCGCCGCCGCCGCGGAGCTGCTGCGCGCCGGCAAGCTCGTCGCGCTGCCGACCGAGACGGTCTACGGGCTCGCCGCCGACGCAAGCGACGACCGCGCCGTCGCATCGATCTACGCCGCCAAGGAGCGCCCGAGCTTCAACCCGCTGATCTCGCATCTGCCGGATGTCAATGCTGCCAGGCGCCAGGGCCTGTTCGATGCGCCGGCACTGGCGCTGGCGAAGGCGTTCTGGCCCGGCCCGCTGACGTTGGTCGTGCCGGCTTCGAGCTCGTGCACGGTCTGCAGCCTCGCCCGCGCCGGGCTCGACAGCGTCGCGCTGCGGGTGCCGTCGCATCTGGTGGCGCGCGCTGTCCTGCAGGCTGCGGGCCGGCCGATCGCGGCGCCCTCGGCCAATCGCTCGGGCCGGGTCAGCCCGACGCAGGCCGAGCATGTCTTCGCCGATCTCGACAGGCGCATCGACGCCGTGCTCGATGCCGGGCCGACGGCGGTCGGCGTCGAATCCAGCATCGTCGCCTGCCTCGGCGGGGCGCCGCGCCTGCTGCGTCCGGGCGGCGTGCCGCGTGCGGCGCTGGAGGCTGCGATCGGGCAGGCCCTCGTCATCGTCGAGGAAGGCGGTACGGCCCCGCTCGCGCCAGGCCTACTCGCCTCGCACTACGCGCCGCGGGCCGCGGTCAGGCTGGATGCGGAGGCGCCGCGACCGGGCGAAGCCTGGCTCGGCTTCGGTCCGGAGCCGGATGGCGCCCTGCCCGCGCTCGCCTTCAACCTGAGTCCGTCAGGCGACCTGACCGAGGCCGCCGCCAATCTCTTCGCCGCGATGCGCCATCTCGACGATCAACGCCCGGCGACGATCGCCATCGCGCCGATCCCGATGCGAGGCCTTGGCGAAGCGATCAACGACCGGCTGCGCCGCGCCGCGGCGCCGCGTTGAAGTCGGCATTATCGCCCGAGATCCGCTTGCAATTCCGCAAGATCTGGCAATGCTGCGCGCGGAGTTGCCGGAGAGTGACCATTGTCGACGTCGAAGCTCGCCTGGGATGATTTCCGCCTGATCAAGGCGATCGCCGATGCAGGCGGGCTGACCGGCGCGGCAGCCGCCCTCAACGTCAATCATTCCACGGTGTTCCGCCGGCTCGGCCAGATCGAGGAGCAGCTCGGCCACGCTCTCTTCGAGCGCCGCAAGACCGGTTATGTCGCGACCTCGGCCGGCGAGGAGATGACGACGCTGGCCTCGCGCATCGATGAGGACGTCACCGCTTTCGGGCGCAGGCTCGCTGGGCGCGACCTCGCTCCGTCAGGTGACTTGCGCGTGACCACCACCGACACGCTCTATCTGCATGTGCTGCTGCCGATCTTCGCAGCGTTCCGGGCAGCGCATCCGCTGATCCGGCTCGACGTCGTCATGGCCAGCCAGACCCTCAATCTCTCGCGCCGTGACGCCGACGTCGCCATCCGCGCCAGCGATTCGCCGGGCGAGACGCTGGTCGGCCGCCGCCTCGCCAACCTGAACTGGGCCGTCTACGCCCGTGCCGACGCGCCGGCGACCGAGGCCGAGTCGCATGAGCCGAAGCTGCTGTTCCGGCGCGACTGGGTCGCGCTCGGCGACCCGCTCGGCTATGTCAAGGCGGCCCGCTATGTCCGCGACCATGTCCCGGCCGAACGGATCGCGCTGCGTTCCTCGGCCGTGCTCGGGCTGACGGAAGCCGTCGAGCAGGGGATGGGCATCGGCCCCCTGCCCTGCTTCATTGCCGACCAGCGGCCGGGGCTCGTGCGGCTGCTGCCACCGGACCCGGACTTCTCCACCGGGCTATGGATCCTGACCCACCCCGACATCAGGCATGCGCCACGCGTGCGCGCCTTCATGGATTTCGTCGGCGGCGAGCTGGCGAAACGGAAGGCGCTGCTTGAAGGCGCCGGCTGAGCCTCACCCGATCTCGACGACGACCCGACCGCGCACCTTGCCGTCGAGCAGAGCGCGGCCGGTCTCGACGACATCCTCGAGCGGGATCGTCGTCGTCATCGCCGCCAGCTTCTCACGGTCGAGATCGCGCGCGAGACGCTGCCACGCTTCCAGCCGGCGCGTCTTCGGGCACATCACCGAATCGATGCCGAGCAGCGCGACGCCGCGCAGGATGAAGGGCGCGACCGAGGCCGGCAGGTCCATGCCCTGCGCCAGGCCGCAGGCGGCGACAGCGCCGCCGTATTTGGTCATCGACAGGACATTGGCGAGCGTGTGCGAGCCGACGGCATCGACGCCGGCGATCCAGCGCTCCTTGCCGAGCGGGCGCCCAGGCCCGGAGAGTTCGTTCCGATCGATGATCTCGGCTGCGCCAAGGCCCTTGAGGTAATCAGCTTCCTCCGGCCGGCCGGTCGAGGCGATGACATGCCAGCCGGCCTTGGCGAGCAGCGCGGTCGCGACCGAGCCGACGCCGCCGGCCGCGCCGGTGACGACGACCGGGCCGTCGGCCGGTTTCACGCCATGGCGCTCCAGCGCGAGCAGGCTGAGCATGGCGGTGTAGCCGGCGGTGCCGATCGCCATCGCCTCGGCAGGGGTCATTCCGTCGGGCAGCGGCACCAGCCAATCGCCCTTGACCCGGCTCTTCTGAGCATAGGCGCCCAGATGCGTCTCGCCGGTGCCCCAGCCGTTTAGGATGACGAGGTCGCCGGGCTTGAACTCGGGATGCTCGGAGGTCTCGACCCGGCCGGCAAAGTCGATGCCGGGGATCATCGGCCAGCGCCGCACCACCGGGGCGCGGCCGGTGATGGCAAGGCCGTCCTTGTAGTTCAGCGTCGAATGGGTGACGCGGACGATGACGTCGCCTTCCATCAGGTCCGCTTCGGCGAACTCGCCGAAGGCGACGCTGGTGCCGGCTTCGCCCTTGTTGGCGATGAGGGCCTTGAAGGTCGACATGAACTCACTCCCGGGACGCGATCGAACTTTCCCTAGGAGTGACCCGCCCGGCCGCCGCCTGCAAGCGGCAAGCTCGTGCGGCTTTAGTCAGGCCGGCTGCGGCAGGGCGCGCGCCACCGGCTTCTCGACGATCGGCAGGTTGATCAGCGCCGAGGCGACGCCAAGCGCGACCGAGAGCCACCAGACGATGGTGTAGGAGCCGAACTGCTCATAGAGGATGCCGCCGAGCAGGACGCCGAGGAAGCCACCGACCTGATGCGAGAAGAAGGCGAAGCCGTAGAGCATCGCCATGTACTTGGTGCCGAACATCAGCATGACCAGCGCCGAAGTCGGCGGCACCGTCGAGAGCCAGAACACGCCGATGACGATGCCGAAGGCGATCGCGGTCGTCGGGCTCGGCGGCAGCAGGATGAAGGCGGCGATGGCGACGGCCCGGCCGAGATAGATCCATGCGAGCAGATGGCGCTTGGGCATGCGTGCCGTCAGCCAGCCGGAGCCGAGCGAGCCGACCGCATTGGCAAGGCCGATCGCGGCCAGCGTCCAGCCGCCGACCCAGGCCGGCAGGCCGGTGTCCTTGAGATAGGCCGGCATGTGCACGGTGATGAAGGCGAGCTGGAAGCCGCAGGTGAAGAAGCCGAGCACGAGCAGGACATAGGAGCGGTGCTTGAAGGCCTCGGCCAGTGCCTGCGCGATGCTCTGGTTCGGCGCCACAACCGCGCCGGGCGCAGCCGCAGGCTGCTTGGTGCCCCGCATCGCCAGCATCACCGAAAGCGGCAGCACGGGCAGCAGGGTGAAGGCGAAGACGATCAGCGCCTGCTGCCAGCCGAGCGTCTCGATCAGGATGTTGCCGATCGGCGGGAACAGGAACTGGCCGAAGGAACCGGCGGCAGTGCCGGCGCCGAAGGCGAGCGGGCGCCATTGCTCAGGCAGGAGTTTACCGAAGGCGGCGAGGATCAGGTTGAAGGAGCAGGCCGAGAGCCCGAAGCCGATCAGCACGCCGGCGCCGAGATGAAGCTGCAGCGGCGTCGAGGCATAGGACATCGTGACGAGCCCGGCGGCATAGAGCAGCGCGCCGGCGCAGAGCACCCGCACCATGCCGAAGCGATCGGCGATCGCTCCGGCGAAGGGCGCGCCCAGGCCCCAGAGCAGATTCTGGATCGCCAGCGCCAGGCTGAACGTGTCGCGGCCCCAGCCGAACTGAGAGGTCATCGGGATCTGGAACAGGCCGGCGCTGGCGCGCGGGCCGAAGCTGATCAGCGCGATCAGACAGCCGGCGGCGACGATGATCTCCGGCGCGTAGCCGCGCCTGGCGGTTGCGGTCATGACGGGCTCCGGAGCGAGAATCGTGTGTCTGCACGATAGGGCGTGCAACCCGAGCATGCCAACGCGATTCCGTTACGTTGCGCATCACGGGATTGCATGATCGCCACGCAGCAAATTCATCGGATTTCGTCGGCAAACAGCTGTTTATCTGCTAGGATCGCCTCTGCAATCTTGGAGGCGACCAATGCGTGCCGTCATAGAGTTGCTAGCTGACTACAGCGCCTGGCTGTCCCGGATGCTTCTGGTGACACCGGAGTTCATCACCAAAGATCGACGGGGCAACATGCCGCCGCCCTCCGGCGGCATCGGCGCCTATTGACGGTCGCTGCCCGCCCTTGACGGCGGGCAGCGAGAGCAGCTGGGCTATTTGCCCCAGCGCAAGGCGAGCGGATCGAGTTCGCGCGCGAGCTCGAGCAGGCCTTCGCGCGTCTGCGGATGCAGCGGCGTCAGCGGATCGCGCACCGCGTCCGACTTGATCACGCCGCCGGCCTTCATCACCGCCTTGGCCGAGCGCAGGCCGCATTGGCGGTTCTCGTAATTGATGATCGGCAACACGCGGGCATAGAGCGCCGCCGCCTGCCTGCGGTCGCCAGCGGCATGGGCGGTGAGGATCGGCTTGATCAGGTCGGGGATCATTGCCGAGGTCATCGTGCCGGTGGCGCCGGCGTCGAGATCGGCCATCAGCGTGATCGCTTCTTCACCGTCGAAGGGGCCGACGATGGCGTCGCCGCCCGCCTCGATCAGTGAGCGCAGCTTGCCCGCCGTGCCCGGCACCTCGATCTTGAAGTAGCGCACGAGCGGCACTTCCCTGTTGAGCCTGACCATGAACGGCACGGTCATGGTCACGCCGGAGAGCGGCGCGTCCTGGAGAATGATAGGGATTCCTGCCGCATCGGCCACGATCTTGAAATGCTCGATCATGCCCTGCTCGTCGGCCTTGAGCAGTGCGCCATGATAGGGCGGCATCATCATCAGCATCTTGGCGCCGGCATCGGCTGCCGCCTTGGCGCGCTGCGCCGCGATGCGGGTCGAAAAATGCGAGGTGGTGACGCAGACCGGCACCCGGCCCGCGACCTGCTCGATCGAAAGCCGCATGACCTCGTCGCGCTCGGCGTCGGTCAGCAGGAACTGCTCGGAGAAATTGGCGAGGATGCAGATGCCGTCGACGCCCTGGTCGACCATCAGGTCCATCACCCGGCGATTGCCCTCATGATCGACGTCGCCGTTCTCGTGGAAGATCGTCGGCGCGATCGGGATGATGCCCTTATAGGGTTCGCTCATGGCAAGGCCTCGGCTGTTCGTGGCTGGGAGGGGGTGGAGCTCATTGCGTCTGCCAATCGCCACCGCCGGGAAGCCCGCGCTGGTAGATGGCGAGGTCCTCGGGCGAGAAGCAGCAGAAGATGACTGCGTCGAAGGAAGCGCCGGCCTTCAGGGCTTCCGCGACCGTCGCCACGGCGATATCCGCCGCAGCCGCGATCGGATAACCGTAGATCCCAGTGCTGATGCTCGGGAAGGCGACGGTTCGCAGGCCTGCGCCGGCCGCGACCGCGAGGGAGCGGCGATAGCAGGAGGCGAGCAGCTCAGCCTCGCTCCGGCCGCCGCCCTGCCAGACCGGCCCGACCGTATGGATGACGAAGCGCGCCGGCAGGCGATAGCCCTGGGTCAGCTTGGCGTCGCCGGTCTGGCAGCCGCCGAGCCGGCGGCATTCCTGGAGTAATTCCGGCCCTGCGGCGCGATGGATCGCACCGTCGACGCCGCCTCCCCCCAACAGCGAATTGTTGGCGGCGTTGACGATGGCGTCGACGGCAAGCGTGGTGATGTCGGCCTGGATGGCTTGAAGTCTGCCGGCAATTCTCATGGCTGGCTGTCCTTCCGCTGGTATCGGATCGCCCCGCCCTGCCGACGATACAAGCACAGTGGTGATCGATCGCCACCGGCTCTCCATCGAACGATGCGTCAGTCGGCGACACCGATGACGAAAGCCAGCCCGGCCGTCACGCGCGCCATCTCGGCGGCGGTCAAGCGTCCGATGGAGCCGGATACCCGGCTGCGCATAAGGGTGACGGGCTTGTCGACCATCACTTGCGAACGCTCGCGCAAGCCATTCTCCGCCGATGGCTCGATCGTGACGCGAAGGTCCGACGCATCGGCCAAGGTCGATGTCATCTGGCAGACCACGACGGAAGCGTGCGCGGCCGGGATTGCATCCGTCTGGACCACGACCGCCGGACGGGGCTTGCTGTAGTCGCCTGCGGCCGCGACGATCACGACAGCGCCGCGGCTCAAGCTCAATCGTCCCTCGCCGGGTTGTCAAATTCGGACACCGATTCGATCCAGCGCAAGGCGTCGTCCTCTGCGGCGAGATCGAGCCTCGCGACCTGCCGCACGATCCGAGCACGGACAGCCGGCGAACGCGCATCGGGAACGAGCAGACGCACCTCGCGCAAGTTTTGCTCGCGCCGTCTACGACGCATGTCGCGCATCCGCTCTGCAACCGCTGCCACGGCGAGACCTCCGGTAACGAGCGGAAAACGTAACGCGTTACGAGCTTGCCGGCAAGATCGCCCGCCATGCCGCCACCGTCACGCCTTCGCCGCGCGCGCCGTCACCAGCTTGCGGATGCCGCGCCTTGTCGAGCCGATCAGCGGGAAGAGCAGGAGCGCAAGAGCGATCGCCATCAGGCTCGCGACCAGGGCGTTCGACCAGAAGATCGAGAGCGAGCCCTGGCTGAAGATCATCGACTGGCGGAAGGCGTCCTCCGCCTTGTCGCCGATGACCATGGCCAGCACCAGGGGCGCGATCGGATAGTCGAGCTTCTTGAAGAGATAACCGACGATGCCGAAGGCGAGCGCCAGCCAGATGTCGAATTCCTTGTTGCCGACGGTATAGGCGCCGATGAAGCAGACCACGACGATCGCCGGGCCAATGATCGAGAACGGGATGCGCAGGATCGAGGCGAAGAGCGGCACCGTCGCCAGCACCACGATGACCGCGACGACGTTGCCGAGATACATCGAGGCGATCAGGCCCCACACGAAGTCGGGCCGCTCGACGAAGAGCATCGGGCCGGGGTTGAGGCCCCAGATCATCAGCCCGCCCATCATCACCGCAGCGGTCGCCGAGCCGGGGATGCCGAGTGCCAGCATCGGCAGCATCGCCGAGGAGCCGGCGGCATGGTCAGCTGTCTCGGGCGAGATCACGCCCTCGGGCTCGCCCTTGCCGAACTTCTCGGGATTGCGCGAGGAGCGCTTGGCCATCGCATAGCTCATGAAGGAGGCCGCGGTCGGGCCGCCCGGCGTGATGCCCATCCAGATGCCGATGATGCTGGAGCGCAGCAGCGCCAGCCAGTAGCGCGGCAGCTTCAGCGCGGTGGCGAGCACGTCGCGCGGGCTGACCTTGGCCTTGACCCCATCGAAGCGCAGGCCCTCCTCCATGGTCTGCAGCAGTTCGCCGAGGCCGAACAGCCCGATCACCGCGATCAGAAAGCTGACGCCGGCGAGCAGCACGTCGAACTCATAGGTCAGGCGGACATTACCCGAGACCGAGTCCATGCCGATCGAGGCGAAGGCGAAGCCCATCGCCATCGAGACGATGGTCTTGAAGGGCGAAGCGCCACCAAGCCCGACAAAGCTGGCGAAGGTCATGAAATAAACAGCGAAATACTCCGGCGAGGAGAATTTCAGCGCGAAGCGCGCGACCCAGCCGGAAAGCAGCGTGATCAGGATGACGCCGGCCATGGCGCCGATGCCGGCCGACAGGAAGGCGAAGGAAAGCGCTTCGGTCGCCCTGCCCTGCTTGGCCATCGGGTGGCCGTCGAAGGTGGTCGCGACCGAAGAGGGCTCGCCGGGGATATTGAACAGGATCGAGGTGGTCGAGCCGCCGAAGAGCGCCCCCCAATAGAGCGAGGTCAAAAGGATGATCGCCGAGACCGGGTCCATGCTGAAGGTCAGCGGCAGCATCAGCGAGACGCCGTTGGGCGCGCCCAGGCCCGGCAGGACGCCGACCAGGATACCGAGCAGCACGCCGGCGAACATCAGCGCGATGTGATGCGTGGTCAGCGCGATCTGGAAGCCGTGAAGAAGCGAGGCGAAGTTTTCCATGAGATGCTCCGGCTCGCGGCTCTAAAGACCGAGCATCGCTTCGACCGGCCCCTTGAGCAGGCCGACCTGGGCGAATTTCTCAAGGCCGAAATAGAAGAAGGCAGCCGTGCCGATCGCCGTCGCGAGCGAAGGCAGCCAACCATAGCGGCCCTGGAAGCGCATCGCGAAGACGAGATAGAGCAGCATCGCGACATACATGCCAAGCGTAACGGTCAGGATGACGAAGGCGAGCATCGGCAGGAAGAAGGAGAGCACGCGCTTGCCCTGCTCCCTGTCGAGGAAAGTCCCGGCGAGCGCCGCCGAGCCGCCCATACGCCGGCCGATCGTGGTCACGATCGTGCCCGCGCTGGCGAGCGCAATCAGCAGGCCGCAATAGAACGGGAAGGCACCGGGCTGCGGGCCGGAGGAATCCCAGCCGATGCCGAACTCGCGGGCGCCGTTGACGATGACGAGGCCGAAGGCGAGCGTCGCCAAAGCTGTCGCGATCTCGGCCTGGAAACGGCTGATCATCGGCTTTCCTCCTGCAAACGTCGAACGCCCAGCCCGACAATGTCGTCCCGGGCGACCGAAGGGAGACCCGGGACCCATGCCGGAACGGCTCTGGCATGGATCCCGGATCAGCGCGGCTTCGCCGGTTGTCCGGGATGACCGGAGATTGACGAGGTCAGTTTACGACCCAGCCTTCGCTCTTGAAGACCTTGGCGTTGGCGGCCTCGTCCTTGGCGACGAAGTCGGAGAGCTCCTTGCCCTTCATGAAGCGGGCGGTCTGCGCGGTACGGGCGATGAACTCGGCCCATTCCGGGGTCTTGCTAACCTTCTCCATCACATCGGCATAGAAGGTAACCGCGTCGGCCGGGACCTCGGCCGGCAGCCAGACGGTGCGCGGCATCTGGAAGGATTCGAGCGGCAGGCCGGCTTCCTTGCAGGTCGGGATGTCGCCCCAGCCCTTGCCGTCATGGATCGGCTCGCTCTTGGCGAGGCGGACCGGTGAGAAGACGCAGAGCGGCTTCACCTGGCCGGCCTTCCACTGGCCGATGTTCTCGTTCGGGTTGTTGGTGTTGGAATCGACATGGCCGCCGGCGAGCTGGGTTGCAGCCGCGCCACCGCCCTGGAAGGGCACGTAGATCCACTTGGCGCCGGTCGCCTCCTGGATCATCGCGGTCAGGGTCTGGTCGGTGTCCTTGGACTGGCTGCCGGCCATCTTCAGGCTGCCGGGCTTGGCCTTGGCGGCCTCGATATAGGCCTTGGCATCGGCATAGGGCGCGTCGCCCTTCACCCAGATCAGGAACTCGTCGAGCGCCAGCGCCGAAACCGGCGTCAGGTCGGAGAGCTTGTAGCCAAGCTTGGCGACGTAAGGCAGCAGATAGGCGTTGTTGGTGCCGAAGACGACCTTGTGGGCGTCACCCTTGGCACCCTTGCCGTAGATATAGCCCTCGGCGCCGCTGCCGCCGCCCTTGTTGAGCACGACAACCGGCTGCTCGATCAGCTTGTGCTTGGTGATGATCGACTGGACGATGCGGGCGAAATTATCGGTGCCGCCGCCGGGCCCCGAGGTCACGACGAACTCGATCGGCTTGGTCGGCTGCCAGGCCGCGGCCGGAACCACTGCGGCAATGACGGAAGCGAACGCGGCGCCGGCCGCAATACAGAAACGTTTCATGCTGTCTCTCCCTGGATGATCGTTGGAACTGGCGCGGCTCTTCTCGGCCGCTGCGCCGGGACATCTGCGTCAGGCGGCCTTGCGCGCTGCCTTGCCCTCGCTCGCCATCTTGATCGCGAGCGACAGCGCCGCCCGGGTGGCGCCGAGATTGGCGATGCCCTTGCCGGCGATCTCATAGGCGGTGCCGTGAGCTGGCGTGCAGATCGGGAACGGGAAGCCGCCGATCAGCGTGACGCCGCGGTCGAAGCCCATCAGCTTCATCGCGATCTGGCCCTGGTCGTGATACATCGTCAGCACCGCGTCGAAGTCACCGTTCCTGGCGCGCAGGAACACCGTGTCGGACGGGAACGGACCCTCGACCACGTAACCTTTGGCCTTGGCGGTCTTCACCGCCGGCTCGATCGTCTCGATCTCGTCACGGCCGAAATTGCCGCCATCGCCGGCATGCGGGTTGATGCCGGCGACCGCGATGCGCGGCGGGTTGAAGCCGGCGGCACGCAGATTTTTCTCGGCGAGATCGAGCGCCCGCAGGATCCGTTCCTGGGTGATGTTCTGCGCCACTTCGGAGAGCGGGATATGCGAGGTGACGCGCGCGTTCCAGAGCTTGTCCAGCACGTTGAATTCGCTGGCCGGCCCCTCGAACGCGATCGCGTCGCGCACGAAGCGGATCTCGTCGTCATAGCCGGGATAGGCAAAGCGCATCGCCGCCTTGTTGAAGGGGGTGAAGAACACCGCATCGGCCTTGCCGGACGCGGCGAGACGTAGCGCGCGGCGGAAATTGTCGGTCGCGGCCTTGCCGCCGGCGAGCGTCGCCGTGCCGCGCTGGAGATCGGCAGGATCATGATTCCTGAGGTCGACGAAGACCGGCTTGCCGGAGTCGGCCGGCAGGGCATCGCCCTCGCCGATGACGCGAACATCAGGCGTGAGGCCGGCATCGTCGGCGCCGAGCTGGAACAGGCGATAGTCGCCGAAGACGACATAGCGGGCAGCCTTGCTCATATCGGGCTCGGCCAGGATGCGGGCGGTGAGTTCGGGGCTGATGCCGGAGGGATCGCCCATCGCGACCGCGATCACCGGCAAGGAAGCCTGCGCCTTGATGTCCATCTCGTCCTCCCGAGGCCGGCCACCGCCGGCTGCTTGGCTTCCGGCCTATCATGGGGGCCGCCGCGAAAGCAAGTATGCTGTATGCAGCATAACATTCCTGCACTACTCTGCCGCGAGTTCGGCGACGGCTTCACCTGTCCACAGGTCTCGCTACGTCCGGTCGGGAGGTCGTCGCCGGAGCCGGGCCGCTCGCGTTGACAGCGCGAAAGCGCCATGCCGTACAGAAAGACAAAGGAGAGCCGCGATGACGAACGAGGCCGGCATGTCGAGCGAGGCGCAGGATACCTATCCGCGCATCACCCGCCGCACCTTGCACGAAGAGGTGCTCGAACGGCTGCGCGACATGATCATCGAGGGCAGGCTCGGCCCCGGGCAGCGCATCAACGAAGGCGCCGTCGGGGCCCAGCTCGGCGTCTCGCGCACGCCGCTCCGGGAAGCCATCAAGACCCTGGCGAGCGAGGGGCTGGTCGAGATCCAGCCGGCCAAGGGAGCGATCGTCCGCAAGTTCTCGGCTGGCGACCTGTTGCAGATCCTGGAGGTTCTGAAGACGCTGGAACAGCTCGGCGGCCGGATGACCTGCGCGCAGGCGAGCGACGAGACGATCGCCGCGATCAAGGCGCTCCATGACGAGATGATGGAGCTTTATCGGACCCGCAACCGGCTCGACTATTTCAAGCTCAACCAGGCGATCCACAGCGCCATCGTCGCCGCCTCAGGCAACGACGTGCTGGTCGAGATGCACGGTACCTTGCAGGCCAGGATCAAGCGGCTGCGCTTCATCGGCAATGAGGGCCCGGAGAAATGGGCCGGCGCCGTGGCCGAGCACGAGGAGATGATCGCGGCGCTGCTGAAGCGCGACGGCGACGCGCTCGCCGTGATCATCGGCAAGCACATGGACTCCACGCTGGTGCGCGTGCGCGACGTGCTCTGAGCCGCTCGGATCGAGCGCCAGGGAGGATGTCGATGAAGATCTTGGCCTTCAGCGATCTGCATCGCGACAAGGACGCCGCCTGGTCACTGCGAGACGCTGCGCGAGCCGCAGACGTCGTCATCGGAGCAGGCGATTTCGGGACGAGAGGCGAAGGCCTGGCCGATACATTCGACATCCTGCGTGACATCACGGTCCCCGTCCTGGTCGTCGCCGGCAATCATGACAATCTCACTGAGATGCAGGCCGCCAATCGGGGATGGCCGCATCTGCATGTCCTGCACGGAAGTGGTGTTGCGGTCGGCGACACTCCTTTCTTCGGCCTCGGCTACGAGATACCGGCGACCAACGAAGCATCCTGGAACCAGCGCCTCCCGGAAGCCGAGGCAGAAGAACTGCTCGCGGCCTGCCCGGACAAGGCCGTGCTCGTCACGCACTCACCGCCTTATGGGGTGGCGGACCTGCAGCGCAACGGCCGGCATCAGGGCAGCAGAGCAATCCGGGCCGCCATCGAGCGGCACCAGCCGCAACTGGTGCTCTGTGGGCATATCCATCACGCCTGGGGCACGAAGGGCGCCATCGGCCACTCTGCCGTGCACAATCTCGGACCATCCGTAAACTGGTTCGAGATCTGAAGCTCGACCGCCCGCAGCTCAGTGCCCGCTGAAGACCAGCGTCTTGATCGGCAGGACCAGCGCCTGGATGCGCAGCAGCATGGCGTGCACCACCCCGGTCGCGTCGACCGCGTGCAAGGCGATGCGCCGTAGCGTTCCGGTATCCTTGGCGGCGATGATGTCGTGGTTGTTGCTGTAGGCGTTGGCGATGCAGCTCGACCCCGGCGTCACCCCGTCGAGCCCGCCCGGATAGAGCGGCTCCATATAGGTCAGGATCGTTCCCGGCCGCACGACCTGCTGGGCGTCGATCAGCTGCTCGCCACTGCGGACCTGGCCGGCCGCGATGAAGTCCTGGACGCCGGTCACGACCATCGGGATGACCGTCCAGGGCTTGGAGATGCAGGTCACTTCGGCGACCATGCCGACCTTCATCACCTGCGCCTCGATCTGGCCGAAGCCGGCCTGCAGACGCCCGCGGCCCGCCTCTTCCGGGATGATCGCGCCAGCCGGGCGCATGAACGGGTTGACGATGTCGCCTGGCCGCAGCGTGAACTGCTCGACATGGCCGTTGAAGCCGGCCCGTACCACGGTCTTGGCGAGTTCGACCTCGGCCTGCGCCAAGGCCGCCTCGGCGCTGGCGCGTTCGGCCGGCAGCAAGGTCGAAATCTTCGTCTGGGCGGCCGCTTGCGACGCTGTCGTCGAGGCGACCGCGGCCTCGCGCCCGGCCGTGATGTTCTCGAGCCGCTCGATCTCGCGGGTCGCGACAATGTCGTCGTTGCGCCGCTTCAGCTCGCGCTTGGTCTGCAATTCGTCGAGCGCCTGCTGCAGCGCGCTCTTCGCCTCCTGGATCTTGCCGTCGAAAGTGAGGATGTCGGCCTTTGCGACCACGAGCGCGGCATCCACCTCGGCGAGCTTGCGCCGCGCCGTCTCGGCCGCGGCCCGCTGGCTGGTGCTGTCGAGGGTGAAGATCGGCGCGCCCTGCGCGACCTTGCCGCTGACGCCGACATGCACCTGCGCGACCCGGCCATTGATCTCCGGAATGATCGGGACGCTGCGGAAGAACACGGTCGCACTGGTGGTCGAGGGATGATTGTAGAAGATCACCGTGATCAGCCCGACCGTCAGCATCACGCAGGTGACGATGCCCCAGCGCAGTTCGAACCAGACCGAATAGAGCGTGATCTCCTTGCCCAGCCGCCTGCCTTGGCCGTAGCGGCGATAGAGATAGTCCGGGACGATGGTGAAGAGGGCACAGACAAGGAGTTCGAGCATCGCGGCCTCCTCAGAGCTGGCCAGCCGGCGCGGCGGCCACGGCTGGCGGAGGCGCCGGCTTGTCGTCCGGCCGCACGATGCCGTGCTCGATATCCGACGCCGCCTCGCCACCGCGGCCCGGCGCGATGCCGGCGATCTTCTCGAGCGAGCCCGCCATGCGGCTGAACATGCCGGAGAAATCGGGGACGTCGATCAAAGCGAGCATCAGGCCGATGACCCAGAACAGATGCACATGCGTGAACAGGGCTAGCAGCCCGAGCACGGCGACGATCTCGAATTGCAGCTTGTGGGATTTATGCGCGATGCGCTCGGGCAAGGTGTGCAGGCGCAGGAAGAGCAACCCGACGCCCAGGACAGCAGCGAGCAGAATGATCGCCGCGACCACCATCAGGATGTCCGTGCTGCCCGGACTTGTGATGAAAGCCGGCAGGTGAGACGCCGCCGCCGGGTGAACCTGGTCCGCCATTGCATCCCCCCGGAGCGATTGACGACTTGAGGTCAGGTGAGAGCCAAATCCTGCGAAAGTCAATCAGCCCGAGCGAGCTAGGCATGGCGTCTTGACAGGTCCGCAGCCCTCGCCTCCGCTTGGGGCAAGAAGCCGGCGAGGAACGGTCAGCCATGCTTACCCTGCGCCAGATCGAGGTGATCCGGGCGATCATGATCACCGGCACGATCGCCGGCGCGGCGAAGCTGCTCAACGTCTCGGCCCCCGGCATCAGCCGGCTGATGAAACACACCGAGCGCTCGCTCCGGCTCAAGCTGTTCGAGCGCCGACAGGGCCGTTACGTGCCGACGCCGGAGGCCAAGGACATCTTCGAGCAGATCAACGGCGTCTACCGCAAGGTCGACGACCTGCACTCGATGCTGGCCCGGATCGAGCGCGGCGGCGATGTCGAGTTCAAGCTCGGCTCGGTGCCCAGCATCTGCCATGTCATGGTGCCGCGCGCGATCGAGCGCCTCAGGCGCAAGCATCCCGACCTGCGCATCGACATCAACATCCTGAAGATCGAGGAAGCGCTCGACTATCTCCTGCTCGGCAAGGGCGAGATCGTCGCGATGAGCTACAAGCTGGATCATCCAGGCCTCGACTTCGTGCCTCTCGCCATGGGCGAGCTGCTCTGCATCGTGCCGCAGCACCATCCGCTCGCCAGCTACAGCAGCATCTCGGCCCGCGAGATCGTCCAGCATCAGCTGATCGGCATCGACCCGACCGACCCCTATGGCCGGATCATGAGCGAGATCTTCCAGCGCCAGGGGCTGCAGTACGAGATGGCGATCAAGGCGCGCTTCGGCACCACCGTCTGCTCGCTGGTGCGGGCCGGGCTCGGCATCGCCATCATCGACCAGTTCACCGTCGCCCATGGCTCGATGCAAGGCATCGCCACGATCCCGATCGAGGAGCCGACCCGATTCCAGACCTATGTCGCGATGAAGAACGACAAGGCGCTCTCGCTCTATGCCGAGACTTTCGTGAAGTTGCTGCGCGAGGAGATGAACGCGGTGGTTTCGCCGCGGCTTGCCGCAGAAAGATAACATCAGGTTAGGCAGCAGCGACGAATTGGTTATCGCGTTACGGCGGCAAATCGGTTTAGCTGCGGGCTCATGCACAAGCCCGCCGAGACGGGCCGTGACAGGGATGGAACACCGACCATGGTCATCGCCAGGAAGAGCAAGCGGGTGCTGCTCGGGCT
Source organism: Allobosea sp. FBZP-16 (assembly GCF_002831785.1). Lineage (NCBI taxonomy): Bacteria > Pseudomonadati > Pseudomonadota > Alphaproteobacteria > Hyphomicrobiales > Alloboseaceae > Allobosea > Allobosea sp. FBZP-16. Next base: position 109,551 of record NZ_LNCQ01000059.1, on the reverse strand, counting down.
GATCGGCTTCCCGATCGCGCATTCGGCGACGCCGACGACGCAGGAAGCGGCGGCGCGAGCCGCCGGGATCGAGGCGCATTACCATCTGATCGAGGTTGCGGGCGCCGGCCGCGAGGACCTCGCCGCCATACTCGACGGCATCCGGCGGCTCGGCTTCTCGGGCATCAACGTCACCTATCCCTACAAGGAAGCGGTCGTGCCGCTGCTCGACGGGCTGTCCGAGCAGGCTGCAGCCATGGGCGCGGTCAACACGATCGTCGTCGACGACGGCCGTCTGATCGGCCACAACACCGATGCCTCGGGCTTCGCCACCGCCTATCGCCGGCTCGGCCGGCAGGATGGCGACAAGCCGGTCGCGATCATCGGCACCGGCGGAGTCGGCAAGGCGATCGCCTTCGCGCTCGCCGGCTGCGGCGTCACCCGGCTGCGGCTCTGCGACGTCGATCGCAGCCGCGCCGAAGCGCTGGCCGGGCTCCTCGGCACCCGCGCGAGCGTCGAGATCGCCGCCAGCGCCGAGGCGGCGGCAGAGGGGGCCGCCGGCATCGTCAACGGCACGCCGGTCGGCATGCTGCCGGACCGCGGCATCCCGATCGAGCCAAGCGCGATCCAGGCCTCGCAATGGGTCGCGGACGCGGTGTATCACCCGCTCTGGACACCGCTGCTGAAAGCGGCGCAAAAAGCCGGCGCAACGGTGATGACCGGGCGCGAGCTCTCGATTCACCAGGCGGTCGATGCTTTCCGGCTCTTCACCGGCCTGGAAGCATCGGAAGCGGTGATCGGCGCCGCCTTCGACTCCGTGACCGCGGCGGGCGAGACGACCGAACACGCCGCCTGAGCAAGACGACCCGGACAACACCGGGCGGGGATTTTAGACACTAGGGACAAGTGGAGGAAACGAGCATGAAGAAGCACTGGATCATCGCTGCCGCGCTCGGCGTGGCCGTCAGCCTGCCGGCCCTGGCGCAGGACAAGGTCAAGCTGGTCGACGTCGTCGAGCTCTCGGGCGCGGGCGCGACCGCGGGCACCAACTGGAAGAACGGCATCGATCTCGCCGTCGCCGACATCAACGCCAAGGGCGGCATCCTCGGCAAGCAGATCGAGATCGTCCATTACGACACCCAGACCAATCCGGGGAACACCCGCGCCGCCGTGCAGCGCGCCATCGACGAGGGCACCTATGCCGTGCTCGGCCCGGTCTTCTCCGGCCCGATCGGCGCTTCCATGCAGATCGCCCAGCGCGCCGAGATCGCCCAGCTCGTCGGCGGCGAGGCGGCCGGCCTGACCAAGCAGGGCAACCAATACCTGTTCCGGACCTCGCTCAGCCAGACCGCGGCGATGCCGAAGATCGCCAAATACCTGAAGGACACGGTCAAGGCCGCCTCGGTCGCCGTCGTCTGGGTCAACAACGACTTCGGCAAGGGCGGCCGCGACGCGATCATCCCCGAGCTGGAGAAGGCCGGCATCAAGCTCGCCGCCGACGTTGCCACCGAGCAGGGCCAGGCCGACTTCGCCGCCGATGCGATCAAGGTCAAGAACTCCAATGCCGACGCGATCTTCGTCTATCTGAACGAGGAGGAGAGCGCCCGCTTCCTGCGCGCTGCCAAGCAGCAGGGCATCACCAAGCCGATGGTCGGCGAGACCACCCTGCTCGGCGCCAAGGTGATCGAGCTCGCGGGCGACGCCGCCAACGGCGTCAAGGGCCATGTCGGCCTCTCGATCGACGCGCCGATCCCGGCCTTCCAGGAGTTCGGCAAGAAGTTCCAGGCCAAGTACAACTACGCCTCCGACCATAACGGCATGAAGGGCTACATGGCCGTCTACATGGTCAAGTGGGCGACCGAGAAGCAGAAGAAGTTCGACAAGAAGGGCGTCGCCGACACGCTGCGCGGCGCCACAATCAAGACCTCGGACGAGCCGGGCATCCTGATCGAGACCACGATCGAGAAGAACGGCGACCTCGACCGCGAGAGCTTCCTCGCCGAGGTCAAGGACGGCAAGCAGGTGATCACGGCGACGCTGCCGAAGATCAACCCGTAAGAACGACGAGCCGCATCGTCATTGCGAGCGGCAGACAGGACAAGCGCAGGGAACCCCTCTCCCGGATGGGAGAGGGGCAGGGGTGAGGGACCGCCGCCGATCGTAAAGGCACTACGGTTCCGTTCCGCCTGCTGCGGAAAGGGCAGGCCCTCATCCCTGCCCTTCTCCCACACGGGAGAAGGGTTCCCTGCGGATGTTCAACAGTCGGCATTTTCTGGAAAGCCTCGGTTCAACAAGCTTTCCAGCCCACGGCCCAACACCGAGCGAGCAAAGCCATGGCCGAATTCCTCGCCTATCTCATCGCCGGCATCGCCACGGGCGCGATCTACGCACTCGCCGCGATCGGCTTCACCCTGGTCTGGCAGACCTCGCAGACGATCAACTTCGCCCAGGGCGAGTTCGTCATGCTGCCGGCCGTGCTGGTCCTGCTCGCGATCAAGCTGTTCGGCGCGCCGATCTGGCTGGGAGCGCTGATCGGCATCGCCGCCTTCATCCTGATCTTCGGCGTCGGCTTCAAGCTGACCATCGTCGATCCGATGATCCGGCACGGCGTCCTGCCGCTCGCCATCGCCACCATGGCGCTGTCGATCATCATGAAGGAAGGCGCCAAGGACGGCTTTTCGGCCGAGGCGCAGAAATTCCCCTCCTTCGTGCCGACCGAGACGATCTCGGTGTTCGGCGCGGCGATCTCGCTGCAGCATGTCGCGATCATCGCCGTCGCTTTTGCCGTCATCGGGCTGCTGCAATGGTTCGTCGGCGGCACCCGGCTCGGCCGCCAGATGCAGGCGACCGCGCAGAACCCGACGGTGGCGCGCATCCTCGGCATTCCGGTCGAGCGCATGGTGCTGCTCACCTTCGTGATCAACGCGGCGCTCGCCGTCGTCGCCTCGGTGCTGATCTCGCCGATCTATCTGGCGAAATTCTCCAATGGCGAGGTGATCGGCCTGTTCGCCTTCATCGCGGCGATCGTCGGCGGCTTCAACCAGGTCCGCGGCGCCCTCGTCGGCGGGCTGATCGTCGGCATCGTCGACAGCATGGCGGCCGCCTACATCTCGACCTCGTACCGCCTCGCCGTGCCCCTCGTGCTCCTGGTCGTCGTCATTCTCGTCAAGCCGGAAGGCCTGATGGGCCGCAAAGAGGAGCGCCGCGTATGACCGCGCCCGCAACCCACGGCGCCGCAACCTCCGCGGCGCGCCGCCTACCTCTGCCCGGCTTCGTCGACGGCACGCTGCTGACGCTGGTCATCGCCGCGGTCATCCTTTGGTTCGCTCCCTCCGGCATGGGCCGCTACGGCACTTATGTGCTCTCGCTCTGGCTGGTGATGAGCGTCGCGGTGATGGGGCTTAACCTGACGCTCGGCTATGCCGGCCTGAAGTCGCTGGCGCAGGCAGCCTTCATGGGCATCGGCGCCTATGCGACGGCGCTTTTGACCAGCAAGGTTGGGCTGAACTGGTACGCCTCCTTCGCGATCTCGGGCCTCATCACCTTCGCGGTCGGGCTCGTGCTCGGCTTCCCGGCGCTCAGGGTCAAGGCGCATTACCTCGCCTTCGTGACGCTGGCCTTCTCGACGCTGATCTGGCTCATCCTGCGCAACGAGCAATGGCTGACCGGCGGCGTCTTCGGCCTCTCCAACATCCCGCGGCCGAGCTTCTTCGGGCTCAAGCTCGACGGCGCGCTCGCCTTCCACCGCTTCGTTGTCGTGGTCACCTTCCTGCTCGCCGTCGTGCTCTGGTGGATGATCCGCTCGCCCTGGGGCCGCGCCTTCACGGCGCTGCGCGAGAACCCGATCCGCGCCGCGAGCCTGGGCATCGACACCCGCATGTACACGCTGCTCGCCTTCGCGATCGGCTCGGCCTATGCGGGCTTCGCCGGGGCGCTCTATGCGCCGCTGGTCGAGTTCATCGACCCCTCGCCCTTCTCGCTGTCGCAGAGCTTCTTTCTGCTGCTGATGGTGGTCGCGGGCGGCGCCGGCTACCTGCTCGGCCCGTTCATCGGGGCGCTGCTGGGCGTGGTGCTGCCGGAATGGCTGCGCTTTGCCGGCTCGCTCTACCTGATCATCTTCGCGGCGATCGTCATGCTGCTGCTGATCGCCTGCCCGCAAGGCATGAGCGGCCTGCTCGAACGCGGCTGGGCGAAGCTCACCGGCAAGAAGGAGGGCGCGCGATGACCGAAGTCCTCGAAGTCTCCAACCTGCACAAGACCTTCGGCGGCATCAAGGCGGTGAACGGCGTCTCCTTCAAGGTCAACGAAGGCGAGATCCTCGGCATCATCGGCCCCAATGGCTGCGGCAAGTCGACCCTGTTCAACTGCATCCTCGGCCAGCTCGAGCCGACCGAGGGCGCGGTCAAGCTCGACGGCCGCGACGTCACGAACATGCGTCCCTCCGAGCTCAACCGGCTCGGCGTCAGCCGCACCTTCCAGCTGCTGCAGGTCTTCCCCGAGCTCTCGGTGCGCGAGAACCTGATCCTCGCCGGGCAGGAGCATGAAGGCACGATGCTGTCGCGCTTCTTCGGCGCGCGCGATGCCGGGCTTTCGGCCAAGGCCGAGCAGATGATCGGCTTCTTCAAGCTCGGCCACCTCACCGAGGCCAAGGCCGGCGGGCTCTCCTATGGCCAGCAGAAGCTGCTCGACGCCGCCATGGCCTTCATGGCCGGGCCGCGCCTCGTCCTGCTCGACGAACCGGCCGGCGGCGTCAATCTCACCATGCTGGGCGATCTCAAGGAGCGCCTGCGTGCCATCAATGCCGAACAAGGCGCGACCTTCGTGGTGATCGAGCACAACATGGATTTCGTGATGTCGCTGTGCTCGCGCGTCATCGTGCTGGCCGAGGGCAAGGTCCTGGCCGAGGGCACACCGGCCGAAGTCCGCGCCAATCCGGCGGTCATCGAAGCCTATCTCGGGCATTGAGGAGCGATGCCATGACCACTCCCATCCTCGAACTCGACGGCGTGGTCGGCGGCTACGGCGCCATGACCATCCTCAACGGCACGACATTCAAGGTGCCGCGCGCCGCGATCACCACTGTGATCGGCCCGAACGGCGCCGGCAAGTCGACCGTGTTCAAGGCGATCTTCGGCCTGCTCAAGGTGCGCGAGGGCCATATCCGGCTGGAAGGCCAGGAGATCACCAACTGGAACCAGCGCAAACTGCTCGAGGCCGGCATCTGCTACGTGCCGCAGGGCCGCAACATCTTCCCCGAGCTCTCGGTGCGCCACAATATCGAGCTCGGCGCGGTCGCGGCCGGCAGCCAGATCACCGACATGCCCAGGCGGATCGAGGCGGCGCTGGACCGCTTCCCGTCGCTGCGCGCCAAGGCCGATGTCCAGGCCTCGACGCTCTCCGGCGGCCAGCAGAAGCAGCTCGAGATCGTGCGCGGGCTCCTGCTCGACCCCAAGCTGGTGCTGATCGACGAGCCCTCGATCGGGCTCTCGCCGATGCTGGTGCAGGAGACCTTCGACATCCTGAAGGAGCTGCGTGCCAAGGGCGTCACCATCCTGATGATCGAGCAGAACGCCCGCTCGGCGCTGGAAATCTCCGACGAAGGCCTGGTGCTGGAGCTCGGCCAGACCCGCATGCAGGGCCCGGCAGCCACCATTCTCGCAGATCCCCGCGTTGCCCAGCTCTTCCTCGGCGGAGCGATGACGGAAGCGGCCTGAGAACACCGCAGCGTCCTCCGATCTCGCCATTTTGAGCAGCGGGCGAGACGGCGTCGCGCCCGCTGCTCATCGACTAGCTGATGGTCACGACCTTGCCGACCGCGCGGCCGCTCTCGAGCAGTTCATGTGCCTGCGCGATCTCGTCGAGCGGGACGCGCGCGGCGATCTCGTGGCTGAGCCAGCCGCCTCGCAGCCCCTCCCCGATCGCAGCCGCGGCCTCATCATGCGCGGCCGCATCCATGACATAGACCAGCACGAAGCGGATCGCGGCATCGAGCTGAAGCAGCGGCCAGTAGGGCAGGACGGGCTCGGCAACCGCATCGGATGAATAGGTCGCGATCACGCCGCGCGGCGCCAGCACCTGCATGGTCAGGTCGAGATTGGCGCCGAAGGCGACCTCGACGACGCGGTCGACGCCACGCTCCTTGCCGGTGAACTCGCGAATGCGCGCCGCCAGATCGTCATTGTGGCGGTTGAGTACGAGATCGGCGCCCGCCGCCTTGGCGGAACGCGCCTGCTCCTCGCGGCTGACGGTCGCAATCACCCGCGCCCCGCTCTGCTTGGCGAACTGGATGGCGTAGCGGCCAACTGCGCCGGCCCCGCCAGTGACAAGCACGACCTTGCCGGCAACGGAGCCATCGGCGAGGACGCAGCGATGTGCCGTCATCGCGGGTACGCCGAGAGCGGCGCCTTCCTCGAACGTGACACTTGCCGGCAGCGGCTGGACCTGCCGCGCCGGCAACGCAACATACTCGGCCGCGCCGCCGAAGGGCCGGCCGAGCGCGGCTTCATAGAACCAGACCCGTTCGCCGATGCGGCTCTCCAGCTCGGGCGAGCCGGCTGCGACCACTTCCCCCGCGCCGTCCTGATGCGGGATGACCAGCGGAAATGGCATCTCACTGCGGCCGAGCCAGCCGGCGCGCGCCTTCCAATCGGACGGGTTGATGCCGCTGGCGCGGACCCTGATCAGCAATTCGCCCGGGCCGGCGACCGGCTGAGGCTGCTCGCCGACTTCAAGGACCTCGTTCGCCGGTCCCTTGCGCTGATACCATGCTGCCTTCACTGCCGTGCTTCCTTGCGTGGTTGCGGAAGCAGGCAAGTGTCGTCATAGCTCATCTGGCACAAGTACGTACAAAGAGAACATGTACTATCATGGATGTAAGTGTCATTGAGCCCATTCACGCCACAGGAACACGACCGCGCCGCGAGCCGGCGGCCCGCACGGGCTGCGGCGTCGAGGCGACGTTGTCGGTCATCGGCGGTGTCTGGAAGCCGGTGCTGCTGTTCCAGCTGCTGCGGGGCAAATTGCGCTTCAATGCGCTGTGCCGGCTGACGCCGCGCGCGACGCCGCGGATGATCACCCTGCAATTGCGCGAGCTGGAAGCGGACGGCGTGGTCCGCCGGATCGTCTATCCGGAAGTGCCGCCCAAGGTGGAATACGAGCTGACCGAATTCGGGCAATCGCTGGAGCCGGTGCTGCTCGCCATGCGCGCCTGGGGCCAGAGCTTCCAGGCGCGCATGGACGCTGCCGAGGCCGAGCCTGGGGGAGGATCAGCTCAGCCGCGCAGCATCTGCATCGCAGCGGGATAGTAGCGGAAGCCGTCACCGGCCTTGGCGAGGTTGCCGAAGCCCGGCCAGGCGAAGTGATAGGACATTACCGGCGTCTTCTGCTCGGCCAGCATGGTGAGCAGCTTCACCCGCGACTGCACCGACATCTTCGGGTCCCAGTCATAGGCGAACTCGACCCGCGGATTCTCGGTCAGGAGGATCGGGTGGTGGGTAAGATCGCCGAGGAAGACGAAGGACTTGCCCCCCGAGGAGACGTTGAAGATGGTATGGCCGGGGCTGTGGCCCGGCGCCGAGATCGCGGTGATACCCGGCAGGAACTCCTGCCCGTCCTTGAAGAAGACGATGCGGTCGCGCACCGGCCGCAAATTGGCGCGGGCATGGTCGCCGAAGGCCTTGAACGGCGTGCCGAGGCGGGCGTCGTCGAGCCAGTAATCATGGTCGACCTGGCTGATATAGATCTGCGCATTGGGGAAGTTCGGCTTGCCCTCGGCCGAACAGATGCCGCCGGTATGGTCGATATGGGCGTGGCTGCAGACGATCGCGTCGATCGAGGCCGGGTCGATTCCGGCCTCCTGCATGCTTTTCAGCAGCCGGCCGGTCGTCGGGCCGAAAGCCTTGGAGAAGCCCATGCCGGTATCGAACATCACCAGCCGGTCGCCGAAATTGACGATCGGGATGTTCTGCTCGAGCACGACATTGTCCTTGGCCAGGAAGTTCGTTTCGAGCAGGCCGTAGACCTGTTCCTTCGGCAGGCCGAGGAAGCTGGAGCCGGGATCGCCGAGCGGCAAGGGCCCGTCCGAAACCACAGTGACCTCGGCCTGGCCGAGCCCGAAGCGGTAGTAATAGGGCACCTGGCTGTTCGCGAGCGGGGCCTTGGCTAAGGCGCCGCCGGGCAAGGCCGCGCCGGCGGCGAGCGCGGCCGCACCGGACAGGAAGCCGCGGCGGCTGGTGGACGGGATGAACAGGTTCGACATGGCGTTCCTCCGCGTGGAAAGGGAGCGGCGTCGGGCGCCGTCTTCTTCGCCGGGCGGCCTTGCGTCGCGTCAGGCCTTGCCGGAAGGAAAGGATGCACGCCTGCGGAGTGGACGGCCAATAAGGCTTCGCTCTAGTCTGCATAAGCGAAAGCTCGCGCTCGCGGGCCAATGAAGGGGAACGGGACGACGATGGATCTGCGCCAGTTGCGCTATTTCACGGCCATCGTCGAACAGGGCTCGTTCTCCAAGGCAGCGCTCAAGCTCCGGGTGGCGCAGCCGGCGCTCAGCCAGCACCTGCGCCATATGGAAGACGAGCTCGGCGTCGCCCTGCTGCATCGCGGCACGCGCGGGGTGCAGCCGACCGAGGCGGCCGAGCGCCTGCTCGCCAAGGCACGCACCATCCTCGCCGAATTCGCCGAACTGCGCGACAGCGTGCGCGGCGAGCAGGCGGCGCCGGCCGGCGAGGTCAGGATCGGCCTGCCAGGCACGGTCAGCGAACAGTTCAGCGTGCCATTGATCGAGGCGACGCAGGAGCGTTTCCCGGATGTGCGCATCCGCGTCGCCGAGGCGATGAGCGGCTTCGTGCTCGACTGGCTGCGCAAGGGCGAGGTTGATCTCGCAGTGATCTACTCGACCTCGGATCCGAAGGGACTCGGCATCCATCATGTCCTGACTGAAGAGCTCTGCCTGTTCGGCGTGCCCGCCCTGACGGCGTTGAAGACGCCTGCCGGCAAGGCGGTGACGCTGACCGAGGCCGCCGGGCTCGACCTGATCCTGCCCGGGCCGGGCCACGGCCTGCGCGACCAGATCGACGAGGCGGCGGCCGGCATCAACGCCACCGTCCATGCCGCCGTCGAGATCGAATCCTATTCGCAGATCAAGCGCCTGGCCGAGCGCGGCCTCGGCTACAGCATCCTGCCGCGCATGGCGGTCAGGGCGCAGGAGAAGGCCGGCATCTTCCAGACCTGGCCGCTGGAAGAACCCTCGCTCTATCGCAAGGTCTACCTGGCATATTCGACCGAGCGGCCGATGACGGCCGCAGCCCGCGCCATCGGCCAGCTCTCCTGGGAGATCCTGCGCGGCCTCGTCGCCGACGAGCGCTGGACCGCGACGCTGGGCGACGAGACCGATCCGCCCGCCTTATACGGCTGATCGGGATTTCGTCTTTGACAGGCGGCGCGGCGAGCCGAACACTCGCCGGCAAATCAGCTCACGAGGATACGCCTTGAAGACTCGCGCCGCCGTGCTGCACGCCAGCCCCGTCACCGCGCCCTATGCGCAGTCGAAACCGCTTCGGATCGAGGAGGTCGAGCTCGCCCCGCCCGGCATGGGCGAGGTGCTGGTCAGGGTTCGGGCCGCGGGCCTCTGCCATTCCGACCTCTCGGTGATCGACGGCAACCGGCCGCGCCCGGTGCCGATGGTGCTCGGCCATGAGGCCGCCGGCGAGGTCGAGGAGGTCGGGCCAGGCGTCACCGACCTCAGGAAGGGCGACCGTGTCATCATGGTCTTTGTGCCATCCTGCGGCCATTGCGCGCCGTGCAGCGAGGGGCGCCCTGCCTTGTGCGAACCCGGCAACGCCGCCAACGGCGTCGGCGAGTTGATGGCGGGCGGGCGCCGGCTCTCGCAGAACGGCCAGCCGGTGCACCATCATGTCGGCGTCTCCGCCTTCGCCGAGCACACGGTGATGTCGCGCCATTCGCTGGTCAAGATCGAGGCCGACATTCCCCACGAGATCGCCGCGCTGTTCGGCTGCGCCGTGCTGACCGGAGTCGGTGCGGCCGTGAACACGGCGAAGGTCCGGGCCGGCGAGACGGCTGCGGTCGTCGGGCTCGGCGGTGTCGGCCTCTCCGCCCTGCTCGGCGCGGTCGCCTGCGGCGCCTCGCGCGTGATCGCCGTCGACCTCTCGGACGAGAAGCTGAAGATCGCCCGCGAGCTCGGCGCGACCGACACCTTCAATGCCGGCGCGCCCGATGTCGTCGAGGCGATCCGCGCCGCTACGAAGGGGGGCGTCGACCACGGTCTCGAAATGGCCGGCTCGGTGAAGGCGCTGGAGCTTGCCTACCAGATCACGCGGCGCGGCGGCACGACGACGACGGCCGGTCTCGCCAACCCCGCTCATACGATGTCATTGGCGCCGGTTCGGCTCGTCGGCGAAGAGCGGACGCTGAAGGGCTCCTATGTCGGCTCCTGCATTCCGGTGCGCGACATTCCCCGCTTCATCGACCTTTATCAGCGCGGCCGGCTGCCGGTCGACAAGCTCTGGACCAGCTCGAGCCCACTCGACGGCATCAACGAAGGCTTCGACGCCCTTAACGAAGGCCGGACGATCCGGCACGTCATCCAGATGTGAGCGTCAGGCGGCGGGCTGGTCGCTCACCGTCGCGGCGCGGGGCGCCAGCGCCGCGGCAAGTGCCGCAACCAGCATCAGCGCAACCGCGAGCCCTGCGAGCGCCGAGAAGCCGGCACTGGCATAGAGCGGCCCGAAGCCTGTCGTTCCGGCAAAGAGCGCGAGATAGGTGACGCCGCTATTGAGGCCCATGATCGCGCCGCGGCGGCCGGGATCGAGTGCCGCCAGCCGGAGGATCAGCACGTTCAGCGCGGCGTGATTGGCCATGCCCCAGCAGAAGACGACGGCGAGCAGTGCCGGATAGGAGGCGGAGGCAGCGGTCATCGCCAGATAGACAGCACCGACCACCGCAAAGAACAGCGGCAGCAATCGGGCGGGACCGAGCCGGTCGATCCAGCGGTCGAGGAAGGTCGTCGCCCCGAAGCCGAGGCCATAGCACAGTGCCAGCAGGCCACCGGCACTGACCGGCAGGCCGAGCCCGCGATGCAGATGGTCGCCGACATAGCCATAGACGCCGTAGAACGAGGCCATGAAGGCGGCGCAGGCGAGCAGCAGCGGCGCGATGCCGGGAACCCTCAGCGCCGAGAGCGGCGACTGCGCGGTGCGCCCGGTCGGGTTGCCGCCGGCTGTCAGCTTCGTTGTCCCGGCCATGGCGGCGAGCCCGGCGACCACCACGATGGCGTAGACCATGCGCCAGCCGAGGACATCGGCGATCACGGCCGAGAGCGAGACGCCGGCGACCATGCTCAGCGTCCAGCCGAACAGGACGATGCCGAGCGTGTCGCTCTCGCGGCCGGCGGGTGCTGCCAGCGCAGCGAGTGTGTAGATCGCCGGCAGCGCAAGGCCGGCGGCGAGCCCGGCCAGCAATTGCGCGCCGACGAAAGCCGGCAGGGCTGGTGCCGCCCCGCTCGCCGCGAGCGCCGCCAGGAAGGCAAGCAACGCGTAGCGCAGGACCCGGCCCGCGCCGAAGCGGTCGATCAGCCCGGCGAGCAGCAGAGCGCTCGCCGCGGTGCCGATGCCGAAGGCGGCCGAGGCCGTCATCACCGCCGGCACGCCGGAGGCGAAGCTCTCCGCCACGCGCGGGGCGATCGGCCCCAGCGCCAGCGAGTTGGCGCCGACGAGGCCGATGCACAGGCAGAGTGCATAGGCCGCGGCGGGGATGCGAGCAATGCCGGCTGCTGTTTGATTTTCATTCGTCATTTCGACAGAATGTCCGAATTTGATTCAGCTTCAATCGAGGATCAGCGAATGCTCGAAAAAACAGATGGCGTTCGGCGCAACCGCGGGTCCGAGCGCGAACTCGATGCGATGGACCGAAAGCTGTTAGGCGTCCTGGTCGAGGACGCGACGATCAGCTACGCCGATCTCGGCGAGCGTGTCGGCCTGTCGCCGCCGGCGGCGCATGAGCGGGTCAAGCGGTTGCGGCGCTGCGGCGCGATCAAGCGGGTTGCGGCGCTGATCGAGCCGGAGGCGACCGGCAAGACGCTGCTCGCCTTCGTCCATGTCGACACCACCGGCTGGGGCAAGACCACGACGCTATTGGCGATCGAGGCCCATCCCGAGGTCGAGGAGATCCATTCGGTCGCCGGCGACACCTGCATGATGCTGAAGGTGCGCACGCAGAGCACGCACGCGCTCGAGGGCCTGCTGGCGAAGATCTACGACGTGCCCGGCGTCACCGCGACGCGCAGTTATGTCGTGCTCTCGACCTACCTGGAACGGCCGGTCCAGCCTGGCATCACCGGCGAATGGCCGGGGCGGGTGAAGGCCCCTCGACTGCCGGCCCCAGCCGGCGCGGGCTGAGCCTCAGCCGAACATGGCGGAGGTGCTCGCCGGCTTGGCCGCGAATGGCACCTTGAGGTGGTGCATCCGCAGCGGCTGGTGCAGAACATAGCCGCCCTTGTCATGGTCCGACAGCGCCTCGAAGCGGGCGAGCAGCTTGCTGCGCGCCGCCTGCGCCCGCTCCTCGCGCGACGGATCGATCACGACGGCACGCTCCAGGAAGGCTTCGGCATCGGAAAACGTTTCGATACGGTCGTATTCGATCCGCCTGATCTCGTTGACGATGCCGCGGCGCCTCGCCCTGACAATCGCATCCTGTGCGGCCTGCCGGACCTCGGTCTCGTCCTCGATCAGCCGCAGCGCATCGAAGAACGATCCTTCCGACAGGGGTTCGATGACGATGACGCTGCCACCCCTGCCGACGACGCGGGCGGCCTCCTCCAGTGCCAGCAGCATGTCGGGGACAGGGATATGGTGCAGGCTGTTGAGGAAGATCGCGGCGTGCATGCTGGCATCGCCCCAGGGCACGAGCTGGGCACAGCCCTGCTTCAGCGTGGCCTTGGGCACAAGAGCCTGCGCGACCTCCAGCATCGCCTCGTCCGGATCGAGCCCGGCGACGCTGGCGCCTCGCTCGGCCAGCGCCTGCAGCAGATTGCCCCGACCGCAGCCGATATCGAGAATGCGCCGACCTTGCAGGGGCGCAAGTAATCCTCCCAGGATATCGACGGTATCGCCTGCCGGCAGCGTCCACATGGTCAATCAATGCTTGCGCCCGCAGCGGGGCGCAAGACCTGTTCTCGTACGATCCCAAGCTACTCCTTACGGGCGAACAACCTGGCCGCGATTCACCTGTTCCGCTTCACCCGTGCTTGTGGACGATCGTCTTCGCGACGGCGAACTCCTCCAGCGCCATGAAGCCTTTCTCGCGGCCATGGCCGCTCTTGCCGGTGCCACCGAAGGGCAGTTCGATGCCGCCGCCCGCACCATAGCCGTTGATGAAGACCTGCCCGGCGCGGACGCGCTTGGCGACACGCTGCTGGCGTCCGCCATTATTGGTCCAGACGCCGGCGACGAGGCCATAGGGGGTCGAGTTGGCGAGCTTCACCGCGTCCTCCTCGTCGTCGAAGGAGAAGGCGGCGAGCACGGGACCGAAGACCTCCTCCTGCTCCAGCCGGTTGCCGCGCGGCACCTGGCCGAACAGGGTCGGCGTCACATAGAAGCCGCCATTGGGCACGCCGTGCGCGATCGCACCCTCGGCGAGGACCGGAATGCCCTGCTCGCGGGCCTGATCCACGAAGCTCTGCACCCGGCCACGCTGCTTGGCGTTGATCACCGGGCCGCAATCGAGATCCATCTCGGGCGTGCCGGCGCGCAGCTTGGAGAACTGCCTGGCTACGGCGCCGACGAAATCGTCATAGATGGTCTTCTGGACCAGCACGCGGCTGCCGGCCGAGCAGGTCTGCCCGGTATTCTGGACGATCGCCTTGCAGACGATCGGCACGGCCGTATCGAAATCGGCGTCGTCGAAGACGATCTGGGGCGACTTGCCGCCGAGCTCGAGCGTGCAGGTGATGAAGTTGTCGGCGCAGGCCTTCTGGATGATCTGGCCGACCTGCGGCGAGCCGGTGAAGGAAATGAAGCCGACGCCGGGATTGCGGCAGAGCGCCTCGCCCGCCTCATGGCCGCGGCCGGTGACGATGTTGATGGCGCCGTCCGGGAAACCGACTTCCGTAGCGAGCTCGGCGAGGCGCAGCGCCGTCTGGCAGGCATCCTCGGCCGGCTTGAGCACCACCGCATTGCCCATTGCGAGCGAGGCGGTCAGCGAGCGGCCGAACATCTGCGCGGGATAGTTCCAGGGCAGGATGTGGCCGGTGACGCCATAGGGCTCGTGCACGACATTGACGCTGTAGCCGTTGAGGAACGGGATGATGTGGCCGTGCACCTTGTCGGCGGCGCCGCCATAGAACTCGAAATAACGGGCGGTCGCGTCGATGTCGGCCCGCGCCTGCGCCATCGGCTTGCCGGTGTCCTGCGCCTCGATCTTCGCCAGTTCGTCGAAATGGTCCTGGACCTTGAGGGCGAGCCTGGAGATCAGCCGGCCGCGCTCGGCCGCGGTCAACCTGCCCCAGGAGCCTTCATAGGCGGTGCGGGCAGCGCGCACCGCATCATCGATGTCCTCGGCAGTGCCGCAGGCAATGCGGGTGAATTCCTCGCCGGTCGCCGGAGCGAGCACCGCCATGGTCTCGCCGGTGCGGCCGGCGACATGCCGGCCGTTGATGAAGTGCTGGGTCATGATGGTCTCCGTATACGGCGATGCCGTCTCGTCTTGTCTCAATGCAGCCCGGCTGCGGCGAGCGAGCTTTCGGCCAACTGCGTTTCGCTGACCTCGCCGCGCTCGATCGCATAGGCCTTGGCCGCGAAGTTGCGCAGCAGACTGGGGTTGGATTCGGTGATCAGCAAGGCGATGTCGGGATGGCTGTCGCGCAGAGCGCGCAGGGCGGCGGCATAGCGGTTGGCCAGAACCGGGGCGAGCCCTTGGAAGGGCTCGTCCAGCAGGATGACGCGGCTGCCGATCATCAGCGCCCGGGCAAGAGCCGCCATCTTGCCCTGCCCGCCGGAGAGGCCCGCGGCCGGGCGCTGGCGCAGATCGGCGAGCTCGGGCAGCACCGCGTAAATTCGCTCCAACCTTCTTCCGATCTCGGCCTCCCCGAGCTTCATCACCTCGGCCGGCAGGCGGATGTTCTCCTCGATGGTGAAGGTCGAGAACAGCCGGCGATCCTCCGGCGCATAGCCGATGCCGAGGCGCGGCCGCTCATGCGCCTTCACGCTGTCGAGCGGCTTGCCATCGAAGCTGATCGCGCCGCCGGTCACCGTCATGAAGCCCATGATGGCGCGCAGCAGGCTGGTCTTGCCGGCGCCGTTGCGGCCGATGAGCGCGACGGTCGCACCCTCCTCCAGCGACAGCGAGGCCCGGCGCAGCACCTGCACGCCTTCGATCTCGGCGGAGAGCTCCCTGATCTCCAGCATCTCAGACCCCCACCCCGATCACGGTCTCACGCACGTCCGGATGGCTGAGGATCTCGTCCGGCGTGCCCTGATGGGCGATGCGCCCGCCGGTCCAGACCGCGACGCGATTGGCGTAGCGGGCGACCACATCCATGTCGTGCTCGACGAAGACCGCGGTGGTGGCGCGGGCGTCGAGCACGCGGGTCAGCGTGTCCATCACCTGGAACTTCTCGGTCGAGGACACCCCGCTGGTCGGCTCGTCCATGAAGATCAGCTTCGGTTCGAGCGCGAGCGCGACGGCGATGTCGATCAGCTTGCGCATGCCTTCGGGCAGTTCGCGGACAATTCGGTTGCCGGTCGCCTTCAGGCCGACCAGATCGAGCAGCGCCCACATCTCCTCGGCTTTGGGGTGGCGCTGCATGGCGAGGAAGGGCGACCAGGAGCCCTCGCGCGCCGAGAGCGCCAGCAGCAGGTTCTCGATCACGGTGTTGTCGAGGAAGAGCTGCGGGATCTGGAAGGAGCGGCCGATGCCGAGGCGGGTGATCGCCTGCGGCGAGAGGCGCGTCACATCCTGCCCATTGAAGACGACGCGGCCGGATTGCGGCTTGAGATAGCCGGTGCAGAGATTGATGAAGGTGGTCTTGCCGGCGCCGTTCGGGCCGATGATGGCGATGCGTTCGTTCGCCGTGACCGTGAGCGAGGCGCCGTTCGCGGCCTGCACGCCGCCGAAGCGCAGGTGGAGGTCATCCGCCTCGAGGATGACGCCGCTCATCGCCCGCCCTCCTCGCGCTGCGGCCTGCTCTTGCCGGCGACGATGCCGTAGAGGCCCGCCGGGGCGAAGAAGATGATGACTAGCAGCATGACGCCGAGGACGGCATGCCAGGTCTCGGGCGCATAGACCGCCGCATAGCCGCGGATGATCTGGAACATCAGCGCGCCGAGGAATGGCCCGGCGACGCCGCCGATGCCGCCCAGGATCGCGATGAAGACGAATTCCCCGGAGCGCACCCAATAGGCCAGCTCCGGCGTCACATGGCCGGAGACGAGCGCGATGATCGCGCCGCCCAGCCCCGCCAGCAGGCCGGAGAGCAGATAGGCGCCGTAGAGCACCTTGCGCGGGGAGACGCCGAGATATTCGAGCCGCGTCTCGTTCGACTTGATCGCCTCCAGCGCCTTGCCGCCGGGCGAAAGCAGATAACGCGCGACGAAGAGCGCCGCGAGGATGCAGAGCACGAGCGTGACATAGAAGGTCGCGAGCTCGAACTGCTCGCGGCCGAATTCGATTCCGGCGAAGGTCGGCCGCGGCACGCGCTTGCCGTCGGCGCCGCCGGTGATCGAGAACAGCTTCTCCAGCAGCGAGAAGAACACCATGGAGATGGCGAGGTTGAGCATGCCGAAGAAGATCGCTCGGTAGCGCACGATGAAGAGGCCGACGATGGCGGCGAGCAGGCCGGAGGCCGCCATGCCGACCGGGATCAGGATCAGCGCCTCATGGCCGACCTTGGCCGCCGCCAGGAAGGCGACGGCATAGGCGCTGAACGAGAAGAACAGGCCATGGCCGAAGGAGACCTGGCCGGCGCGCAGCAGCACCATGATGCCGAGCGCCGCAAGGCCCTCGCAGAGCGCCACGGTGAGGATCACCGTCGACCAGGGCGAGAACAGCGGGAAGACCGCGAGCGCCGCGATCAGCGCAAGGCCGAAGACGAGCTGGCGCGCCATCACACCTTCCTCGTCTGCACGGTCGAGAACAGGCCCTGCGGACGGACCAGCAGCACGAGCATCATGATGAGATAGGGGATCAGCACGTCGAACTCGGGAGCAAAATAGACGGCGGCCGAGCGCCCGAGCCCGATCAGCAGCGCCGCCACCGCCGCGCCCTCGATGCGGCCGAGCCCGGCCGTCGCGGCCACCGCGAAGGAGAGGACGAGCGTGCCGGCGCCGATGCCGGGGGTAAGCGAGGTCGTGGCCGAGGCGAGCGCGCCGCCGAGCGCCGCCAGCGAGGCGCCGATGATGAAGGTGATCAGGTAGACCCGCGCCGCGTCGATGCCCATCGCGGTCGCGGCTTCGCGATCCTGCGTCACCGCGACGATGGCGCGGCCGAAGCTGGTGCGGCGCAGGAAGAAGCGCAGACCCAGAAGCACCGCGAGCGCCACCAGCGGCATCAGGACGAGCTGGTAGGTGGTGTAGAAGATGCCGAAGACCTCGACCGTGCCGAGCCAGTTCATCGGCGCGTTGGCGAAATAGGGCTGGACGCCGAAGACGACCTTCTGCGCGTCCTCCAGGATCATGAAGACGGCGAAGGTGACGATCAGCTGCAGCACCTCCTCCTTGCCGTAGACGCGGCGCAGCAGGGCGATCTCGACGAGCCCGCCGACGAGGATGCCGACCAGCGCGGCCGCGAGCAGCAGCACCGGAAAGGCGAGCCAGGTCGGCAGCCCGGCCGCGCCGAGCGCGAGCACGCCGGCCGCCGCGACATAGGCGCCGATCGCATAGAACGAGCCATGGGCGACATTGACGATGCCGAGCACGCCGAAGATCAGCGACAGTCCGACCGCGACCAGAAAGATCAGCGAGCCGTAGGCCAGGCCGTCGAGCGCGGCGAGGAGGAGCATTTCAGGAGGCATGCGGTCCGTTCTTGAGATTTTTTGGACGGTTGCTTTCAGCACGTGTCGTCCCGGGCGACCGGAGGGAGACCCGGGACCCATGCCTGAACCGTTCCGGCATGGGCCCCAGATCAGCGCCGCTGACGCGGCTTGTCCGGGACGACCAGTGCGAGGAAAGCGACGTCACTTCGCGTAGTCGAAGGTCTCGATCGACTTGTCGGTGACGAGGTCCGGCTTCACCTTGGCGAACCAGTCGAGCGACTTCTCGCCGAGCGGCGTGGTCACCAGCTTGCCGGGATAGAGCGCCATCTTGTCGTAGACCGCGAAGGGATAGTCCGGCACGCGCTTGGTCGTGCCGAGCAGCTGGTCCTCGAGCCCCTGATGGTCCTGCCGGATGGTGACCGTGCCCGTCAGCGACTTGAACTCCAGTCCCTCGAAGGCGGCGATGACCTCTTCCTTGCTCGGCCATTTACCGCCGGCGCCGGCCTTCTCATAGGCCTTGGTCAACCCGGTCAGGGCCTGCTGCATGTGGAAGGTCGGGTAGATCGGATAGACGCCGGTCTTGTCCTTGTACGCCTTGACGAAGGACTGCATCTCCGGCGTGTCCTTGTGCTTGGGATGGCGCCAGTAATGGTCGCCGCGAGAGCCGACGATCACGCCCTCCGGCAGGACGGCGCCGAGCCGCTCCAGCGAGCTTTCGGCCAGCGGCAGTACGAAGGTCGACTGCTTCAG
Source organism: Allobosea sp. FBZP-16 (assembly GCF_002831785.1). Classification (NCBI taxonomy): domain Bacteria; kingdom Pseudomonadati; phylum Pseudomonadota; class Alphaproteobacteria; order Hyphomicrobiales; family Alloboseaceae; genus Allobosea; species Allobosea sp. FBZP-16. The sequence goes on along the minus strand of NZ_LNCQ01000059.1, from coordinate 90,845 downwards.
CAGGCCGCGCGCCGCCGCCTGCTGGACGAAAGTGTCGAGATCGCCACCCCAGGAGGTCGAGATCACGACGTCGGGCCGCAGCGCCGAGAGGCGGGTGATCTCGGTGGAGAAATCAGGCGCGCCGAACTTGGGGAAGAGCTCGGCGACGACCTTCACATCGGGCTTCAGAGCCTTGAGGCCGGCCTGCAGCAGCGCCCAGGATTCACGGCCCCAGGCATAGTCCTGGTTGACCACCGCGACGCTCTTGAAGTCGGGTTTGACCTTCATCAGGTAGAGCAAGGTCGCCATCATCTCGGCGCCGGCATGAGCCTGCGTGCGGACGGAGTATTTCCACTTGCCGTCCTCGAAGATGGTCTGCGTGCCGCAATCCCACATCACATTGACGACCTTGAGGTCCTCGGCGACCGGGGCGAGAGCGTTGCAGGAGCCGGACGAGATCGCGCCCAGCATCACCTGCGCGCCCTGCTCCTGCACGACGCGGCGATATTCGGAGAGGAGCTGGTTGGTGCCGGCGCCCTCGTCGACATAGACCGGCTTCAGGGGCACGCCGAGCACGCCGCCCTTGGCGTTGATCTCCGCGATCAGGAGGTCGGCAGCGTTGCGGCCGGGCACGCCGAAGACCGAGGCCGGCCCCGAGAGGAAGGTCGCGATGCCGACCACCAGTTCCTTCGGCTTGTCCTGTGCCAGAGCCGAGCCTGCGAACAGCGTGCCGGCCAGCGCGGCCAGCGCCAGTTTCATCGTCTTCATGAGCATCCTCCCAGAACCTCGCATGACATCGGGCGCTCTTGAGCGGCGCCTCGTCCGGCGAAAAAGGGCGCATAGAGCCAGCACTCGGACAAGAAGGATAAAGCGATGAAGGCCATAGGGTTTTTCTATGGAGCCGGGCGCTATGGCCGCCATCGCGAAACGCTATTTGACTTCATCGGGCCGACGACGATCTCTCGCGCGGAACGGAAGGCGCGCGACGGTCTGATGACGAATGCTCTCGATGGAATCCTGGTGGTGGCGCTGGAGCAGGCGGTGGCCGCTCCGCTGGCGAGCTGCCGGCTCGCCGATGCCGGGGCCCGCGTCATCAAGCTGGAGCGTGAGGAAGGCGATTTCTCGAGGGGCTATGACGACTATGCCGGAGGCCTGTCCTCCTATTTCGTCTGGATCAACCGTGGCAAGGAATCCTGCCGGGTCGACCTCAAGGATCCGAATGACCTCGCTTTGGTCGAAGCGATGCTGGCGGAGGCCGACGTCTTCATCCAGAACTTCGCGCCCGGCGCGACCGACCGGCTCGGGATCGGCAGCGAGGCGCTGCGCCAGCGCCATCCCAGGCTGATCACCTGCGACATCTCCGGCTATGCGCCCGGTACGCCGCACTACACCAAGAAGGCCTATGATCTCTTGATCCAGGCGGAAGCCGGCCTTGCCGCCGTGACCGGCAGCCCCGACTCCGGCCCGACGCGGATCGGTATCTCGATCGCCGACATCGCCACCGGCAATGCCGCCTATGCCGCGATCCTCGAAGCGCTGATCCGGCGCGGTCGCACCGGCGAAGGGTCGCGCATCCAGCTCTCGCTGTTCGACACCATCGCCGATTTGATGAACGTGCCCTATCTCACCCGGCGCTATGGCGGGATCGAACCGCCGCGGCTCGGTCTAGCCCACCCCTCGATCGCGCCCTATGGCGTGTTCCGCCTCGCCGATGCCGAGGTGCTGATCTCGATCCAGAGCGAGCGCGAATGGCAGATCCTGGCCCGCGACGTGCTCGGCAATGACGGCCTGCTCGACGACCCACGCTTTGCCGGCAATGTGCTGCGCGTGCGCAACCGCCCTGCCCTCGATGCCGCGATCCAGGCGACGCTCGCCACCCGAACCTATGCCGAGACGGCAGCAGGGCTCGATGCCGCCCGCATCGCTTATGGCACGGTCTCGACAATGGCCGACCTGATCGACCATCCGGCCGCGACCGCCCTGCCCGTCCCGACCCCGAACGGCCCGATCGAGGTGCTGGCGCCACCGGTGCTGGTCGACGGCGAGCGCGCCCTGATGCGGGCGCCACCTAGCCTCGGCGAACATGATGAAGCGTTACGCCGCGAGTTCATGGCGAAAGCGGCGCGATCGGCCTGAGATGAGCATGACCACAGCCAACGATCACACCGACATCCGCGAGGCGGTGGCAAGGCTCTGCGCCGACTTCCCCGGCGAGTACTGGCGCAAGCTCGACCGCGAGATGGCCTATCCCAGCGAGTTTGTGACGGCACTGACGCAGAGCGGCTTCCTCTCTGCGCTGATCCCGGAGGAGTATGGCGGGGCAGGACTCACGCTCTCGGCCGCGGCAGCGATCATGGAGGAGATCCAGCGCCAGGGCTGCAATGGCGGCGCCTGCCATGCGCAGATGTATGTGATGGGCACAGTGCTGCGCCATGGCAGCGCCGAGCAGAAGCAGCGCTATCTGCCAGCAATCGCCTCGGGCGAATTGCGCCTGCAGGCCTTCGGCGTCACCGAGCCAACCAGCGGCACCGACACCACCGCTTTGCGCACCACCGCCCGCCGCGAAGGCGACCACTACGTCGTCAATGGCCAGAAGATCTGGACCAGCCGGGCTGCGCAATCGGACCTGATGCTGCTGCTCGCCCGGACCACGCCGCGCGATCAGGTGCAAAAGCGTACTGACGGGCTCTCGGTCTTCATCCTCGACATGCGCGAAGCCTTGAGGGATGGCCTCACGATCCGGCCGATCCGCACGATGATGAACCACGCCACCACCGAGGTCTTCTTCGACAATGTGAAGGTGCCGGCGGCCAACCTCGTCGGCGAGGAAGGCAAGGGCTTCCGCTATATCCTCTCCGGGATGAACGCCGAGCGCATCCTGATCGCGGCCGAATGCGTCGGCGATGCCAAATGGTTCATCGACAAAGCTTCCAATTACGCGAAGGAGCGCCAGGTCTTCGGCCGGCCGATCGGCCAGAACCAGGGCATCCAGTTCCCGATTGCCAGGGCCTACGCCAATATGCGCGCGGCTGAACTGATGGTGCGCGAGGCGATCCGCCTCTACGAGGCCGGGGCCAATCCGGGCGCCGAGGCCAACATGGCCAAGATGCTGGCGGCGGACGCCTCCTTCGAAGCGGCGAACGCCTGCATCCAGACTCATGGCGGCTTCGGCTTTGCCGAGGAATACGACATCGAGCGCAAGTTCAGGGAGACGCGGCTCTACCAGGTCGCGCCGATCTCGACCAACCTGATCCTGTCCTATCTCGCCGAGCACGTTCTCGGCATGCCGAGAAGCTACTGAGCGCAATGGATATCGATCATCTGAAATCCTGGATCGGCCGCTCGGAAGAGGCGTCCGACCTGATCACGCCGCGGCTCGTCGCCAGCTATGAGGCGACGTTCTCCCCTCATCTTGCGCCATACCCGCAGGGCGAAGCGCCGCTCGCCCTGCACTGGTGCCTGGCCCCGCCGATCTCGCCGATGGCCGCGCTCGGTGATGACGGCCACGCTGCCAAGGGCAAGTTCCTGCCGCCGGTGCCGCTGCCGCGGCGGATGTGGGCGGGCGGGCGGATCGAAACGCTCGCTCCCTTGCGCACAGGCGACGAGGTCACCCGCCGCTCGACCATCGGTGACGTCACGTACAAAGCAGGTCGCGCCGGCCCGCTCTGCTTCGTCGCGGTCAACCATGAACTCGTCACGGCGCGCGGCGTCGCGCTGCGCGAGCGCCATGATATCGTCTATCGCGAGGCGGCCAAGCCAGGAGCCGAGCCGGCGCCGGCTCCAGCCGAGCCCCGCCCGGCCGATCTGACCTGGACGGTCGAGGCAGACCCGGTGCTGCTGTTCCGCTATTCGGCGCTCACCTTCAACGGCCACCGCATCCATTACGACCAGCCTTATGTCACCGGCGTCGAAGGCTATGCCGGCCTCGTCGTGCACGGGCCGATCCAGGCGACGCTGATCATGAACATCATCGCGACGCTCTCCGGCGGCGAGCCGATCCGGCTCGACTATCGCGGGCTCGCGCCGCTGATCGCCGGCGAGGCGTTCCAGGTGAAGGCGAAACGGCTCCCGGACGGCGCCATCGCCGCCTGGACCGAGGGCGCCGACGGGCGAGTGCGGATGGAGGGCGTGAGCCGGTAACACGCGCGTCATTCTCGGACGGAGCGAAGCGCAGATCCGAGAATCTCATGACGAGAAGGCGCTGATGGCAGCCTTTTCCGGTCTGAGATGCTCGGGTCAAGCCCGAGCATGACGTTACCCCAGTGTCACGGTCCTGCCATGGTGCTAGCGTCTGTCGCAGCACCTCGCTTCAGGAGCCGATGATGGACCGCGCCCGCAGTTTCAGCCGCCGTGACACGCTCAAGGCCGGGGCCGCCATCGCCGCTGCCGGCGCGCTCGCCAGCCCGCTCGCGGCGCAGGCCCCGGCCAAGCTCAAGCTCCGGCTGCTGGAGACCAGCGACCTGCACGTCAACGTCGTCCCTTATGACTATTTCCGCGACGCGCCCGACGACACGGTCGGCCTCGCCAAGACGGCGAACCTGATCAAGGCGGCGCAGGCGGAGGCCAGGAACAGCCTGCTCTTCGACAATGGCGACTTCCTGCAGGGCTCCTCGCTCGGCGACTTCGTCGCCTACAAGAAGGGGCTGAAAGCCGGCGAGACCCATCCGATGATCGCCGCGATGAACGCCCTGCCCTATCAGTGCGGCACGCTCGGCAATCACGAGTTCAATTACGGGCTCGATTTCCTCGAGCACGGCCTCGCCCGCGCGGAGTTCCCGATCGTCTGCGCCAATGTCGATCGCATCGGCGGCGGCACGCTGATCGAGCCCTGGCGCATCTTCGAGCAGAGCTTCGAGGACGAGGCCGGCACGAAGCATGTCCTCAACATCGCGGTGATCGGCTTCGTGCCGCCGCAGATCATGCAATGGGACAAGGGCAATCTCGACCGCAAGGTCACCGCAATCGACATTGTCGATGCCGCGCAGAAATATCTTCCGGAGATCGCGCTGGCCCATCCCGACCTGACCATCGCGCTCTGCCACTCGGGCATCGCTGGCGGCGAGCGCAAGGGCGGCGAGGAGAATGCGGCGCTGCACCTCGCCAAGCTCGACGGCATCGACGTCGTCCTGACCGGCCATCAGCATCTCGTCTTCCCTGGCGGCAAGGCCTTCGACGGCATTCCCGGCGTCGACAACAAGAAGGGCTCGCTGCATGGCAAACCGGCCTGCCAGCCCGGCTTCTGGGGCTCGCATGTCGGCATCGTCGACCTCGAGCTGGAGAAGCGCGACGGGCGCTGGCGCATCGCCGACTTCAAGGTCGACCCCAAGCCGATCTATGAGCGCACGCCCGACCGCAAGATCGTGCCGAAGGCCGAGGTCGAGGCCGCCGTGCTCGCCACGGTGAAGGCCGACCACGAGGCGACGCTGAGCTATATGCGCGAGCCGGTCGGCACCACGAGCGCGCCGATCAACAGCTATTTTGCCCTCGTCGCCGACGATCCTTCCGTACAGATCGTGGCGGAGGCGCAGATCGCCTATGCCAAGCCGCTGATGGCGCAGACGCCGTACAAGGACCTGCCGATCCTGTCGGCCGCAGCGCCCTTCAAATCGGGCGGGCGCGCCGGGCCGGCCTTCTTCACCGATATCCCGGCCGGGCCGATCGCGATCAAGAACGTCGCCGACATCTATCTTTACCCGAACACGGTGCAGGTCGTGAAAGTCAGCGGCGCGCAGATCCGCGAATGGCTGGAGCGCTCGGCCGGCATCTTCAACCAGATCGACATCGCCAGGACCGAGGAGCAGCCGCTGATCAATCCCGGCTTCCCAGCCTTCAATTTCGACGTGATCGACGGCGTCAGCTACCAGATCGACGTGACGCAGGCCTCGCGCTATGACGGCGACGGCAAGCTGGTGGCGCCAGACGCCCATCGCATCGTCGACCTCGCCTATCAGGGCAAGCCGATCGACGAGAAGGCTGAGTTCATCGTCGTCACCAACAATTACCGTGCCTCCGGCGGCGGCAATTTCCCGGGCACCAAGACGACGCTGGTGCTGGAGGCGCCAGACCTCAACCGCGACGTGATCGTGCGCTACATCATCGAGAAGAAGACGATCAATCCGGCGGCCGACAACAACTGGTCGCTGAAGCCGCTGCCGGCGACCGTCAACGTCACCTTCCCGACCTCCCCGGCCGCCGTCAGCAAGAAGCCGGAGACGCTGAAGGCGCAGCCGGTCGGCGATGCCGGCGAAGGCTTCGTGAAATACCGGCTGGGCGGCTAGCCGCTCAGGACCTGTTCTTCGTCGCCCAGCAGGCCGAGCCGCTCTGGACGCTGCGCCAGACGCCGTTCGCCTTGCAGCCGTCGAGCGGCGGCGTGCAGACGCGGGCGATGCAGGCTGAAGGGTTGCTGCCGACCTTGTTGCAGTTCTGCTCGCAGCTCCTGAACATGGCGGAGCAGGAGGTGCTGACCTGCTTGCAGCCCTCCTGGGCCTGCACGGGGCCATTCAGAAGCATGACGAACGACGCCGCCATGCCTGTCATGATCGCCAATCTATTCATGCGCACCCCCTCCGCGACAGAGCAGCGATCGTGACGCGCACGATGGGCGCGTCAACGAAGCAAGGTCGGTACCTCCGCCGAACCTCCTCGCCCCGTCGCCGCAATGCGACCGGTGCGTGACGCTCCGTTCGTCTCCACCTGACCAGCTTGCCGCCAATATGCTAACAGCCCCTGCATGCTCGCCCGCTTCTTCGCCTATTATCGCCCGCATCGCGGCCTATTCCTGCTCGATTTCGGCTGCGCCGTGATCTCGGGCCTGCTCGAGCTCGGCTTTCCGATCGCGGTGAAGCTGTTCGTCGACCAGCTGCTGCCGAGCGGGAACTGGAGCCTGATCGTGCTGGCCTCGCTCGGCCTGCTCGCGATCTACCTGATCAATGCCGGCCTGATGGTGGTTGTGACCTATTGGGGCCACATGTTCGGCATCAACATTGAGACTGAGATGCGCCGCAAGGCGTTCGACCACCTGCAAAAGCTCTCCTTCGGCTGGTTCGACAACCAGAAGACCGGCCATCTCGTCGGGCGCCTGACCAAGGATCTGGAGGAGATCGGCGAGGTCGCCCATCACGGGCCCGAAGACCTGTTCATCGCGGTGATGACCTTCATCGGCGCCTTCGCGCTGATGCTGATGGTGCACCCGCAGCTCGCCCTGATCACCGCGACGATCGTGCCGCTGATCGCCTGGCTGACCAGCCGCTATGGCCGGCGGATGACGGCGAACTGGCAAAAACTGTTTGGCAGCGTCGGCTCGTTCAACGCCCGGATCGAGGAAAATGTCGGCGGCATCCGCGTCGTCCAGGCCTTCGCCAACGAGGAGCACGAGCGCAGCCTGTTCGCGGTCGACAACCAGCGCTATCGCCGCACCAAGCTCGACGCCTATCGGCTGATGGCGGCCTCGACCTCGCTCTCCTATTTCGGCATGCGCCTGACCCAGATGGCGGTGATGATCGCCGGCGCCTATTACGTGCTGACCGGCGGTCTCAGCGCCGGCGGCTTCGTCGGCTTCCTGCTGCTGGTCACGGTGTTCTTCCGGCCGATCGAGAAGATCAACTCGGTGATCGAGACCTATCCGAAGGGCATCGCCGGCTTCCGGCGCTACACCGAGTTCCTGGACACGCGGCCCGACATCGCCGACCTGCCCGGCGCCCTCGCCGTCTCCGGCCTCAAGGGCGACATCGCCTACCAGGATGTCAGCTTCGGCTATACGCCGGACCGCAAGATCCTGAAGGGCATCAACCTGACAATCCGCGCCGGCGAGACCATCGCCTTCGTCGGCCCGTCAGGGGCCGGCAAGACAACGATCTGCTCGCTGCTGCCGCGCTTCTACGATGTCGAGGGCGGGCAGATCGCGATCGACGGCATCGACATCAGGCAGATGACCCTCGCCTCGCTGCGCGGCCAGATCGGCATCGTCCAGCAGGACGTCTTCCTCTTCGCCGGGACGCTGCGTGAGAACATCGCCTATGGCAAGCTGACGGCGAGCGAGGAGGAGATCGTTGAGGCCGCCCGGCGCGCGCGGCTGGACGAGATGATCGCGCGCCTGCCCGGCGGGCTCGATACGGTGATCGGCGAGCGCGGCGTCAAGCTCTCGGGCGGGCAGAAGCAGCGCCTCGCCATCGCCCGCATGTTCCTGAAGAACCCGCCGATCCTGATCCTGGACGAAGCGACCTCGGCGCTCGACACCGAGACCGAGCGCGCCATCCAGGCCTCGCTCGCCGAGCTGTCGAAGGGTCGCACAACCCTAGTCATCGCGCATCGCCTCGCGACGATCCAGGATGCCGACCGCATCATCGTCATCGACGAGAGCGGAGTCGCCGAGCAGGGCCGGCATCAGGAGCTGGTGCAGCGGCCCGGGATCTACCGGCGCCTGCATGAGGCGCAGTATGGGGGCAGGGCAAGCTGAGGGGCTGAAGAGCCTACCTCGTCATGGTCGGGCTTGCCCCGACCACCCACGTCGTCGCTGATTGAAGGCGGTGTTCAAGACGTGGATGCTCGCCACAAGGGCGAGCATGACGTAGTGGAGCAGCGTGGTGTTCATGGTTTCCGGGCTCGCTGCTCCGCAGCGCCCCGGAATGACGAACCTCAGCCCCGCGCTTCGAGCGCCTTGACGATGGCGTCGCCCATCTCGGTCGTCGAGACCGCGTTGGCGCCGGGCGCGGCGATGTCCTTGGTGCGGGTGCCGGCGCCGAGCACGTCGGCGATCGCGCCTTCGAGCCGGTCCGCCGCCTCGCCGGCGCCGAAGGAATAGCGCAGCGCCATGGCGAAGGAGCCGATCATCGCGATCGGGTTGGCAAGGCCCTTTCCGGCGATGTCGGGCGCCGAGCCGTGGACGGGTTCGTAGAGCGCCTTGCGCTTGCCGGTCGCCGGATCCTCGGCGCCGAGCGAGGCGGAGGGCAGCATGCCGAGCGAGCCGGTCAGCATCGCCGCGACGTCGGAGAGGATGTCGCCGAAGAGGTTGTCGCAGACGATGACGTCGTACTGCTTGGGCCAGCGCACCAGCTGCATGGCGCAGTTGTCGGCCAGCACATGCTCGAGCTCGACATCCTTGTAACTCTTGGCGTGCAGCGCCGTGACCGTCTGCTTCCAGAGCACGCCGGTCTTCATGACGTTGTGCTTCTCGGCCGAGGAGACCTTGTTGCGGCGGGTGCGGGCCAGCTCGAAGGCGACGGCGCAGATGCGCTCGATCTCGCCGGTGGTGTAGAGCTGGGTGTCGACGCCGCGCTTTGAGCCGTCCTCGAGCGTGACGATCTCCTTCGGCTCGCCGAAATAGACGCCGCCGGTGAGTTCGCGCACGATCAGGATGTCGAGCCCTTCGACGACCTCCGGCTTCAGCGACGAGGCCGAGGCCAGCGCCGGATAGCAGATCGCCGGGCGCAGATTGGCGAAGAGGCCAAGATCCTTGCGCAGGCGCAGCAGGCCGGCCTCGGGGCGGTGCTGATAGGGCACATCGGCCCATTTCGGGCCGCCGACCGCACCGAAGAGCACGGCGTCAGCTTCCTGGGCGAGCTTCATGTCGCCTTCCGAGATCGCCTGCTTGTGGGTGTCATAGGCGATGCCGCCGACGAGGCCGCGCTCGAGCGAGAACGAGCCGAGGCCCTGCTTCTCGAACCAGGAGACGATCTTCTCGACCTGCCCCATCACCTCGGGGCCGATGCCGTCGCCGGGGAGCAGCAGGAGCTTGTGGTTCGCCATCGATTGAGCCTCGCGCAACAGAAATGCGCTGGCTGCTTACGAGGCGCAGCGTTCGTGCGCAAGCACGGGACGGCTGCGCCTCAGACGCGCCCGCCCTTCAGCGCGCGCAGGACCTTCTCGCCGGGGCGACCCGTCTGCGGCATGCCGACCTTAGCCTCGATGTCCTTGATCGCCGCCCGCGTCAGCGCGCCGACCGCGCCATCGGGCTCGCCGACGTTGTAGCCGCGCTGGATCAGCAGGCGCTGCAATTCGCGGCGCTGCTCGCGCGAGAGCGGCAAATCGTCGGTCGGCCATTCGCCCTGCACGCCTGGCCGGCCGCGCAGGCGGTCGGACAGGAGCGAGATCGCAAGGGCATAGGAATCCGCGCCGTTATAGCTGTAGGCGGCGTCATAGTTCTTGAAGACGAGGAAGGCCGGGCCATTACGGCCGGCCGGCATCAGCAAGCCGGCATTGCCGGAACCGGTCAGCGCCGAGCCGTCGAATTTGACGATGCCTCGCGCCGCCCAGGACGAGACCGGCTGCTTCGGGTTGCGCCCGGTCGGGCCGGAATAGCCACCGGGCACGCGGACCTCGTAGCCCCAGGTCGCGCCGGTGACCCAGCCGGCCTTGTCCATGAAGTTCGCGGTCGAATGCAGCGCGTCGGGAATGGAGTCGACGAGGTCGCGCCGGCCGTCGCCATCGCCGTCGACGGCGAGCCGCAGGTAGGTCGAGGGGATGAACTGGGTGTGACCAAAAGCGCCGGCCCAGGAGCCGAACAACCGCTCGGGGCGGACATCGCCGCGCTGGATGATCTGCAGGGTAGCGATCAATTCGCCCTTGAAGAAGGCATTGCGCCGCGGCGCCAGGCAGGCACCGGTCGACAGCGCCTGGACCAGCGGCATCTTGCCCCGCGCCTTGCCGAAATCGCTCTCGACGCCCCAGACCGCCGCGATGGTGTGGCGGTCGACGCCGAAGCGCTGTTCGGCGGCGGCAAGCGTCGATGCGTGCTGGCGCATCATCGAGCGCCCTTCGGCGACCTTCTCGTCATCGACCAACGTGCCGAGATAGTCCCAGATCGGAGTCTTGAACTCCGGCTGGTTGTTCATCGCCTCGATCACCTTCATGTCGGGCGTGACGCCCGCCATGGCGCGATCGAAGGTGGCGCCGGAGACGCCCTTGGCCGCGGCGGCCGAACGCAGGCCGGCGACGCAGGAGTCGAAATCGGCCCGGGCCGCGGTCGCGGCGGCGAGGACGAGAGGCAAGGCCAGGATCAATGTGCGCATAAATCCACCGAATCGCAGGATTGACGCAAAACTAGGGCGCTGCGGTTAACGGAGGTTAACCATGCGAGGCCTGCCGCGCGCGGAACGCCGAAACCGGCTATGTCTGATCGACCTCGACTCTCGCGCGAATCGCCGCAGGCCCGCATGTCCACCGCCGCCATCGAAGCGCTCGGCTTCTGCGCCGCCCTGCTCACCACTTTCTGCTGGCTGCCGCAGGCCTGGCAGACGATCAAGACGCGCGACACCAGCGGCATCTCGCTGTGGACGCAGGCGCTTTTTGCCACCGGCATCGTGCTCTGGCTGATCTATGGCGTGCTGATCGCCTCATGGCCGCTGATCGGCGCCAATACGGTGACGCTCGCGCTGGTGCTGATCATCCTGACGATGAAACTCCGCTACGGCTGAGCCGTTGATCCCGCCGATCCTGCGCAAATCCGGACCCTGCCATGCCAACCCTCAGCGCCGCCCATCTCCTGCCGATCGCCATGCTGATCGGCTCGAACGTCTTCATGACCTTCGCCTGGTACGGCCACCTCTCCTACAAGAGCACGGCGATCTGGCTGGCGATCCTGGCGAGCTGGATGATCGCGCTGCCGGAATACATGCTCGCCGTTCCGGCCAACCGCATCGGCTCGAGCGTCTATTCGGCGGCGGAGCTGAAGACGATGCAGGAGGTGATCACGCTCTGCGTCTTCGCCGGCTTCTCCGTCTTCTGGCTCAAGGAGCAGCTGACCTGGAACCATGCGATCGGCTTTGCGCTGATCGCGGCCGGCGCCTTCTTCATCTTCCACGCCAAGGCCTGAGCGATGGCGCCGATCCCGCACTCCGGCCACCCTGCCGTCGAAGCCTATCTCGCCGAGGGCTATGGCAGCGTCGTCGGCATGTCCTCGCGCTTTGCGGCGGCAATCTGCGCGCGGCTGCTGCGTTTGCAGACGGAAGAGGGGGTCGGCGGGCCGATCGCCGAAATTGGCGCTTTCGAAGGTCGCTTCTTCATCGCGCTGGCCCATGCGCTCGACCCTGGCGAGCTTGCCCTCGGCATCGACATCTTCGAATGGCCAAATCCTCAGGTGAAGGATCGCTTCGAGGCGAACTGCCTGAAGCACGGCATCGCGCCCGAGCGCCGCGTTACCATCAAGGCCGATGCCGGCACGATGTCGCCGGCAGAACTGATCGGCCATGCCCGCGGCGAGAAGCTGCGCTTCATCCATGTCGACGGCGAGCATTCGCGCGCGGCGCTGAGCAAGGATCTGGCGCTCGCCACCGCCTGCCTCGCCGAGGGCGGGCTCATCGTGCTCGACGACATGCTGCACCCCGGCTACCCGACGCTGATCGTCGCGGTGCAGGACTATCTTGCGGCCAATCCCGACATCGTTCCGCTGTGCATCATCGACCGCGAGACCATTGTCGGCGCGACCAAGTTCGTGCTTTGCCAGCGCGACTGGTTCGAGCGCTACCAGGCGTCCATGCTGACGATCTTCAAGGAGCAGGTCTGGCCGCTGGGAGCCGACTTCGAGCCACATTGGTGCCTCGTTCTGTCGCTCGATACGCGGCTCGCCGAGATCACCTGATTCTGCTCGGATTTCCCCGAAGGATGCCTGCCTTGTTCAAGCCGATGCCGCTCGCCCTTTGCCTTGCCGCCATGTCCGGCGCCGCCCTTGCCGGACCGACCTGCTCGCCGAGCGACGAGCGCGCCCGCATCCTCGCCTCGGCCTCGGCCGGCAATCTCCATCGCGACTGGAAGGGCGGAAACCGGGTCGGCTATGGCTGGTCGCTGCAGGTCGACCGCAGCGTGCGAGACGCCGCCGGGACCGAGTACTATGTCGGCGATCTCTACGACACCAACGGGCATCTTGCGACCCGCAAGGTCTTCGTCGTCGAGCGCGAATGGGATTGCGGGCCGTGACGCTCAGCGCGACGGCCTGACCCGCAGCACCTTGCCGTTCGAATCGTCGCTGAGCAGGTAGAGGAAGCCGTCCGGGCCTTGCCGGACGTCGCGGATGCGCTCGCCGAGATTTGTGAGCAGGCGCTCCTCCCCGGTGACCTTCTCGCCATCGGTCGAGAGCCGCGCCAGCAATTGACCGGCGAGCGCGCCCACGAAGAGCGAGTTCTTCCAGGCCGGCCAGGTGTCGCCGGTGTAGAAGGCAGCGCCAGAGGGCGCGATCGACGGGTCCCAGTAGAACAGCGGCTGCTCCATGCCGGGCTTCGACGTGCCCTCGCCGATCTTCACGCCGGAATAGTCGATGCCATAGGTGATGACCGGCCAGCCATAGTTGAGGCCGGCCTTCGGCGTGTTGATCTCGTCGCCGCCGCGTGCGCCGTGCTCGGCCGTCCAGAGCTGGCCGGTCTGCGGGTGAAGGGCGGCACCCTGGACATTCCGATGGCCGATCGACCAGATCTCCGGCTGCCAGCCGGGCTTCTTCGGATTGCCCTCCGCCGCGCCACCTTCGGGCTTGATGCGCAGGACCTTGCCGATATGGTTCTCCGGGTTCTGCGCCTGGTCGCGCTGGCTGTAGCGGTCGCCGACGGTGACGAAGAGTGCGCCAGCCCGGTCGAAGACCAGCCGCGAGCCGAAATGCATGTTGCTCGCGATCGTCGGCATCTGCCGGAAGATCACGGTGAGGCCTTCAAGCGCAGTGCCGTTGGCGCTCAGCCGCGCACGCGCGACACTGGTGCCGTTGCCATTGGCGCGCGGCTCGGCGAAGGAGAAATAGAGATAGCGGTTCTGGGCGAAGTTCGGATCGAGCACGACATCGAGCAGGCCGCCCTGCCCACGCGCCACGACATTGGGCACGCCGGAGATCGGCGCCGAGAGCTTGCCGTCGCTGCCGACCATCCGCAGCCGGCCCGGCCGCTCGGTCACCAGCATGCGCCCGTCGGGAAGGAAGGCGAGGCCCCAGGGGTTCTCCAGCCCGCTCGCGACGGTTTCAACCACGAGCTCCCCGGCGCTCGATGGGTAGCGTTGCTGGGCTGTGGTAGGCGTCGCAAGCACCAACGCGAGGGCTGCGGCGAGAACGAAACGCATCGGCATCTCCTGATGAGGGCCGGCGCAAATCCGGCCACCTCTAGCATCTATACGGTGTCGTCCCGGACACACCGCAAGCGGCGCCGATCCGGGGCCCATTTCGGAGTCTTTCCGGGCAAGTTTCCGAAATGGATACCGGGTCTCCCTGCGGTCGCCCGGGATGACGGATGCAGGAAGCCTGAACGACCCGCATCGGAGAGAATGCACGATTCAGCCGCTGGTTGCTTCGAGCTCACGCCGAAGTGAGACGATGGGCGAGGTTTCATCCAGCGTAACATCGTCACTGGTGACCACGGCCCCTGCCGCGACGTTGCGCTTCAATGTCACGCCATGCGCCAGTCCGATCGGCAGCGCCTTCGCCGCGCGGCTCGCGGCGGCCGGCATCAGTCTGCCATAAACGGTGTAGCCGCCCTCCCCGTCCAGCATCTCGCCGGCCTTGAGATCGCGCTTGGCGGTCGCGACCGCGTCGCCGCGCCAGCTCCGGGTCGTGCCGGTCGGCTCGCCGCGCAGCGCCGCGTTCAGCACCGAGAGCGAGAGCTCGAGCCCGATCAGGTGGAAGGGCTTGTACATCGCCGCATAGAGGCCGGTGGCATCGGTCGGCAGCCCGTACTGCTTGAAACAGGCGGCAGCGTAGGGGTTCGGCGCCTTCAGCACGACATAGACGCCCCAGCGCAGATCGCGGAAGACCGGCCGCCCATCCCGCTCCAGCGAGGACACGACCTCGACCATGCCGTCATGGTCGAGCCGGCCGCCGACCGCCTTCGGCCGCAGGACATGGGCGAGATCGTCGACGCCGCAGGGCGGGAAAGCGAGACCGCCTTCCGGCACGTCGAGCCCGCTGGCATTGGCGATCGCCGCCATCTCGATCGCCGATTTGGTGCCGTCGAGGAAGGAGTTGAACATTTGCGGGTTCATGCCAGCAGCCTTCGCCGCTTCCGGCGTCAGTCCATAATGGCCCCAGACCTCGTCCGGCGTGACGCGGTGATAGGCCGGCAGATACTTCGTGCCCTTGCCGGCGGCCGCGACGGTGAAGCCCGAGGCTCTGGCCCAGTCGACCATCTCGGCGACAAGGGCGGGCTGGTCGCCATAGGCCATGGAATAGACCACGCCGGCTGCCTTCGCTTTGGCTGCCAGGACAGGGCCGACCAGCACATCGGCCTCGACATTGACCATGACGACATGGCGCCCGGCCGCGATCGCGGCGAGCGCATGGCGGGCGCCGGCGGCCGGATGCCCGGTCGCCTCGATCACCACCTCGACGCCGTCCATTTCCGCGGCGGCGACGCCGCTGTCGACGAAGCGCGTGGCGGCGATGCGGGCCTCGTCCCAGCCGACGATGCGGCAAGCATTCTTCGCCCGCTCGGGATCGAGATCGGCGATCGCCGCAACTTCCAGTCCCTCGATATGCGGCGCCTGGGCCAGGAACATGGAGCCGAACTTGCCGGCGCCGATCAGGGCGCAGCGAACGGGACGGCCGGCCTCGGCGCGGGCGGCGAGCTTTGGCATCAGGTTCATCGCATCGCCCTTTTCTCGCTGGCCGTCACGGCGCAGGGATCGTGCCGCGTACGCTGATGCCGCCGTCAGGCCCGCGACGCAGCACCACGATATCGCCCGACCTGGGAAACACTCCGGTCAGCGCGGTGATGTTGACCTGATGGGTCACCATCACGACCGTTCCCGCATCGCGCGGCAGGCCGGACAGCCGCCGTCGGAGCGCATTCGTTGCGGACTCGCGCTCGCCGGAGTGGCCGAAGAAGGAGTTCAGCGCCTCGGGTGCGTCCTCGACGGTTCCCAGGCTCATGAGTTGCGCGGTGTCGCGCGCCCGGCACCACTGGCTCGTGAGCACGAGGCCGACGCGCACGCCGCGCCGGCGAAACTCATCCCCGATCCGGCGGGCCTGTGCGCGGCCTTGCTCGCCAAGATTGCGCTGCGTCGCGCAGTCGCCGATCCGGAAGCCGGCCGGATCGCCGACCCCGGGAGCGTCGGCATGACGCAGCAGCGCGATGTGCCCAGGCGTGGCAAGCGCATCCCACAGGGCGTCTGCACTCTCACGCGCCGCCGCAGTCGCCGCAAACGGCAGCGTGGCGAGCGCGACCAGCACGAGCCGGCGCGGCAGCGACGCGGGCACGCCCATCGGAAGGCTCACTCCGGCTTCACGCCGGCTTCCCTGATGATCTTCTCCCAGGTCGCGATTTCCTGCTGATGGTAGGGCCGGAAGGCGGCGGGGTCGCGGATTTTGAGGGTGAAGCCGAGCTTGAGGATCTGCTCGGCAATCGCCGGCTTGGCGAGCGAGGCCAGCACGGCCTTCGACAGGGTATCGAGGACCGGCGCCGGCGTCGCGGCGGGCGCGAAGAAGGCGGCCCAGCTGTCGGCGTCGGCATCGCTCACGCCCTGCTCGCGCAGGGTCGGGATGTCCTTGGCGCGCGGATTGCGCTCCGGGCTCGCCAGCGCGATCGCCCGAAGCGTGCCGGCGTTGATCTGCTCCAGCACGGACGGCAGCGTCGAATTGGCGATGTCGATGCGCCCGCCGATGATCTCCTGCACCAGCGGCGCCGCGCCGCGGAACGGCACATGCGTCATCTTGATGCCGGTGCGCTGCATGAACAGCTCCATGGCGAGATGCGAGCCGGAGCCGACGCCGGTCGAGCCGTAATTGAGCTTGCCGGGATCGGCCTTGGCGAGCGCGATCAGCTCCTTGATGGTCTTCGCCGGCAGGTCGTTGCGCACCACGAAAGCATGCTCGAAGGCGCCGACGCCGGCGACCGGTGCGAAATCCTTGACCACGTCGTAGCCGGGATCCTTCAGCAGGAACATGTTGTTCCCATGCGTCTGGTTGTTGCCGAAGATGAAGGTGTGGCCGTCGGCGGCGCCATGCGCGACGGCCCGGGTGCCGACCGCGCCCGAAGCGCCGGCGCGGTTATCGACGAGAACGTTCTGGCCGATCGAGGTCGAGAGATCCTGGGCGACGAAGCGCGCGATCGCGTCGGTCGGCCCGCCGGCTGGATAGGGCACGACCAGGGTGATCGGCTTCGACGGATAGCTCTGCGCCCGGACGATGGCCGGAGCGAAGACGGCGCCGGCAACGAGGCCAAGCGTGGAACGGCGGGTCAGCGACATGAACTTCCTCCCGGGAGCCCGATTGGGAGACGGGCTTTCGCGGGAGGATTACGGGCAAAGCGGGTTTGCGTCCAGCGACTGGCGCGTAAGTGGCGTCCTGTCTTAGCCTTTTTGGCAATGAGGCTTTGAGGGAGACGAGATGCCATGACGATCCGGATCGAACGCAGCGGCAAGGTCGCGACCGTGATCCATGCGCGTCCCGAGGCTCGCAACGCCATGGATCCGGACAGCGCCATTGCCCTGACCGATGCCTTTGTCGCGCTCGACGCCGATCCGGAAACCGCCGTGATGGTGTTCTGGGGTGAAGGCGGCGCCTTCTGCGCCGGATGGGACCTGAAATACGCTCAGGCCTTCACGCAGGCCGAGCGCTTCCGGAGCGAGATCGTCGAAGGCCTCGCCTTCCCGCCGGGCGGTGCGCCACCGCCGCGCGGGCCGATGGGGCCCTCGCGCCTGGAGATGAGCAAGCCGGTGATCGCGGCCGTGGAAGGCCCGGCTGTCGCCGGCGGCATGGAGCTCGCGCTCTGGTGCGACGTCAGGGTGATGGCGCAGGACGCCTATTTCGGCGTCTACTGCCGGCGCTGGGGCATTCCGCTGATCGACGGCGGCACGGTCCGCCTGCCGCGCCTCGTCGGTCAAGGCCGCGCGCTCGAGATCGTCATGACCGGCCGCAAGGTCGAGGCAGAGGAGGCTCTGCGCATCGGGCTGTGCGAGAAGGTCGTTGCCCGAGGCGAGGCGCGCGCCGCGGCCGAGGCAATGGCGCAGGAGATCGCGCGCTTCCCGAGCGGCGCCATGCTGGCCGACCGCCGCAGCGTCATCGCCGGGCATGGCCTGCCCGTCCGCGAGGCGCTGGCGCGCGAATGGGAAGGCGGCGTCCATACCATCGCGACCGAAGGGGCGGCCGGCGCCGGCCGCTTCGCCGCCGGCAAGGGCCGCGGCGGCGATTTCAGCGAGATCTAGGCGGAAAGGCCCGCCCGCCTCAATCGCTGCACCGCGACGTCGAGCGCCTGCAGGAAAGCCGAGCGGTCCTTCTGCGAGAAGGGCTTCGGGCCGCCGCCGACGCTGCCCATGGCGCGCAGGTCTTCCATCATGTCGCGCGTCGCCAGCGCCATGCCGATCGAGGCCTCGGTGAAGGGCTTGCCGGTCGGGCCGATCACGTCGGCGCCGGCCTTGATGCAGCGGTCGGCGAGCGGGATGTCGGCGGTGATGACGATCGCGCCGCGGGCGGCACGCTCGGCAATCCAGTCGTCGGCGGCATCGAAGTTGCCAGGCACGACGACGCGCTCGATCCAGGGCTCGCGCGGCACCTGCATGAAGCTGTTGGCGACGACGAAGACCTTGAGCCGGTGCCGCTCGGCGACGCGATAGACCTCCGGCTTCACCGGACAGGCGTCGGCGTCGATATAGATCACGATGGTGTTGGCGGGCGCATCCATGGCGCCGGCATCGCAGCCGAGCGGCCCCCACGCAAGCCCTTATGCCGGCCTTATGCGTGCAAGCACCTTCCGCATGGCGGCCTTATCGGGGGCGGACCTACATCATCGGCATCGATGGAGGTCGATATGTTGATGAACAACGCCTTGTTCCGCACCAGCCAGCAGCGCCGTGCCCGCGCCGTCTATGACAGTGTCGCCAGCCGCCGCCCGGTCGTGGGGATTCTCTGTGCCGAGATGGTAGCGCTCGCCGTGTTCGCACTGGCCGCCGCCGCCGTCCTCGGCCTGCGCGCCTGGTTCGCCTTGCCGAACTGAGGACGCCGCCATGGGACAATTCAAGCCGCTGCAGCCGCTCAATGGCGAGAGCCATCTCTTCCTGGTCGGCCGGTCGAGCCACGGCTTCTGGGTCGCGCGCGACCTCGAAGGCCGCAGCGAAGGCATCTTCCGCAACCAGAAGGAGGCGGTTCGCTTCGCCCTTTCCGAGGGCGGCCATCCCAATGCCGTGCTGATCTCCCCGAACGGAGTCGAGCCCAGCTATGGTCTGGGCGTCCATTGAGGGCATGCCCAGTGCCGACAAGGCGAGCCGCGACCTCGACAGGGCGCTGCTCGCCATCTTCCTGGAAGCCGCTGGCGCACTGATCGACCAACTCGCCGGCGCCGGCATCGGCGATCCTGCCGACATCGCCCGGCGGCTCAACCGCCGCGGCTTTCCCTGTTTCGGCCGGCCACGCTGGGGCGCTGGCACTGTCGCCATGGTGCAGCGCCGCTGGGCGCTCCGGCACGCTGGGGACGGGGCGCTGCTGCGCCAAGAAAGCGCGTGCTCTCGCTGCGACTCTGCCCTAGGCTCCCCTTCTGCTTCGACTTCACGGCCCGATGTCCACGGGCCGGCCGTGGCAGTCGGAAGCCGGCCGCCATGACCTGAGCTCGCAGCCGTCCCGACCCGCTCAGCGCAGGTTCAAGCCCCTTCGATCCGAAGCGGCGATGCCTGCCATTCCGACCGAAGGAGACGAGACATGGCAAAAGGCGAGCAGCGCAGCAATCGCGAGGCCAAGAAGCCCAAGAAGGACAAGCCGAAGGCGAGCGCGACCCCTCCGGCGGGCTTCGCCTCGGCCGTCGCCAAGGCAGCGGCGGGTCCGAAGAAGAAATGATCCGCTTCCGCACGATCGACCCCACCCAGCCCGAGAAGCCGGCACCGCAACCGGCTCCCGTGCATGCTGTCGCGGCCGTACCGGCAGAGCCAGTGCCGGAGGACACCCCTCCGGCCACCCGCAAGGGGCTGGTCCGCAAGACGCCGCTGCGGGCGAAGAAGGCCAAGACTGCCCCACTCCTCGACCGATAGGTCCTGGCGAATCGGCCTCAGGCCGCCTCGGCGACCTCGTCCGTCCAGACCTTGAATCCGGTCAGCGTGTTCGGTCCGAAGGTGGTGGCGATCGCGACATCGGCAGCATCGCGTCCGCGTGCGATCAGCACCCGGCCGATGCGGGGGACATTGTTGCGCGGATCGAACATCTGCCAGCCGCCATCGAGAAAAGCCTCGAAGGAGGCGGCGAAATCGCCCGGCGGCCAGGGTGGCGGCGTGCCGACATCGCCGAGATAGCAGGTGCAGTAGCGCGCCGGGATGTTCATCGCCCGGCAGAAGGCGATAGCGAGGTGGGCATAGTCGCGGCAGACGCCGCGCCCTTCGCGATAGGCCTCGGAGGCGCTGCGGGTGACGCTCGCGTCCATATAGTCGAAGGCGATGCGCTGGTTGACGAAGTCGCAGATCGCCTGCACCCGCGCCGCGCCCGGCGGGGTATGACCGAAAAGCTCCCAGGCGAGATCGAGCAGGCGATCGCTGTCGCAGAACCGGCTGGCGAGTAGGAAGACCAGGCACTCTTCCGGCAAGCGCTCCACCGGTACCTGCCCGGCCTTGCGGTCGAACGCCTCCGGCAGGCCGCTATCGCTGATCACCGCATCGGCGGAAATGCGCATCGTGCCCTGCGGCGCCACCAGGCGGCTGCACCAGTTGCCGAAGCCATCGCGATAGGCAGTGACCGGCGTCGGAGGCTGGATACGCATGTGATCCGGCGCCGAGAGATCGGAGACCCGGCTGAAATGCACGTGCAGCATCAAGATCATCGGGGTCGGCTGTGGAAAAACGTAGTCGAGTTCGTAGCCGATCCGGAGTTTCATGCATGGGCCTTCTGCGCGTCGGCGCGCTGTCGTCTTCTGGCTCCCCAGCCTGCTCTACCAAGCACGTTTCGGGCCAGGGCGATACGGTTGCGGGCGTCTGCCGCGGACAGGCCGTTTTCGCCCCCGGGTCGACGGCACGCCGCGCTGCCATTCCTGTCGTTTCTGGCCGCTATCAAGCAGTCTTGCTTGCAGTGCCCGCTCCGGGGGCCTAAACCACGCCCCGCGCCCGCGACGGGCGCCATCGTTCTCCCGGAGATCTGGATCATGGCTTTCCTTGCCGACGCCCTGAAGCGCGTGAAGCCGTCTGCGACCATCACCATCACGCAGAAGGCGCGCGACCTGAAAGCGCAGGGCAAGGACGTGATCTCCCTCTCCGTCGGCGAGCCCGATTTCGACACGCCGGACAATATCAAGGAAGCGGCGATCGCCGCGATCCGCCGCGGCGAGACCAAGTATACGCCGGTCGCCGGCATTCCGCAGCTGCGCGAGGCGATCACGCGCAAGCTGAAGCGCGAGAACGGCCTCGACTACAAGGCCTCGCAGACCATCGTCGGCACCGGCGGCAAGCACGTCATCTACAATGCCCTGCTCGCCACGCTGAACCCGGGCGACGAGGTGATCTGCGTCGCGCCCTACTGGGTCAGCTACCCCGAGATGGTCGCGCTCTGCGGCGGCACGCCGACCTTCTGCGAAGCCACCATCCAGAACAACTTCAAGCTCCAGCCGGCCGATCTCGAGGCTGCGATCACGCCGAAGACCAAGTGGCTGATTTTGAACTCGCCGTCGAACCCGTCGGGCGCCGCCTACACCCATGACGAGATGAAGGCGCTGACCGACGTGCTGATGCGCCATCCGCATGTCTGGATCCTCACCGACGACATGTACGAGCACCTCGTCTATGGCGACTTCAAATTCGTCACCCCGGCGCAGGTCGAGCCCGGCCTGTACGAGCGCACGCTGACCATGAACGGCGTCTCGAAGTCCTATGCCATGACCGGCTGGCGCATCGGCTACGCGGCCGGTCCGCAGCACCTGATCAACGCCATGGACCTGGTCCAGGGCCAGCAGACCTCGGGCACGTCGGCGATCTCGCAATGGGCCGCGGTCGAGGCGCTCGACGGCACGCAAGAGCACATCCCGGTGTTCAAGAGGGCGTTCGAGCGTCGGCGCGACCTCGTCGTCTCCATGTTGAACCAGACCCGCGGCCTGAAGTGCCCGACGCCGGAAGGCGCCTTCTACGTCTACCCGGACTGCTCGGAGCTGATCGGCAAGACGCTGCCGAACGGCAAAAAGATCGAGACCGACGAGGACCTGGTCATGGGCCTGCTTGAGAACGAGGCGGTCGCGGCCGTGCACGGCTCCTCCTTCGGCCTCGGCCCGAACTTCCGCATCTCCTACGCCACCTCGGACGAGAAGCTGGAAGAGGCCTGCCGCCGCATCCAGCGCTTCTGCGCCGAGCTGCGCTGAGACATCGCAAGGCCGGCGGCTCGGCTGCCGGCCTCGTCCTCATCCGCGATGACACTTGAAGAGCAGCGCGCCCTGATGCTGTCGGGGCGCATGTATGACGACCTCACGCCCGAGCTGATCGCAGCCCGGGCGCGGGCGGTCGGTCTGACCGACGCCTACAACCGCAGCTTTGGCCAGCCGCAGGCCGAGCGCGAGGCGCTGCTGCGGGCTTTCCTGCACGATGTCGGCCCCGGCGCCCATTTCGAACCGAATGTCCGCTGCGAGTTCGGCTTCAACATCTCGATCGGCCGCAGCTTCTACGCCAATTTCGACTGCGTCATGCTCGATGGCGGCGAGATCACCATCGGCGACCATGTCCTGCTCGGCCCGCGCGTTGGCATCTACACCTCGAATCACGCCATCGACCCGGCCGAGCGCGTCGCCGGCGGCTGCTATGCGAAACCGGTCACGATCGGCAACCGGGTCTGGGTCGGCGGCGGCGTCCAGATCACGCAAGGCGTCACGATCGGCAACGACAGCATCATCGGCGCCGGCAGCGTCGTGACGCGCAATATCCCTGCCGGCGTGATCGCTGCAGGCGTGCCCTGCAAGGTGCTGCGCGCGATCACGGCGGCGGACAGGACAGGGTTTCGCTCGACGCGCCCTTGAGTGGGCTCGGTCCCATCCGGGCTTCGTGAATTGCGGCGGCCCGCACCTTTCGGTAACGCTCCGACATGAATCGTCGCGCATTCCTGCTGCTCGCCGCTCTCTGCTCGCTGCCGGCTCTTGCCGAGGCCCAGACGCCCATGCCCTCGCTCTCCGTCCGCGAGGCGCATGAGGCCGCCAAGGCCGGCAAGCTCGTCCTCGTCGACATCCGCACGCCGGAGGAATGGGCAGATACCGGCGTGCCGGAGGGCGCGATCAAGCTCGACATGACCGGCAGCGCCTTCGAGGTCCGCCTCGCCGCGCTGAAGCTCGACCATCCCGGCAAGCCGATTGCACTGATCTGCCGGACCGGCAACCGGACCTCGACCGTGCAGAAGACGCTGACTGCGCGCGGCTGGAAGGAGCTGATCGATGTCCGCGGCGGCCTGCTCGGCAATCCCAAGGACAAGGGCTGGCTGGCGGAGGGATTGCCGGTGACAGCGTATCGCTAGAATTTTTGATACTACATCGGCTCGATACCCAATTTGCATCGACCCTATAAACCAGCAGTAGACAGATAGTGCGCACTCTGTGGGTTTAGGCATCCTTAAGGGTGCGATCGACTTTAGCGAGGAACGAGAGTCGACATGGCCTTCACGACTTTTGTGCAGAGATTACATGCGCAACTGGGCCGGCTTAGAGCCACCCTCCTCCCTTTTGCAAGCATAGCTTTTAGCGCCGCCCCGACGATCGCAAATACCGAACAGTCAATGAGGCGCCTACGCAGCCTTCTGGCGGCACCCTGCACGCTATTCGCTGTCCTCGTTTCCAGCCCGGCAACTGCACAGCTTCGTAGCCTTGCTTTGGACACCACGGTCCAACTGGGACCGAACACATTCGTCTTTCCTCGCAATTCACGCGATTTCCTGCCCGACAAGAGTGGAAAGATTGCGGACTTGTCTCTGAGAATCCTGTTTCCGAGCATGGTAGGACGGACGCCGGAAACAACGCACGAGTTGAGTCTGGCCAAGCCGGAGGCCCGCTCCCTCCAAATCCTGCTATCGGACCCGACCTTCGATCGGCAAGTGGGCAGAACCGCTGCGAGAGATGTCCGCCGAGCGATTGTGACAAGAATTGCGGAGACTGAAGTCTGGAACTCACCGTTAGAAACGGTATTCAAGGGTTTTGCTCGCCGACCCGTATTGCAAGGACTGACGGAGATCAGCTTGCTTGAAGGAGAAGGAGAACCCAGCCGCAAAGCTGGCAGTCGGCCCTTTGGCATATCGGCGCTCGAAAGCGGCGAGCGTTACTACGCGGAAATCGAGCAAGAGAAAATAAAGACAGTACTGAATTGCACCGGGACACGCCCAGCGCCCAATCCTCGATGTGAAATGCGCTTCGAATATCGAGAGATAACCGTCAAAGTCGGCTTCTCTCAAGCAATGCGAGAAGACTGGAGGCAAATTCGCGATGCTTTGTCTGGCTATCTCGAGGCCAACCTGAAGCGGCCATAACGGTAAGATTTTCCGGCCGCGCTTCCGGGTTCAACCCTTTGATTTGCCTCGGACCGACGGTGAGATGCGCTCCGAGCCTCCATCGGATAGCAGATCCGGCCGCCTCTCCCGCGTGATCCTCTCCGCCTGCTCGCGCCGCCATCTCGCGATGCGGGCATGGTCACCGGAGAGCAGCGCCTCGGGCAGGCCCCTGCCCTCCCATTCGCGCGGGCGCGTATAGTGGGGGTATTCGAGCAGGCCGTTCTCGAAGCTCTCCTCGGCGCCGGAGGCCTCCTTGCCCATCACGCCGGGGATCAGCCGCACGCAGGCGTCGAGCAACACCATGGCGGCCATCTCGCCGCCTGACAGGATGTAATCGCCGACCGAGACCTCGGTCAGCCCCCGCCCCTCGATCACGCGCTCATCGACCCCCTCGAAGCGGCCGCAGACGATGACGACGCCCTCGCCGGCAACATAGTCCCGCACCATGCGCTGGCTGAGCGGGCGGCCGCGTGGCGACATCAGGAGGCGCGGCCGGGTATCGCCTTCTGGAACCGCCGCATCGATCGCCGCCGCCAGCACGTCGCAGCGCAGCACCATGCCGGCGCCGCCGCCGGCCGGCGTGTCATCGACATTGCGATGCCGGCCGATGCCGTGCTCGCGGATCTGATGCGTCTCCAGCGACCAGAGCCCGCTGCGCAGGCCCTCGCCGGCCAGCGAGGCGCCGAGCGGGCCGGGGAACATCTCGGGATAGAGGGTCAGGACCGAGGCGCGAAATGCCATCGTTCAAGCAAAGCGCAGCGCCGGATTGCCGTCCAGCGCCGCGTAGTCATCAACGCTGGCGATGACGTTGTCGAAGGCGGCGAAGGCCTTGGCCGGCAGCATGGTCAGCACCGCGACCGCACGCATGCCGGCGCGGCGAGCCGCCTCGACGCCGTTCGGCGCATCCTCGAAGACGATGCAGTCGGCCGGCTTGACGCCCATGCGCTCGGCCGCCGCGAGGAACATGTCGGGATGCGGCTTGCCGGGAAAGCCCTGGCTCGGCGAGACGATGGTGGCGAAGCGCTGGCGCAGGGAGAGCGTGTCGAGGATCAGCGCGATGTTCGGCGGGGCGGCGGCGGTGCCAACCGCCATCGGGACTGCATGCTCGCGCGCCCGGTCGAGCAGGTCGATCAGTCCCGCGAGCGGCTTGACCAGCGGGCCGTAGGTCTCGCGATAAAGCTCTTCCTTCTCCTCGGCGAGCCGGTCGAGCTCGGCCGCGTCGACGCCGGGGAAATGCGGGCCGATGATGTCGGAGATCGCCATACCGGCGGTGCGCGCCGAGAAGGTCGCACGCTCGAAGTGCAGGCCGTGCTTGCGGTACCAGACCTCCCAGGCGTCGTCATGGTAGCGCATATTGTCGACGATGGTGCCATCCATGTCGAAGATCAGGCCCTTGGCCGGCGTCTCAGGCAGCATCGTCATCCTCGAACAGGCCGGCGGGAGGCAGGGCCTCGATGCGCTTGGCGGCGATGTCGATGCGCGGCGCATAGGCCTTGGTGAAAGGCATCAGCACCGAGCGGCCATCTTGGGTCTCGATGTCGATGAGGTCGCCGGCGCCGTAGTTGGCAACGGCAATGACAATCCCGAGGATGGCCCCATCAGGGCCAACGACCGTACAGCCGACGAGATCGGCCTGGAGGAACTCGTCCTCGTCCTCGGGTGCCGGCAGGCGCGAACGCTCGATATGGAGCTTCACGCCGTTCAGGAGCTCGGCGCCCTCGCGGCTGGTCACGCCCTTGAGCCGGGCGACGACCACTTCCTTGGCGGGCCTGATATCGGCGATCTCGAAGCGTCGGCCCTTCTCGTCGACGAGCGGACCGTATTCGGCCAGCGCCAGCGGATCGGCGGTGAAGGTCTTGATCCGGACCTCGCCGCGCACGCCATGCGGCGCGCCGACGATGCCGAGCAGGACGAGGTCGTCGCTCATGTCAGCGTGCAACGGCGAATAGGAAAAGCGCGGGGAACCCCTCTCCCATCCGGGAGAGGGGTTCCCCGCGTACTTCATGTCACTCAGCCGCGGCTTCGGCCGGGGCAGCGCTCTTCTCGGCCTTCTTCTCGGCGCGCTCCTTGGCCTTCTCGCCGGGAACGGCCTTTTTCGGGTTGTTGCGGGCCGGACGCTTGGACACGCCGGCGGCGTCGAGGAAGCGCAGGACGCGGTCGGTCGGCTGGGCGCCCTTGGCGAGCCAGGCCTTGGCCTTCTCGAGATCCAGGATGACGCGCTCCGGCGAGTCCTTGGCCTTCATCGGGTCATAGGCGCCGATCTTCTCGATGAAGCGGCCATCGCGCGGCGAGCGGGCGTCGGCGACGACGATGCGGTAGTACGGGCGCTTCTTCGCGCCACCACGGGTCAGGCGGATCTTCAGGGACATTGCTCTTCTTCCTTTGGTTCGAGCGGTAGAATTACTTCTTCTTGAACGGGTTGTTGCCGAGGCCGGGCAGACCGCCGAGGCCGGGCAATTTCGGCATCATGCCGGCGGGCGGGGTGACGCCCTTGGGCAAACCTGGGAAGCCGCCTGGAGGCAGCGAAGGCAGGCCGCCACCGGCGCCGAGCTGCTTCTGCAGTTCGGCGAGCTGGGCCGGATCCATCTTCGAGGGGTCGGGCATGCCGGCCGGCATGCCGCCGACGCCGAGCCCGAACATGCTGCCGAGCTTGCCGAGCATGCCGCCCTTCTGGCGGGACATCTGCTTCATCATGTCCGCCATCTGGCGGTGCATCTTGAGCAGCTTGTTGATCGCTTCCGGCGAGGTGCCGGAGCCGGCGGCGATGCGCTTCTTGCGGCTGTTCTTGAGCAGGTCGGGATTGCGGCGCTCGGCCGCCGTCATCGAGTTGATGATCGCGATCTGCCGGGCGATGACCTTGTCGTCCATCTTGGCGTTGGCGATCTGGCTCTTCATCTGCGCCATGCCGGGCAGCATGCCCATCAACCCGCCGAGCCCGCCCATCTTTTCCATCTGCTGGAGCTGGGTGCGCAGGTCGCCGAGGTCGAAATTGCCCTTGGCCAGACGCTGGGCCAGTTCCTGTGCCTTGTCGGCATCGACCGTGGCCGCCGCCTTCTCGACCAGGCCGACGATGTCGCCCATGCCGAGGATGCGGTTGGCGACGCGCGAGGGATGGAAATCCTCGAGCGCGTCGGTCTTCTCGCCGGTGCCGACGAGCTTGATCGGTTTGCCGGTAACGGCGCGCATCGAGAGCGCGGCGCCGCCGCGGCCATCGCCGTCCATACGGGTCAGCACGATGCCGGTGAGGCCGACGCGGCTGTCGAAGGCCCGCGCCGTGTTGACCGCGTCCTGGCCGGTCAGCGCGTCGGCGACGAGCAGGACCTCATGGGGGTTCGTCGCCGCCTTGACTTCGGCGACCTCGGCCATCAGCGCCTCGTCGAGCGTGACGCGGCCGGCGGTGTCGAGCATGACGACGTCGTAGCCGCCGAGCTTGCCCGCCTCGACGGCGCGCCGCGCGATCTGCACGGCGCTCTGGCCGGCGACGATCGGCAGCGTCTCGACGCCGACCTGCTTGCCGAGGATGGCGAGCTGCTCCATCGCGGCCGGACGGCGCGTATCGAGCGACGCCATCAGGACCTTCTTCTTGTCCCGGTCGGTCAGGCGCCTGGCGATCTTGGCCGTGGAGGTGGTTTTACCCGAGCCCTGCAGACCCACCATCAGGATCGGCACCGGCGGCACGGCGTCGAAGGTGATGCCCTCGCCTTCGCCACCGAGCGTGTCGATCAGGACGTCGTTGACGATCTTGATGACCTGCTGGCCGGGCGTGACCGACTTCAGCACCTCGGCGCCGACGGCGCGCTCGCGGACCTTGTCGGTGAAGCTGCGCACGACCTCGAGCGCGACGTCGGCCTCGAGCAGCGCCCGGCGAACCTCGCGCAGCGCGGCGTTGACGTCGTCCTCGGTCAGCGCGCCCCTGCGGGTCAGGCCCGAGAGGATGCCGGAAAGTCTGTCGCTCAGCGTGCCGAACATGCGGCGATTGCCCTATCCTTGTTTGCCGGCGTCGGCCGCAAGAACCAACATGACCGCCAAACGGTTTCGCGCCCGAGGGCGCAGACGCGCTGTCGGGCGTTGACCTCCGGGCTCATGGTAGCTCAGCGAGCGGCCCGGTCGGCGGATGAGGTTTCGGCGATGTCGGCGAAACGAATGCGCGCGTTAAAGCGGACAAATGCGGCGAAAGTCAAGCTGAAGCGCACAAGCGGCGGCTGCGCCAGCCCTGCGCGATCCTCATCACGGAGATACAATGAAGCTTCCGGTCCTCGCCGCCGCCTTGTTCGCGCTCGGCCTCACCCAGGCGCAGGCGCAGTCCTGCGAAGGCAATTTCTCCGTGGTCGGTACGCCGATGCTGACCGGCCTGACCTACAAGACCTGGGACATCGTGCAGAAGCGCGCGCCGGCGCGGGTGCTGAAGGATCTCGGCGCCGCCGTCTCGGCCGAAGGATTCGCCGACATGCGCATCGACAACGCGACCAGCTCGGTCCTCGCCATCCAGGAGACCTCGGGCTCCGGCCGGCCACAGACCCTGCGCATTACCGCCCGCAAGAGTGGCAGCGGTACGCGGGTCGATGCGGTCTTCGTCGTCCAGCAGGGCCAGGTCGCTCCCGAAGGTTACGTTCGCGACGCGCTCTGCCGGGTGATCTCCGGCGCGCAGGGCTGATCCTGCGCAAGACGCGGCGTCTCGCTCAGGCGGCGCCGCGACAATCCTGCCAGAATCCGCCATTAGGCGGATACGCCAGCCGATGGTGCCTGACAGGATCCCCCCATAGATGACGAAGCATTCGGGCACAGCCCTCCTGATCGCCCTGCTTCTGGCCGGTTGTGCCGGAACGCAACGCGAGACCACGGCGCCGAGCCCGCGCAAGATCGAGCGCCTCGCCGCAGTGAAGGCCGATCCGGCCGAGGCGGTGCGCATCCTCAACGCCTATCGCGCCGGCAAGGGCCTCGGCCCAGTGAGGCTCGATTCCACGCTGACTACGATGGCCCAGCGCCAGTCCGACGCGATGGCCGCCAGCGACGACCTTTCCCACAGCGCCGCCGGCAGCTTCAATTCCCGCGTCAGCGCCGCCGGCCTCGACACGGTGCGCGCCGCGGAGAATCTCGGCGCCGGCTACTACTCGACGCAAGAGGCCTTCGACGGCTGGAAGAAATCCTCCGGCCACGAAGCCAACCTGTCGATGCCGCAGGCGACGCGCATCGGCCTTGCCCTCGCAAAGAACCCGCAGACCCGCTACGGCGCGTGGTGGACGCTTGTACTGGCGGGCGATCCGGAGAAGCGGCAGGAGATGTCGGCAGGGCCCCTGGTGCCGGCGCGCGGCAGCGGGACAACGACCTTCCGTTGGGGGGCGCCGCTTTAGGACGTCATCGCGGATGGATTGCAGAAAGAAAGGAAATTCCTTACCTATCCAACAGGAGGTTGCTATGATCACGAGCAAGCTGACGAGCAAGGCGCAGACGACGATCCCGCAACCAGTCCGCGCCGCCCTCAAGCTCAGGGATGGCGACGAGATCGCCTATGTTATCGCCGACGATCATGTCGTGATCAGCAAGGCGACCTCGCCGGCTGCCGAAGACCCATTCGCGACGTTCGGCGAATGGGACAGCGAGGCGGATCGGAAGGCTTATGCCGGTCTTTGAGCAGGGCGACGTCGTCCGCGTCCCCTTTCCCTATACCGATCGCGCGACGCGCCAGCATCGGCCAGCGTTGGTCGTGTCGGCCGGCGGCATTGGAGACGGCGAGGCACTACTCTGGGTCGCGATGATCACGAGCGCCGAGAACCGCCCCTGGCCGGGTGACGTGCCACTGGGAGCGCGATACCGCGAAGCGGGCCTGCCGGCGCCATCGACGATCCGCCCCTGCAAGATCGCCACGATCGAGGCTCGCCATGCGCAGGCGATCGGCCGCGTCGACGACGGGCAACTTGTCGACGTAATCACGGCAATGAGCGGCTATCTGCGCGCAAAATAGCCCTTTACAAACATCCCGTCCTGGTGATGGCTCTGGTTTTTAGCGGAGCCTCTACACCATGACCTTCGAAGCCTGGGCCGCCTTCGCCGCCGCCACCGCGGTCCTCCTCGTGATCCCCGGGCCGACCATCCTCTTGGTGATCTCCTATGCGCTCGGCCAGGGCTGGCGCACGGCACTGCCGATGGCGGTCGGCGTCGCGCTCGGCGACTTCACCGCGATGACCTTGTCCATGCTCGGCGTCGGTGCGCTGCTGGCGACCTCGGCGACGATCTTCACCGCGTTGAAATGGGCGGGCGCGGCCTATCTGATCTATCTCGGCGTCAAGCTCTTTCGGGCCGGCGGCAGTCTCGATGCCAAACCGCGCCGGGACGCAAGCTCGGCGCTGAAAATGCTCGGCCATGCCTGGCTGGTGACGGCGCTGAACCCAAAGAGCATCACCTTCTTCGTCGCCTTCCTGCCGCAGTTCCTCGATCCGAAGGCGGATTTCTGGACGCAGATGCTGATCTTCGAGGCGACCTTCATCACCCTCGCCTTCGCCAACGCCTTCGGCTACGCGCTGATCGCCTCGCGCGCCCGCACGCTTGTCGGCAATCCCCGTGCGATAGGTCTGTTCAACAAGGCCGGCGGCACGCTGCTGATCGGCGCCGGCATCGCCACCGTCGCGGTGCGCTCGGGCAGCAACTGAGGGCTCACGCATGAGCGGACGCGACGCGGATACGCTCGGCTTCTACGCGGCCGAGGCACAG
Source organism: Allobosea sp. FBZP-16 (assembly GCF_002831785.1). Taxonomy (NCBI): domain Bacteria; kingdom Pseudomonadati; phylum Pseudomonadota; class Alphaproteobacteria; order Hyphomicrobiales; family Alloboseaceae; genus Allobosea; species Allobosea sp. FBZP-16. The sequence continues at coordinate 59,785 of NZ_LNCQ01000059.1, read as the reverse complement.
GTCTATGCCGGGCGCGCCCGCGAACTCGGCGAGGCGCGGTTGCGACGCTTCACCGAAATCATACCAACGGGCGGCCAGGTGCTCGAACTCGGCTGCGGCGGTGGCCAGGACAGCGAAGCCCTGCTCAGGCTCGGCCTCGACGTCAGCCCGACCGACGGCTCGCCCGAACTCGCCGCACAGGCGCAAAAGCGCCTCGGCCGGCCGGTCTCCGTGCTGCTGTTCGAAGACCTCGTGGCAGAAGCTGCCTTCGACGGGGTCTGGGCCAATGCCTGTCTGCTGCATGTCCCGCGGCCGGCCCTGCCCGGCATCGTCGCGAGAGTGCACCGGGCCTTGCGGCCGGGCGGCGTCTTCTACGCCAGCTACAAGGCCGGCGAGGCGGAAGGCCGCGACCGCTTCGGCCGCTACTACAACTATCCGGATGCCGACTGGCTGCGCACGGCCTACGGCCACGGCAGCTGGAACCGCATCGATATCGAGGAGGATCTGGGCGGCGGCTACGACCAGGAGCCGACACGCTGGCTGCACGCGATGGCGATCAAGTTGTCTTGAAACCGACGGCGCGGTCTTGACGCTGCGCGATACGCGCACGACCTGACTATGCCATGACACGCCGCAAGCTTCTGCGCCTTCTCGGCATCCCCGCCCTTCTCGGCTCCTCCGGTTTCGCCTGGGCCTCCTATGCGCGCTCGCGCAATCCCTATTACCAGGGCCCGGTCAGCGACCATTTCGACGGTCTGGTCTTCACGGACGGCCGGCCGGTCACCAAGGGCTTGGCCGATGTATTGCGCTGGCAGTTCTCGAACCGCGAGCGCGAGGCCTTCCCGGAGCAGTACGAGGCACCGCCGCAGGACAAGCCGCCGGCCCGCGTCGAAGGCTTGCGCGTCGTCCATCTCGGCCACGCCTCCTTCCTCTACCAGGTCGCCGGCCTCAACATCCTGATCGACCCGGTCTTTTCCGAACGCGCCAGCCCGTTCTCCTTCTTCGGGCCCAAGCGCGTGAACGCTCCCGGTGTCGCCTTCGCCGACTTGCCGAAGATCGACGTCGTGCTGGTGACGCACAACCATTACGACCATCTCGACGTCGAGACGCTGGCGCAGGTCCATGCGCGCGACAACCCGCGCATGATCATGCCGCTCGGCAACGATGTGATCGTCAAGGCACGCGAGGCGAGCGTTCGCGCCGAGGCGCATGACTGGGATACGCGGCTCGAATTGTCCGACAAGGTCGCGACCACGCTGGTGCCGAGCTATCACTGGTCGGCGCGCGGCGCCTTCGACCGGCGCATGGCGCTGTGGTGCTCCTTCGTGATCGAGACTCCGGGCGGCAAGCTCTTCCATATCGGCGATACCGGCTATCATGACGGCTCGCTCTATGAGCGGCTCGGCCGGGAGCACGGCCCGTTCCGCCTGGCGGCGCTGCCGATCGGCGCCTATGAGCCGCGCTGGTTCATGAGCGACAACCACATGAACCCCGAGGAAGCGGTCAAGGTGATGCGCTCTCTGCGCGCCGAGCAGGCGCTCGGTCACCATTGGGGCACTTTCCAGCTCACGGACGAAGGCGTCACCCGCCCACCCGAGGCGCTTACGGTCGCGCTGCAGCAGGCTGGATTGCCCGAGGAACGCTTCCGGCCGATGCGGCCCGGGCTGGTGTGGGAGGCGTGAACCCCTAACTCGACTCGGTCGGCCCGGGCGACCGGAGGGAAACCCGGAACCCTTTTCGGATAGGCTCAGGCATGGATCCCGGATCGGCGCGGCTACCGCCGCTTGTCCGGGGTGACCACGTCGTTATCTTAGACGTATGCCCTATTTCGGCTGGACGTAAACGTTGATCTCGAGGTTCGGGTCCCCGGCGTCCTTGAGATCGCTGACATATTCTTCGAGGAAAGCGTCCTTCACGACGATGTTCTTGGCCTCGAGATAGGCCGTGATCGTCTCATAGGTCGAATCGATATCGTCATAGGGAGCGGTGTGGACGAAGCGCAGCGCGCGACCGACCGGTGACTGGCCGTTGCGCACGCCATTCGCCAGCGCCGTGGCAGCCGGCTTGTCGACCGGCAGCATCGCCTCGAACTTAAAGCCGTTGTCGTCGGTCTCGACGAACAGGCTGAGCGGCCGGCCCGCGACCTTGAGCCCGGCCTTGTCGGCCTCGGCCCGCAGGAGAGCGATCGTCTCCCCCAGTTTCTGGAAACCCTGATCCCAGCTCGCCTGCCCGGCGAAGAGCAATACCGGCTTGGCCGTCAGCTGCACCTCGTCGACATCGGAGGGGTCGCCCTTCTTGCCGGCGAGCGTCGCATTCGAGTCTGGCGTGCCGGTCTGCTGTTGCTGCACAGGCGGCGCCGGCTGCGGGCTGGGCAGAGTCGGGGGCGGCTGGACGGGTTGCGGCTCGGCCGGCGCCGCAGGAGCGGGCTGGACCGGCTGCGGCGTCACGGGTGATTGAAGCGCCGGCGGCGGCTGCACCGGCTGCGGTTCGGCCTGAACCGGCTGACCGCCCTGGCTCTGGGTCGGCGCCTGCTGGGCATTCTGCGCCGGAGTCGCGGTCCCCGGCGGCGCGGCGAGCGGCGTGCTCTCCACGGCAGTCGGCGGCGCCACGCGCGTCTGCGCGGCAGCAGGACAGGCAAAGGCGAGCGCAAGAAGGAGCGCGCTGAATCTCGACTGCCGCATACCCGAATATCCCGAGCTGACACGACCGATTCGCGCCGTGCCGCAAACTACGCTGATCCCGTAACGGCAGGAAGATCGCGAAGGGTGGCAATTTTTCGGCATCGCGCTCATATACCGCCAGCATCATGGACTTGTGACGATATGAACGCCCTCGCCAATCGCCGGTTCCTCAAGATGAACGGGCTCGGCAACGAGATCACCGTGCTCGATCTGCGCGGGACGAAGCATGTCGTCTCCGAGGCCGAGGCGCGCGCCATCGCCAGCCAGGAGCGCACCCGCTTCGACCAGTTAATGGTCCTGCACGACGCAAAGGCGGCGGGCATCGACGCCTATGTCCGCATCTACAACACCGACGGCTCCGAGGCCGGCGCCTGTGGCAACGGCACGCGCTGCGTCGCCTGGGCGATGACCGCCGACCCTGGGATGGGCCAGGCCGGCCGCGACGGGCTCCTGCTGCAGACCAAGGCCGGGCTGCTGCCGGTGGCGCGTCTGTCGGAGGCCGTCTTCACCGTTGACATGGGCGCGCCGCGCCTGGCTTGGGACGAGATCCCGCTGGCCGAGCCCTTCGAGGACACCAGCCGCTTCGAACTGCAGATCGGGCCGATCGACGATCCGATCCTGCACACGCCCTGCGGCGTCAGCATGGGCAATCCGCACGCCGTGTTCTTCGTCGACGATCCCTATCGCTTCAATCTCGAGCAGATCGGCCCGCTGCTGGAGAACCACCCGATCTTTCCGGACCGCGCCAATATCGGCCTCGCCGCGGTCAAGGCGCCGGACCATATCGTGCTGCGGGTCTGGGAGCGCGGCGCCGGCATTACCCGGGCCTGCGGCTCGGGCGCCTGTGCCGCGCTGGTCGCGGCTGTGCGCCGCGAGCTCTCCGAGCGCAAGGCGACCGTCAGCCTGCCCGGCGGCGACCTCGTCATCGAATGGCGCGAAAGCGACGGCCATGTGCTGATGACCGGGCCGGCCGCGCTCGACTGGGACGGCGTGCTGGAGCCCGGCCTCTTCGCCGCCGTCGCCTGATGGGCGTGGAGCTCGTCACCTTCGGCTGCCGGCTGAACCTCGTCGAGAGCGAGACGATCGAGCGGCAGGCGCTGGCTGCCGGCCTCTCCGAGATCGCGGTGATCAATACATGCGCGGTGACGGCGGAAGCCGTGCGCCAGGCCAGCCAGGCGATCCGCCGGCTCGCCCGCCAGAGGCCCGAGCGGCCGATCGTCGTCACCGGCTGCGCCGCGCAGATCGAGCCCGCACGCTTTGCCGCCATGCCGGAGGTGACGCGGGTGCTCGGCAATGCCGAGAAGCTCGACCCGGCGCGCTGGCGGACCCTCGCGAGCTCGAACAGCCTGCGGGCTGGCCCGTCGGCCGATGTGACGAGCAAGATCGTGGTCGGCGACATCATGCAGGCACGCGATGCCTCTCCGCAGCGCACGCAGGCGCTCGGCCAGCATACGCGCGGCTTCCTGCAGGTGCAGAACGGCTGCGACCATCGCTGCACCTTCTGCGTCATCCCGCTCGGGCGTGGCAATGCCCGCTCGGCTGATGCCGCCGAGGTCATCGTGCAGGCCCGCCGTCTCGTCGCGGAAGGGGCGAGCGAGATCGTGCTGACCGGGGTCGACCTGACGAGCTATGGCCGGGAGCGCTCGGACGGACCGACGCTCGGCGCTCTCGTCGGCGCGATCCTCGCGGCGCTGCCCGAGCTGAAGCGCCTGCGCCTGTCCTCGCTCGACGCTGTCGAGGTCGATGACGATCTGCGCGATCTCATTGCCGACGAGCCGCGGTTGATGCCGCATCTGCATCTGTCGCTGCAATCGGGCGACGACCTCGTGCTGAAGCGGATGAAGCGCCGCCACAGCCGCGCCGAAGCGATCATCTTCTGCAAGGAGATGCGGGCTCTACGCCCCGACATCGCCTTCGGCGCCGATCTGATCGCAGGGTTCCCGACCGAGGACGAGGCGATGTTCGCGCGCACGCTCGCACTGATCGAGGAGTGCGGCCTGTCCTATGTCCACGGCTTCCCGTTTTCGCCGCGGCCCGGCACGCCGGCGGCACGCATGCCGCAGGTCGCCGGCGGCGAAATCAAGGAACGCGCGGCCCGCCTGCGGGAAGCCGCGGAGGCGGCCCATGGCCGGCATCTTTCCGCCCGTATCGGCCGGCCGCTCTCGGTCCTGACCGAGCGCGGCGATACCGGCCGGGCCGAGGATTTCACGCTGGTGCGCTTCGGCCACAGCGTCGCGCCCGGTCAGATCCTGGGGGTGACCAGCCATGCCCGGAGCGGCAAATCATTGCTCGCGGCTTGACCCGGCCCCCCTCCCCGGCCATAGCCGGCAGCGTTTCATCCGTCTCGCTGCCGTCGCAATCGGGAACTAGCCCGTGACCATGACCAGATCGCTTCGCCTGTCCGCCGCCCTCGCAGCCATCCTGTCCGCCGCCAGCGCCGCCGCGCAATCCTATGGCGATTCCGTGAGCGGCCTCTCGGTTTCGCCGCCGGCCGGCTTCAAGGCGGAAGCCGGCAAGCCGCATCCGCAATTCGACGTGACGATCGACATCTCCTCGAAGACCGGCACGCCCAAGGCGGTGAACAGCACCGGCCATCTCTGCACGCTCGGCTTCAAGCCCTCCACGCAGAACGCGCAGCTGACGCGCGACATCGTCAACGAGCAGATGACCAGGCCGGAATGGCAGCAGCTCTATCGCGAGATGTTCGAGACGATCGGCACCGTGTCCGACCTCAAGCTGTTCGAACACCAGGGCTTCACCGGCATCGAGCTGGTCGTGACGCCCAAGGCCGGGCCGAACGCGCAGAATGTGCGCATGTTCACCTCGACCCTGGAGACGGCCAAGGGCCGCACCGCCCTGATCTGCGCCACCGCCCCGGCCAGCCTCGCCGCTGCTTTGCCGCAGTTCAAGGCCCTGCGCGCGACCATCCATGCGCCGGAATAGGCCCGCTACTGCCCGGGACTTCAACCTTCGAGGCGGCCTCTAACGCGGTCTCCTCACGATGAAGGTGGGGGTTCACCCCTTCTGCGCAGCGATCTCCTCGCGCAGCGCCCGGCGCAGCACCTTGCCGACGTTGGTCTTGGGCAGCGCCTCGCGGAAGATGATCTGCTTGGGGACCTTGTAGCCGGTCAGGTTCTCCTTGCAGAAGGCACGCAGATCCTCGGCGGTGACGGCCGCATCACGCTTGACCACGAAGGCGGTCACCGCCTCGCCGGAATGCTCGTCCGGCAGGCCGATCACGGCCGATTCGAGCACGCCGGGATGCTTGGCGAGCACGTCCTCGACCTCGTTCGGGTAGACATTGAACCCGGAGACCAGAACCATGTCCTTCATTCGGTCGACGACCTTGATCTGCCCGTCCGGCAGGAAGATGCCGACGTCGCCGGAGCGGAAATAGCCGTCCGCCGTCATCACCTTGGCGGTCTCGTCCGGCCGGTTCCAGTAGCCGGCCATCACCTGCGGCCCGCGGATGCAGATCTCCCCGGCTTCTCCGGTCGCCACGTCGTTGCCCTCGGCGTCGCGGATGGCGAAGTCGGTCGAGGGCAGCGGGTAGCCGATCGTGCCGCTGAACTCGGTGATGTCGGTGCGGTTGACCGAGGCGACCGGCGATGTCTCCGAGAGGCCGTATCCCTCGATGATCGGCCGGCCGGTGACCTCCTTCCAGCGCTTGGCCACGGCGGCCTGGGTCGCCATGCCGCCGGCAATGGCGAAGCTGAGCTCCGAGAAGTTCACGTCCTTGATCTCGGGATGGCTGGCGAGCGCGTTGTAGAGCGTATTGACGCCCGAGAAGAGCGTGAACCGGCTCGCCTTCAGGATCTTGATGAAGCCGGCGATGTCGCGCGGATTGGCGATCAGGAGGCTCTTGGCGCCGATGCGCAGCATGAACATGCAGCAGCAGGTCAGGGCGAAGATGTGGTAGAGCGGCAGTGCCGTCACCATGACATGCTGATAGTCGCTGCGGCCATGCGGCGCCTCGAGCTGCCAGCCGAGCCAGAGCGCGCATTGCGCGACATTGGAGGCGACGTTGTGGTGCGTCAGCGTCGCGCCTTTGGAGACGCCGGTGGTGCCGCCGGTGTATTGCAGGAAGGCGACGTCCCCGGGCGCGATCGTGACCGGGCTCATCGTCCCCGTCTGGGCCAAGACGCTCTTGAGCGACACCGAACCCGGCAGATTGTAGGGCTTCACCACCTTCTTGATCTTGCGAGCGACGAAATTGACGATCGTCCCCTTGAACCCCATCAGGTCGCCGGCAGTGGCGATGAGGATCGCGTCGAGCTTGAGGTTGGGCCGCGCCTCCTCGACGACATGGGCGAAGTTCTCGATCACCACCAGCGCGCGCGCTTCGGCGTCGTTGACCTGATGCGCCAGCTCGCGGGCGGTGTAGAGCGGGTTGACGTTGACGACGGTGAAGCCGCCGATCAGCGCACCGAAGATCGTCGCCGGATAGGCGAGGATGTTCGGCATCATCAGCGCGATGCGGTCGCCCTTCTTGAAGCCCTGCGCCTGCAGCCAGGCGGCGAAGGCGCGCGCGGCGCGCCCGACCTCGGCGAAAGTGATCGACTTGCCGAAGCTCTCGAAGGCCTGGCGATCGGCATAGGTCTCGCAGGCATTGCGGATCAGGTCGGCAAGCGTGCCGACACCGGCTTCGTCGATCACCGGCGGCACGGCCGGCGGATAATGCGCCAGCCAGGGGCGCGCATCCGATGTCGCCTGAGCCGCGGAAAGAACCGTCATCCCCATCCTCCCCTTTGCGGTCCGCCCTGTTGCCGGGCCTGGATGCCGCGCGGCGGACGCCCGGCTGTCCGCCGGTCACGACCCGCACCTTCTGATTGTCCTGCACTACACTGCGCAAGCCTAGCGGCGGGCGCAAGCACCCGCCGCTCGAAAGTTTACATATAAACCTTCTTACTGCAACTCGATAAAGGCGGCATTCGACCAGCCTGTAAGCCAGGCGCCACCGCGAGGCCAGGGCGCAGCCCGGTCAGGCTTGAACGGCCTGGCCGGGGAAGCATCATCATCTTTTAGTTCGTAGACTTTAGTCTAAATATCTCCAGTCCGCCGATTTGCGGCGCTGTCTGGCTCAGGCGGGCTCTAGCGTGCCTGCACCAGCGCCTGCGCCGCGACCACCGCGTCGGCCGGCTTGCCGGCGAGCTCGGCGAGATGGTCGAAGCGGGCGCTGAAGGTGCCGACACCCGCTGTCGCCGAGCGCAACTCGACGATCAAGCCGCCCATCTCGGCCTCAGGCATCAGCGCGTTGATCTGGTCCCAGCCGCGCCAGCCCGGCCGCGCATCATAGCCAAGGATCTGGCCGCGCCTGGCCGAGACGATCGCCGAGGCCCGCGACATCGCATCCGAGGGAATCACGATCTCGACCGCCAGGATGGGCTCCAGCAGCACGGGCCTGGCCTGCGGGCAGGCCTCGCCCATCGCGATCCGCGCCGCCTGGCGGAAGGCCATGTCGGAGGAATCGACCGTATGGTAGGAGCCGTCGGTCAGTGTCACCTCGATGTCGACGAGCGGGAAGCCGAGCGGGCCACGCTGGCAGTAGTCGCGCACGCCCGCCTCGACCGAGGAGATGTACTGCTTCGGCACGACGCCGCCGGTGATCCGGTCGACGAAGCGGATGCCTTCGCCACGCGGCAGCGGCGCGATCTCCAGCACGACATCGCCGAACTGGCCATGGCCGCCGCTCTGCTTGCGATGCCGGCCTCGAGCGCTGGCCTTGCCGCGCAGGGTCTCGCGATAGCCGATCTGCGTCGCGCCGCTGTCGACATTGACGCCATAGCGCCCCGCGAGCCGTTCGAGCGCGACGCGCAAGTGCATCTCGCCCTGGCCGGACAGGCGCATCTCGCCGAACTCCGGACGATGCTCGAGGGCGAGCGCCGGATCCTCCTCGACCAGCTTGGCGAGGCCGGTCGTGAGCCTGACATCATCCTTGCGATCCTTGACGCCGACCGAGAGTGCATGGACCGGCTCGGGCGGCGCGACGGCGCTGACGACATCGGGCCGGACCTTGCCGACCGCGATTGCGTCGCCGGTGCGCACACCTTCCAGCCGGGCGAAAGCAACGGTCTCGCCCTCCTCCGCTGCCGGGCGGCGCTGCTGCTCGGCGCCCTTGAGTTCGAGCACGCTGGCGATGCGGGCCTCGACGCCGCCGGACGAGGTGATCACGTCGCCTTCGGCCATCCGGCCGCGCAGCACACGTGCCAGCGAGAGCTTGCCACCCTGGCCGCACTGCCAGGTCTTCATGACCAGCGCGAGCGGCGTGCCGCTGTCGACCACGCCGATCCGTCCACGCGTCACGTCCAGGGACGGCGCCTCGTGCCGCAGCGCCTTGAGCAGGCGAGTGACCCCGTTGCCGCGCTCGGCCGCGCCGATCAGCACCGGGACGACATGACGCTCTTTCAGTTCGCGGGCGAGATCGTCGAAGATCAGGTCGCGCGGCGGCTCGATATCGCCGAGCAGATCCTCCATCAGGGTGTCGTCATAATCGGCGAGCTTCTCCAGCATGGAGAAACGGGCATCGCGCTCGCGTTCGACTTCCTCGGGCGCCAGCGGCACGATCTCGCTCGGCGCATGCTCGCGGTAGATGAAGGCCCGCTCCAGCGCGAGATCGATGAAGCCGACGGCGATACCGCCTTGCCAGATCGGGATCTGTCTCAGCAGCAGCGGCGTGCGCGAGGCGCGCTGCAGCAATCCGAGCGTCTCGCGCACGCGCCGCGAGGCGGAATCGATCTTGTTGAGGAAGAGGAAGCGCGGAATATCGGCCTCCTCGAGCTCGCGCAGCACCAGCTCGAGCGCCGGCGCCTTGCGGTCATCGGCCTCGCAGACCACGACCGCGGCGTCGACCGCCGGCAGGACATGACGCATCTCCTGGAGGAATTCGACAGAGCCCGGGCAGTCGATGAAGGTGTAGCGCTCGCCCATGAAGTCGACGGTGGCGACATTGGGCTCGGTGCTCATCTGGTGAGCGCGCGCCTCGGGTGAGGCATCGCCGACGCTGTTCCTGCTCTTGACCGAGCCGGCGCGTGAAACGGCGCCGCAACGCTCCAATATGCTCTCGAACAGGCTGGTCTTGCCGCTCTGGAAGGGACCGACGATCGCGATGCATCGCGGCCCCCTGCCTCTGACGCCGGACGGGTTTCCTCCAGTGCTGGCGCTCGCAGCCATGTCGTCCTCCTTCGGTTCTGGCCGCGCACGGACGAGGGCCTAGACGGCTTCCCGTCCGGGGCGGCGGTTGACCGGCGGGAACGGGAATGGAGCGCCCACGCCGGAAAGGCGGCGGTCGCACAGGCCCGACAGGGTCGGGCGGCCGTCGAAGAGGGATGTCGGAGGGCAGGTTCGCGCCGTTCCGGGGGCGGCGCAAGCGGAATGTTGCCGCCGGCTCAGGCCGGCGCCGAGCGGCGCGCGCCATGCGCCTGTCCCCACAGCGTCATCGCCTCGAAGATCGGCGCCAGCGCCCAGCCCCGCTCGGTCAGCGCATATTCGACCTTGGGGGGCACCGTCTCCTGCACGCTGCGCGAGATGATGCCGTCCTCCTCCAGCGCCCGCAGCTGCAAGGTCATCATCCGCTGCGTCACATGCGGCAGCAGCCGGCGCAGCGCGTTGAAGCGGCGCGGCCCCTGCGTCAGCTGGAACAGGATCAGCGCCTTCCACTTGCCGCCGATCACGTCGATCGTCGCCTCTACCGGGCACCAGACATAGGGGATGTCCTTGAGCGAGGGGCGCATCGGCGGCTCCAATCAAGTATAAAAATTGTGCGTACTTACGTCTTCGATACTGCCCTGTTACCTCGTCTCCATCAACCGATGGAGAACACGATGTTTGCGATCTTGGGAGCGACGGGACAGACGGGCGGCGCGGCTTTGGCGGCTGCTCTTGCAGCAGGACAGACGGTCAAGGCGATCGTCCGAGAGCCGGGCCGTGCCACGGCGCTGGCCGACAAAGGGGCCGTTCTTGCAAAGGCCGATCTCGACGATGTCGAGGCGCTGACGGCCGCCTTTGCCGGCGCCGAGTCGGCCTATGTCCTCAACCCCGTGCCCCACGCCGCCGAGGACGTTTTCGCTGCGGCAGCAAGGAACGGCGCAGCGATCGCCGAGGCGATCCGCCGCGCCGGGGTGCCGCATGTGGTGGCGCTGTCGTCGAGCGGTGCACATCGCACGGAGGGCACCGGCATCGTCAGGGCGCTGCACGATTTCGAGCAGGCGCTGCGTGGGGCGGCTCCGTCACTGACCTTCATCCGCGCCACCGAATTCATGGAGAATTGGGGCAGCGTTCTTGCTGTCGCGGCCGAGCACGGCATCCTGCCGAGCATGCGCCAACCGCTCGACGCCGCCGGCGAGACGGTCTCCGGACTCGATGTCGGCCGGCAGGCGGCCGTCGAGCTTGCCCGTCCGCATGCCGGCGAGCGCATCGTCAACCTGAAGGGGCCAGCGGAGTATTCGTCCGAAGAGGCCGCACAAGCGCTCGGCGACCTGCTCGGCAAGCCGGTCATTGCGGTGCCGACGCCGCGCGCGGAATGGGAACCGGGGCTCGTCGCCGCGGGCTTGAGCGCAAGCCATGCGCGCGAGCTCGCCGGGCTCTACGACGCCATGAACGCCGGGCGCGCCGGTTTCGAGGATGTCGGCGAGACGCGCCGCGGCAAGGTCACGCTGAAGGAGGCGCTGGCCGGGCTGCTGGGCTAGCGATTGCGCCTTTGCCCACGCAGCGTCGGCAAGCCGATGCCGACCGCATCGAAGCCGCCGTCGACCGCGAGTACCTGTCCTGTGATGTAGCTCGCCCGCTCGCTGCACAGGAAGAAGATCGCTTCGGCGAGTTCTTCTTCCGCACCATAACGGGCGAGCGGGATCGCGTCGTGATAGTCGGCGCGAATCTCAGGCGAGTGCACGGCCTTGGCCATGGCGGTCTCGACCGGGCCGGGCGCGACGGCATTGACGCGGATGCCGAGGCCGGCGAGCTCAGCCGCCTGCTGCTTGGTGAGATGGGCGAGTGCCGCCTTGCTGGTTCCGTAGGCGACGCGCAGCGTCGAGGCGCGCAAACCCGAGATCGAGGTGATGTTGACGATGGCGCCGCCGCCATTGTCCGCCATCACCGACGCGGCCGCCTGCGTCGTCAGGAAGGGGCCGTCGAGATTGACTGCGAGGACGCGCTGCCACTCGGCGTAGGTCGTCTCCAGTAATGGCTTGAACACGGCGGTGCCGGCATTGTTGACGAGGGCATCGAGCCGTCCGAAGCGCTCGACCACCGCATCGACCGCTTCGGCGACCTGCCCGGGAATAGCAACATCGCAACCGATCGACATCGTCGCCGTCGGCGCGTCGAGATCGGCCATCGCCTTGGCGAGTTCCGGCTCGTCGATGTCGAGCAAGGCAACGCGCCAGTTGTCGGCGAGGAAGCGCTTGGCCGTCGCGAGCCCGATCCCGCGCGCGGCCCCGGTGACGAGGGCAGTCTTGATCGAATTCTCGGACATGGCGCGGCTCCGCAATCCTGGGGCTTTCGTTCTGCATACAGCCCGGAACGGCCGGCCGGAAGCAGTCAGCGAAACGCCGCCAGCAGCAGGAACAGGCCGGATAGCAGCATCATCCCGTCGAGCAGGAGCTGGAACGTACGCTCATCCATACACCGCACCAGCGCCTTGCCGATGAAGGCCCCGAGCATCAGAGACGAACCGACGATGAGCCCCTTTGCGAAGATCATAAGCGGCATCGCACCCAGGCTGCGGAAGGTCCCGACCTTGGTGAGGTAGATGAACAGCGAGGTCGCAGCCTCCGTCGAGAGCAGCGCGCCCTTGCTCAGGCCGTAAGCGGCGAAGGCCGGAACGCTGAGCGGCCCGGTCGAGAGCACGAGGCCGGTCAGGAAGCCGATCGCCGCACCGGCCAGCGCCAGCTGCCAGAGGCCGAGCCTGATCTGGCGCGCCGCCAGCCAGCGCCGGCCAGGGATCATCAGCAGGAAGAACAGGCCGAGGCCGATATCGATGGCCGCCGCCGGCAATTGCAGCAGCGTGCGCGCGCCGAGCATCGCCGCGGGTATGCCGGGCAGCGCATAGGCGAGGAAGGCGCGCCAGTCGACCTCGCGCCACCAGGCCGCGAGCCGCGCCAGATTCGCCATCACCGCGGCCACCGCCATGATCGGCACCGCCTGCTTCGGCCCGAACGACCAGACCAGCACCGGCAACAGCATAATCGAGGAGCCGGTTCCGACCACGCCGCCGACAGTGCCAGCGATCAATCCGACCGCCAGGGTGAACAGCGAGGCATAGGACAGAATCTCGGCCGGCATGCTGATTCTCGTGGCCTTGCCGACGACATTGCGCAAGATGAGTAGGACTGGCCCGGCTCGACCGTCGCAGCGTCTCGACAAACCCGCCGCCCTGCTGTATGGCCACGCCCTCAACTTAAAACAGCGAGCCGAAAGCCCGCGCATCCGCGCGAACACGGCCATGGAGATAGCCATGAACATCATCGAGCAGCTCGACCAGGAGCAGATCGCCAAGCTCGCCGACGGCAAGGAAATCCCGCATTTCCAGCCGGGCGACACCGTGCAGGTCAACGTCAAGGTCAAGGAAGGCGAGCGCAGCCGCGTTCAGGCCTATGAGGGCGTCTGCATCGCCCGCAATGGCGGCGGCCTGAACCAGAGCTTCACCGTCCGCAAGATTTCCTATGGCGAGGGCGTCGAGCGCGTCTTCCCGCTGTATTCGCCGAACCTCGACTCGATCAAGGTCGTCCGCAAGGGCAAGGTTCGCCGCGCCAAGCTGTATTACCTGCGCGATCGCCGCGGCAAGTCGGCCCGTATCGCCGAGCGCGTCGACGCCAAGCCGGCCAAGGGCGGCAAGTAAGCGTCTCGTCACGCTTCGGGACGTCAGGAACGCGGCCTTCGGGCCGCGTTTTTTATTGCCTTTGCTTCCGTCATTGTGAGGAGCGCAAGCGACGATGCGCTCCAAGACGACTTGGCGCCCGGCCTCGCCCGTATCGCTTCGCCGCGCTCGCACTGACGGGTCGCTCGAAAAGCATTCCCCCAACGCATATCAAACTACCAAACATACAGTTGAAATGCATCATTTGCATTGCTATGTCAGCATATCATTAGCAAGCTATTCATATGGATGCGATGAACGCTCCGGAGCTTCAGGCCGCCTTCACTGCCGAGCTGGCATCGGCCAACCGCAAGCTCAGGGCTCTAGTCGATGAGCGCGCCCGCGACATGGGGCTGACGCTGTCGCGGGCCCGCCTTCTGATGCAGCTCGCCAAGGCCGATGGGCCGATCCAGTCCGATCTCGCCGGGCTGCTCGACATCGAACAGCCGACATTGGTGCGCCTGCTCGACGGCCTTGAACGTACCGGCATGATCGAGCGCCGCGCAGCCGAAGGCGACCGGCGAGCCCGGCGGGTGTTCCTGACGCCAGTCGCGCGCGCCCAGGCCGAGGACATCCTTGCCCTCCTGACCGATTTGCGTGCCGATGTGCTCGACGGGATCGACAGGGAGGAGCTGGAAGTCGCCCTGCGCGTGCTCTCGCGGATGTCCCGGAACATCGTCGCCAATCGCGGGGCGGCGGGATGAACGCGCCCTCCTCTGCCGCTCCGCAAGCCGGATCGCCACCGCCCGCAGCGGCGGCGAGCATGAGCCGGCCGCGGGCACTGGCCTACATGCTGGCCGCGACCATGCTGGCGATGACGCAGCAGGTCGGCGCCAATCTCGTCACGACCAATGTCTACCAGATCCAGGGAGAGCTCGGCGCCACCGTGGCCGAGACCAACTGGCTGATCGCGGCCTATATGGCGCCGAACGTCTCGCTCTCGATCGCCCTGATCAAGATCCGGATGCAGTACGGCCTGCGCAATTTCGCCGAGATCAGCATCGCCGGCTTCGTCATCGCCGCCCTGCTCAATTTCTTCGTGCACGACCTGCAGTCGGCGCTGGTCGTGCGCTTCATGAGCGGCATCGCCGCCGCGCCGCTGTCCTCGCTCGCCTTCCTCTACATGATCGAGCCGCTGCAGCCGCGCCAGAAGCTGACGGTCGGCCTTTCGCTGGCGCTGACCAACACCACGCTCGGCATCCCGATCACGCGGCTGATCTCGCCGTCGCTGCTCGAGATCGGCGGCTTTCATGGGCTGGCCCTGTTCGAGATGGGGCTGGCGCTGATAGCCTTTGGCCTGGTCTATGCGCTACCGCTCACGCCGCCGCCACGGGTCAAGGTGATCGGTCCGCTCGACGGCGTGAGCTATCTCCTGATCGCGCTCGGCTTCGGCGCCATCGCCGTCGCGCTCTCGCTCGGGCGGATCTACTGGTGGCTGGAGGCGCCCTGGCTCGGCTGGCTCTTCGCCGGCGCGATCCTTTGCCTGACGCTGGCGGCGGTCATTGAATTGCACCGCCAGAGCCCGCTGATCGACATACGCTGGCTGACTAGCCCGGCGACGCTGCATTACGCCACCGTGCTGCTGCTCTTCCGCATCGTGCTGGCGGAGCAGACGGTCGGGGCCTCCAATTTCTTTCAGGTGCTCGGCTTCCAGAACGAGCAGACCATGCCGCTCTATGGCGTGATCCTCGTGGCGATCCTGGCAGGTGGCTTCACCTGTGCCACGCTCCTGCGTCCCGGCCGGGAGAATGCCTTCTACGCAGCGGCGCTGGTCTGCATCATGGCCGGCGCGCTGCTCGACAGCAGCGCCACCAACCTGACCCGGCCGGACGACATTCATCTCAGCCAGGCACTGGTGGCCTATGGCTCGGCGCTGTTCCTGCCCGCGGCGATGGGACAGGGCCTTGCCCCGGCGCTGGCGCGGGGACCGGTGTACATCCTCAGCTTCTTCGTGATCTTCCTGTTCACCCAGAGCATCGGTGGCCTGCTCGGCTCGGCGCTGTTCGGCAGCTTCATCACGCTCAGGACCAGCTTCCACTACAGCCAGCTCGCCGAGCATTTCTCGCTGGCCAATCCGCTCGTCGCCGACCGTATCCAGCAACTCGGCGGCGCCTATGGCCACGTCCTGACCGATCTCGGGCTGACCCGGGCCGAAGGCGTCACCCTGCTCGCCCAGCAGGCGACGCGGGAAGCGACCGTGCTCGCCTATAACGACGCCTTCCTGCTGATCGCTGTGATCGCCGGCAGCGCGCTGATCGGCCTCCTCACCCATCTCGCCATCCTGCATCTGCGGGAACGCTTCGTCGCTCCCGCCACCACTCCCGCCCCCGCGCCCCAGCCATGACCCGCATCTTTCGCTCAGTCTCTACCTATGTCGCGCTCGCCGTCGGCCTCGCCGGCATCGGCGTCATCCTTTACGCATGGCGGCTGCCGCCCTTCGCCAGCGCGATCGAGACCACCGAGAACGCCTATGTGCGCGGCCAGGTCACCGTGATCGCGCCGCAGCTCGCCGGCTACATCGCCGAGGTCGCCGTGCAGGATTTCGCCACTGTCAGGCAGGGCCAGCTCCTCGTTCGCATCGACGAGCGCATCTTCCAGCAACGACTCGATCAGGCCCGCGCCAGTCTCGCGGCGCAGCATGCCGCGCTCGCCAATTCCGAGCAGGCCCGCCACGCCGCCGAGGCACGCCAACGCGCCAGCGAGGCCAATGTCGCCAGCGCCGAGGCCGCGCTGCGCACGGCGGAGGCCAATTGGGGCCGCATCGAGCCGTTGCGCGAGCGCGGCATCGTCAGCCAGACCAACACGGACCAGAGCCAGCAGGCACTCGACCAGGCCAAGGCCGCCCTGACGGCGAGCCACGCGGCCGTCGACGTCGCCCGTCAGGACGTGCAGAGCGCCATCGTCAACAAGGCATCGCTGGAAGCGGCTGTGCAGGGCGGCGAGGCCGCCGTGCATCTCGCCGAGATCGACCTGCAGAACACCCGCATCACCGCCCCGCAGGACGGGCGTCTCGGCGAGGTTTCGGCTCGGCTCGGGCAGTATGTCTCGGCCGGTACGCAATTGATGGCGCTGGTGCCGAGCCAAGTCTGGGTGATCGCAAACTTCAAGGAGACCCAGCTCCCCGGCATGCGCATCGGCCAGAAGGTCGGCTTCACCGTCGACGCGCTGCGCCATGCCCAGCTGACCGGCACGATCGAGCGCTTCTCACCGGCGGCCGGCTCGGAGTTCAGCGTGATCCGACCGGAGAACGCCACCGGCAACTTCGTCAAGATCGCCCAGCGCGTGCCGGTGCGGATCGCGATCGATCCCGGCCAGGTGCTGGCGGAGCGGCTGTCGCCCGGCATGTCGGTCGTGGTCAGCGTCGACACCGCGCAACGCTGACGCGCCGTATGACCTGATCAGTCGGCGATATCGACATCGGTGAGCTGGAAGCCGGCCGATGTCCTGGTGAAGGTGAAGATGCTGCCGCCGCAGGCGATGGCGTAGATTTCGTTGTTGGCGCCATCGCGGTCGTAGACCGGCTTGGTGCGTTGCAGGCAGGTGCGGTTCTTCGCGTTGAAATCGCTCGGCCAGACCTTGGCGCGGAACTGCGCGGCGTCGGCAATGGAAGCATCGCCCATATAGGGCAGCTTCGTCATGCCGGCGACGGCTGCCGCATCATTGGCTTTCAATGCCGCGCGGAACCTTCCGATGAAGTCGCCGAACTCCTTCTGCACGGCCGCCGAAGCCGTGGCCGGCTTGGGAGCCTGGGCGAAGGCGGGAGCGAGGGAGGCAAGAGCAGCAGCTATTGCCAGGGCCCGCAGAGGCTTCATGCATCAGCTCCGTCCGATCGATCAGCGCTGGATGCAGGCTGATCGGGAGAGGAGCCTACCGCAACGTCAGCATCCGCTCCAGCAGCAGCTTCACGTCGCCTTCCGTCTGGTAGAGCCCGAAGCCGACACGCAGGCGGTCGCCGCGCAGGTCGACGGTGATGCCGGCCTGCTTCAGCTTCTCATGCCAGAGGGCCGCATCGGCATGGCGAAAGGTGAGGAAGTTGCCGCGCGCCGGCTCATCCAGCGGCACGACCAGATTCTCCAGTGCGAGCACGCCGCAGGGCCGCCGCGCCAAGCCCTCGGCAAAGATCGCTTGCAAGGCGTGGGCGTGGGCATGGATCGCGGCGGCATGCAGGCCCTTGGCATCGAGCCAGTCGAACATCGCGCCCATGCGGTAGAGGCCTGAGGGGTCGAAGGTCGCGCCCATGAAGCGCCAGCCATTCTCAGCATAGCCGATCTCGCCCTGCGCGCCCGCGAGCGCGCCGAAGGAAGCATACCAGCCGGTGTCGCGCGGGCGCATGGCGAAGCCGGGCGGGCAATGCATGAAGCAGGCGCCCTCGCCCGACATCGCATATTTGTAGCCGCCGGCGATGTAGAAGGCCTTATCGGCAATCCCAGAGAGATCGGTCGGCCGCGCCAGGAAGCCGTGATAGCCGTCGATGACGACGAGCGGGCCGGGAGCGCTGACGCCGTCGACCAGCCCCTCCAGATCGGTCAGAGCGTAGCCGGAGTTGAAATGGACCTGGCTGACGAAGACCATGTCGGGGCCGGGGCCGGTTTGCGCCGCTGCGACCAGCCGCTCGGTCAGGCCGGCAAAGGGCTCGGCCGGCACGACGGTGAGCTCGATCAAACCGTCCTCGGCGAGCCGCTCGATCTGGCGCCGGAAGGAGTGGAATTCGGCGTCGCTGGTCAAGATGCGCGGCTTGCGCTCGCGCGGCAGGCAGGAGAGCAGCCGGTTGACGAATTCATGGGTGTTGTTGGCAGGAACGAGCCCGTCGATCCCCGGCAGGTTGAGATGCCGCGCGACGCCCTGCGCGACCTTCTGCCAGACCGGCCCCAGCACCTCCTGCCACTTGCCGTCGACGAGGCGGGCGGCATCGTCCCAGGCGCGCAAATGCGCATCCCGGGTCGCGTCCGGCCAGAAATGATGGCTTTGCGCGGCAAAATGCAGGCTCGCAGGCCAGTTTTGACGGAAGCGCGAGAACTCAGCCGACAAGTCGAAGGGCGGGCGGCCGAGCGTTGCAGGAACCTTCGTCATCTGGTCCATCATCAGGCTCCGCCACCTTGCCGATCCGACAAAATACTTTAAGCTTAAAATATCTTGCGCCTCTTCCCAGTCAAGGCGCGAGGCGAACGAGGGCGGCATCATGACCAGCGGGACGGGCGATCACCAGAGCCGGATCGAGCCGGGCATGCAGACCGATTTCAAGGAGCGGATGGATTACGGCTCCTATCTCGGCCTCGACCTGCTGCTGGCGGCACAGAAGCCACTGAGCGATGCGCCCGACGAGCTCTTGTTCATCACCATCCACCAGGTCCAGGAACTCTGGCTGAAGCTCGCCGCCCATGAGCTTGACGGCACGATCGACGCGATCAAGGCCGACGAATTGCAGCCGGGCTTCAAGTCGCTGGCGCGGGTCTCACGCATCCAGGCGCAATTGATCAGCGCCTGGGACGTGCTCTCGACCATGACACCCGCCGATTATCTCGCTTTCCGCGACGCACTCGGCCAATCCTCCGGCTTCCAGTCCCATCAGTACCGCGCCTTCGAATTCCGCCTCGGCGCCAAGGATCCGCGGATGCTGGCGATGCATAAGCATCACCCCGAGCATCACGACCATCTGAAGGAATTGCTGGAGGCGCCGAGCCTCTACGACGAGGCTCTCAGGTTGCTCGCCCGGCGCGGCTTGCCGGTTCCGGCCGAGTGCATCGAGCGCGACTGGAGCCAGCCGCATGTCGCGAATGAGGGCGTGAAGGCTGTGTGGCTCACGATCTATCGCGATACGCACACCTATTTCGATCTCTACGAGCTCGCCGAGGAGCTGGTCGATGTCGAAGACCAGTTCCAGCAATGGCGCTTCCGCCACATGAAGACAGTCGAGCGTATCATCGGCTTCAAGCAAGGCACCGGCGGCTCCAGCGGCGTGAAGTTCCTGAAGACGGCGCTGGAGCGCTCGTTCTTCCCGGAGCTCTGGCAGCTGCGCAGCGAGCTTTAGCGCCGCCGTCTTTCCGGGTCAGGCCTGAGGCCGGAACCCACGAACACCGCCTTCCCCGTCATGGTCGGGCTTGTCCCGACCATCCACGTCTTCGTCGAGGCAATGTGGTGTTCATGACGAGCTGGAGCTACATGTTCGCGACGGGAAGGGCTACTCGTTGTTCCCGAAGGTCATGTCCCGGCGTGCCGTCAGGATGCTGATCGAGTAGCCGGCGATCACGTCGACCAGCGCCATCAGCGTGATGATCACGAAGGTGCCGGTGCCGAAACCTGGAATGAACAGGAAGATCAGCCCGCAAGCGATAAACACAACCATGGACAGGCCATGGTTGAGGATCGAGCTCGACTTGGCGCTGGTCGCGTTCATGATCTCGAAGAACAGCACGACCGTCGAAATCGCAAGCAGGAGCTCGCTGACCGTGAGCACGAAGGCCGTGCCGGACGGCAGGCCGATATTGAGAAGCTCACGCGAGAGCGGCACGCCCAACGCCGCGACGGTGACGCCATAGGCGATGACCGCCAGCAGCATGAAGGGAAAGAAGCGCGCCATCGCATCACCGTTCCGTTTGCCGGCGCAACCTGCTCTTTCGCGGCGCACCGGGAGCCGCTAGATAACAGCCCTGCACTGAACGCGCTACGCGGCTGCCGCTGCGACAGGCGCAGCGCGTTGCCGGTGCAGTTTGGAACTGGTAGAAGCACGTCATGACGGTGAAGCGGCAGAACAGGGGCGAAGTCCGGCGCGTCGTGCGCCGCACGCTGAACCTGCGCCGTTTTCCGACCACCCAGGGCTTCGCCGCGCTGCATGACCATGCCCGCCTGCCCTGGCGCTTCTTCGGCCGCTTCACGGCCTCGCTCGCAGCCGGCCTTACGCTCGCCTGAGACCGGCCGTCCAGCCGGCGACAGGCCATTGCGATGCGTGCTGGCCCCGAGGGGGGCCGCTACCCGATTTCCATACCGAAGGCGATGAAGCCATGACTGCGACCAAGGCCCCCACCACTCTCTACGACAAGATCTTCGAGGACCACGTCGTCGATCGTCAGGACGACGGCACCTGCCTGCTCTATATCGACCGCCATCTCGTGCACGAGGTCACCAGCCCGCAGGCCTTCGAGGGCCTGCGCATGACCGGCCGCAAGGTCCATTCCCCCGGCAAGACGCTGGCCGTCGTCGACCACAACATCCCGACGACCGACCGCAGCAAGGGCATCGCCGAGGAAGAGAGCCGGATCCAGGTCGAGGCGCTGGCCAAGAACGCCAAGGAATTCGGCGTCGAGTATTTCAACGAGCTCGATATCCGTCAGGGCATCGTCCACATCGTCGGCCCCGAGCAAGGCTTCACCCTGCCCGGTACCACCATCGTCTGCGGCGACAGCCATACCTCGACGCATGGCGCTTTCGGCGCTCTGGCCCATGGCATCGGCACCTCGGAGGTCGAGCATGTGCTCGCCACTCAGACGCTGATCCAGAAGAAGGCCAAGAACATGCTGGTCCAGGTCGACGGCAAGCCCGCTCCGGGCGTCGGCGCCAAGGACATCACGCTCGCCATCATCGGCGAAATCGGCACCGCCGGCGGCACCGGCTCGGTGATCGAATATGCCGGCGAGGCCATTCGCGGCCTCTCCATGGAAGGCCGCATGACCGTCTGCAACATGTCGATCGAAGGCGGCGCACGCGCCGGCATGGTCGCGCCGGACGAGAAGGCCTATGCCTATCTGAAGGGCCGCCCGAAAGCGCCGCAGGGCGCCGCCTGGGACGAGGCCGTGCGCTACTGGGAGACGCTGCGCACCGACGAGGGCGCGCATTTCGACCGTATCGTCAAGCTCGACGCCGCCAATCTGCCGCCGATCGTCTCCTGGGGCACCAGCCCGGAGGACGTGATCTCGGTGACCGGAGCCGTGCCCGATCCGGACCAGATCGAGGACGAGGTCAAGCGCGCCTCGAAGAAGCGGGCGCTCGACTATATGGGCCTGACCGCCGGCACCAAGATGACCGACATCCCACTCGACGTGATCTGGATCGGCTCCTGCACCAATGGCCGCATCGAGGACCTGCGCACGGTCGCCAAGATCGTCGAGGGCAAGAAGATCCATGAGAGCCTGGACTACGCCATGATCGTGCCAGGCTCCGGCCTGGTGAAGCAGCAGGCCGAGGCCGAGGGGCTCGACAAGATCTTCATCGCCGCCGGCTTCGAATGGCGCGAGCCGGGCTGCTCGATGTGCCTCGGCATGAACCCGGACCAGCTCAAGCCGGGCCAGCGTGCCGCCTCGACCTCGAACCGTAATTTCGAGGGCCGCCAGGGCTTCAAAGGCCGCACCCATCTGGTCTCGCCGGCGATGGCGGCGGCGGCATCGCTGATCGGCCGCTTCGTCGACGTGCGGACGCTGGGCTGAGGCGGATCGGTTCGCGGGAGGACGTCATGAGCACCGATCCCCGCGAAGCCGCCCGCGCCAAGGAGGCCAAGGAAGCGCTCGATCGCGTCCGGCGCGACGATGAGAGCTTCCTCGGCTCCTCCATGGGGCGCGCGGCCGACCACTTCTCCGGCAAGGACGCGCCGGAAGGCGATCAAATAGAGCTCTGGGGCCGGCGCATCGGCCGCGGCCTCTCGCTGATCGCCTTCATCGGCCTGTCCTGGTGGCTCGGGCATCAACTGAAGATCTGGTGATGGGCAGCGTTCCCTCGATCAAGTCCACCGCTTCGGGCGAGGCCTCGCAGGGCCTCGACTGGGACGGAGTGCGCGCGCCCTCGACCGCCGAGTTCGAGATCCTGGCGCAGGCGGCCTATGACCGCCTGCCCGAGGATTTTCGCAAGCTCTGCGCCGACCTCGTCATCACCATCACCGAGTTCCCCGAGGACGACGTGCTGAAGGAACTCGAGGCCGAGAGTCCCTTCGACCTGCTCGGCCTGTTCTCAGGGATCGGCCTGCCGCAGCAGGGCTACGCCCCGCAGACCGGCCAGATGCCCAACACCATCCATCTCTATCGCCGGCCGATCCTCGACTACTGGGCCGAGCATGACGAGACGCTCGGCGCCATCGTCACCCATGTGCTCGTCCACGAGATCGGCCACCATTTCGGCTTCGACGACGACGACATGGACGCGATCGAGAAGGCGGCAGGATAAGAGACATGCTCGACGAACTGATCCGCCACCTGCCTGACCTCGCTCTGGTCTTCTCGGCCTTCTTCATCGCCGTCGCCAGCCCTGGACCGAGCAATCTCCAGGTGATGGCGACCTCGATGGAGCATGGCCGGAAAGCCGGGATGACGCTGGCGCTCGGCGTCACCACGGGATCGCTGACCTGGGGCATCCTCGCCGCGGTCGGCGTCACCGCACTGATCGTCGCCCATCCCGGCGCGCTCTACGCCATCAAGATCGTCGGAGGGCTCTATCTCCTATTCCTGGCCTGGCGCTCCGCGCGCTCGGCCATGCAGGCGGAGATGCCGCCGCCGAAAGCCAGCGGCTCGGGCCGCCGCCTCTATCTGCGTGGCTACCTGATGCACCTCACCAACCCGAAAGCGATCCTGAGCTGGACGGCGATCATCGCGCTCGGCCTGCGTCCCGAGACCCCGGCCGTGGTGCTCTACGCCATCATCCTGGGATGCCTGACGATCTCGCTCGCGATCAACCAGACCTATGCCTACCTGTTCTCGACCGCCTCGATGGTGGCGGGCTATCGCAGGATCCGCCGCCGGGCGGAAGCCTGCCTCGCCGCCTTCTTCACCTTCGCCAGCTTCAAGCTCCTGACGGCGCAGCTCTGACTGAGCCGTCGCCCCAACCTGACCAGACAAGACCTGCCGGAGTATCCGCCATGCAACCCTTCACCACCCTGACCTCGACCCCCGCCCCGCTGAAGGTGATCAATGTCGACACCGACATGATCATCCCCAAGCAGTATCTGAAGACGATCAAGCGTACTGGCCTCGGCACCGCGCTGTTCTCGGAGATGCGCTACAAGGACGACGGGTCGGAGAACCCTGATTTCGTTCTGAACCAGCCGGCCTATCGCAAGTCGGAGATCCTGGTCGCCGGCGACAATTTCGGCTGCGGCTCGTCGCGCGAGCACGCGCCCTGGGCCCTGCTCGATTTCGGCATCCGCTGCGTGATCTCCACCAGCTTCGCCGACATCTTCTACAATAACTGCTTCAAGAACGGCATCCTACCGATCGTGGTCAGCCAGGAAGATCTCGACAAGCTGTTCGACGACGCCGACCGCGGCTCCAACGCGACGCTGACCGTCGATCTGGTCAACCAGAGCATCAAGGGGCCGGATGGCGGCGAGGTCCGCTTCGAGATCGACCCGTTCCGCAAGCACTGCCTGCTCAACGGCCTGGACGATATCGGCCTCACCATGGAGAAGTCGAGCAAGATCGACGCCTATGAGGAGAAGCTGAAGGGCCGCGCCTGGGCCTGAGTAGCGGGTATCCTAAGCCGCCAACGATCAACAGCCCTCATCCTGAGGAGCCGCGTCAGCGGCGTCTCGAAGGACGGGGGCTGTGGGTTTCCGCTTCGACAAAAGCGAGAGGCGTTCGAAATCGCCCGCGATGAACGCTTCCTTCTTGGCGCGAGACCAACCCTTGATACGTCGCTCCATGGCAATCGCATCTGTGATAGCCTGGAAATGCTCGGCAAAGACCAGCGTTACCGGTGTGCGTTTAGAGGTAAAGCTGTCAGGGTAAACACAATTGTTGTGCTCCGCGACGCGGATCTCAACGGTCGAGCGCGTTGAGCCAGTATAAAAGGCTCCGTCGGCGCATCTGACAATGTAGACCCAGCATCCATTGGTATCGCGCATTGCGATCCCCCAGAGTCCGACTTCTCAGGCGTAAGCCATCAGCAGCCTTTCTGGATCATCCTTCGAGACGCCGCTACGCGGCTCCTCAGGATGAGGGCTGTGGAGAAACTAGGCTGACTATATAATCAGCCCCTGCATCGGCGCGAGCCCGCCGGTGCCGGGGAACACTTTCTCGGCCAGCACCGGGCCGGAGAGCCCGAACAGATCGGCGACCACGCCCTTTGCAACCGCGCGGATGTCGGTGGTCGGCCTAAGGTCGCGCTGCTCGTGCAGTTGCTCCGGCTTGAGGCCGGGCCAGTCGACGATCATCCGCCTGCCCTTGACCGCGCCGCCGACCAGGAAGGCGACCGTGCCGGTGCCGTGATCGGTGCCGACGGTGCCGTTGACGCGGGCGGTGCGGCCGAACTCGGTGACGACCATCACCACCGTGTCCTTCCAAACGGTTTTGAGCCCGCTCTCGAAGGTGGCGAGCGCGCCGTCGAGCCCGCCGAGCAGCGTGGCGAGCCTTCCCTTGGCACCGCCTTCATTGGCATGGGTGTCCCAGCCTTCGAACGCCAATGCCGCGATGCGCGGACCGTCCTCGGCGCCGACCAGTCGCGCGGCGCCCTCGGCGATGCGCTTCATGCCCTCGGCGCTGTCGGGTCCGCCGCCGCCGCGCGGCTGCTCGGCGCCCTGCTTCGACGCGATCAGTTCGGTCTCGATCGCGCGTTTCAGCACCAGCGCCAGAGCAGGATCGCGCTCGCCGTAGAGATCGCCGAGACGCTGGACGAGGTCGGCGCCGGCCCGCGCCATGCGCGGCGGCGCCCAGCCGAGCACCGGCGCCGAGCCGCGCACCACCAGAGGCGGGACCACGCCGACACCGAGCGCGCCATGGCGCGAGACCGCCTCGCCCGGTGGCAGGCTGGCGATCAGCCGGTTGAGCCAGCCGCTATCGGTCTTGCCCG
This sequence comes from Allobosea sp. FBZP-16, assembly GCF_002831785.1. Classification (NCBI taxonomy): domain Bacteria; kingdom Pseudomonadati; phylum Pseudomonadota; class Alphaproteobacteria; order Hyphomicrobiales; family Alloboseaceae; genus Allobosea; species Allobosea sp. FBZP-16. The sequence goes on along the minus strand of NZ_LNCQ01000059.1, from coordinate 34,510 downwards.
GGCGGCCCTGCCCGCTTTCGAGCACATCCTGCCCGTCGAAATGCGAGCGCTCGCGATAGCCGGTGGCGCTGGCATGGACGATCGCCGCCTTTCCCTCGGCATAGAGCCGGGCCAGGTTCGGCATCGCCGGGTGCAGATAGAAGAAGCCATCGAGCGGCAGCGCCGCCTCCGGTCCGTCCTTGGCCAGCGCGATGCCCTCGCGCAGATCGGCGTAACCGGGGTCACCGAGCGGGGGCACGGCCGAGAGTCCGTCGAGCGCGCCGCGCAGCACCACCAGCAGGAAGCGGGAATCGCGCGAGCCAGCCGCCGCATGGGCGAATTTCGGCATGTAGGACCAGGCAAAGAGCGCGCTGGCCGCCCCGAGCACAGCCCGGCGCGAGGGCGTCATCCGTTCGCAGTCATCATCATCGGCGGCCATGCTCACCTCCGCTGGAATTCGGGCGACATCAGCAGCAGGGCGAGCGCCTGCGGCTTACTCTCGGCACGCGCCACCGCCTGCCGGGTCTGCGGCGACGCGAGCGGGCCGAGCACCTCCTCGACCAGCGCGCGCGGATCGGCGACCGAACCTGCCGCCTGCCGGCCGAGCTGGGCTGCGACATCGATGCGGGTCTTGATGCCCTCGGGCGTTGCCCAGGCGGCGTTCGTGTCGGGATAGCCGTCCGGGCCGGAGGGCTGCCAGAGCGGCTGTCCCATCACGCCGAGCGGCCCGGCGACCTGGCCATAATCCGGCTTGCGGCCGAGCGCCCGGAACGCGGCGACCAGGAATTCCTGCGGCGTGCGCAGCTTGGTCGCGGGCGCTACGCCCGCGAGTTCCGAGGTCACCAGCGCCCGGGAGAGCGCGGCGAGGTCGCCGCCCGTGTCGCGGAAGACACGCGCGAGCTCGGCGACCAGCGCCTGCGGCGGGTCGTCGGCGACGAAATGGCGGGCGAGCTTGCGGGCGATGAAGCTCGCCGTGCTCGGATGACGGGCGAGATCGGCGAGCGCCGCCATGCCTTTCTCCTTGCCCTCCTGCCGGTAGACCTTGCCGAGCAACCTCTGGCCGCCAGGATCGTGCAGACCGGGATTGAAGGCGAAGGAGCCGGGGAAGCCCAACCGCGCATCGCGCCCGACCACCGTCCAGCCGGTGATGATCCGCGCCAGAGAGGTGACGTCGGCCTGCGTGTAGCCGCCGGAGACGCCAAGCGTGTGCAACTCCATGATCTCGCGGGCGAGGTTCTCGTTGAGGCCGCGGCCGCGGCGCTTGCCGGCGCGCGAATCCGGACCGATCGAAAGCTGGTTGTCGAGGAAGTTGAGCATCGCCGGATGGCTCTCGACGGCGATCAGCAGGTCCTCGAAACGGCCGAAGATATTGGGGCGGATCGCCTCGCGCTCGAACGCGCCGGCCATGGCACGAACGAAATTGCCCTTGGCGACCGAGACGCAGAAATGGTTCGACCAGAACTGCACCAGCCGCTCGGCGAAGCCGGCCTCGGCCTCCAGCGCGCCCTGGACGCGGCTGACGACCTCCTCGCGATAGACCGCCTGCGGAAAAGGCGGGGCCGGCTGCGCCGGTGCCGGGATCGAGCCCTGCGGCTGGCTTGGCATGGGTGATGCAGCCGCGACCTGAACGCCCTGCCCCATCGCCGGCTGCCCGCCGCCATGCTGGACGGCGACGCGCTTTGCCTCGCGGGCGGCGCGCTCCTCGTCCTCGAAAGCGTAGAGCGCCCGGCCGATCGGCGCCGCACCGGAGAAGCCGACGCGCGGCTGCGGCGCCCCGTCGCTGCTAATCTCTGCGAGCAGGCGCTCGCGAACGTCTGCAACCGTTCCGCCCTGCCCCGGCTTCGGGCCGAGGCCGAAGCGTTGCAAAGCCTGCATCCTCAAGCGTGGGTCTGACCAATCCGCCATGCCCTCGCCTCCGCCATCTGCGTCGCCATCCGCAAACTCCACTGCAACTATGGCGAAAGCCCGGCCGTGTCCGCGATGGAAAAAGGCCGCCGCTCCCGGGGGAGGAACGGCGGCCCTTTGGAAATCAGGTGATGCGTTCAGCTCACATCGCCGGCAGCGCGGCGACGTCGCGCACCGCTGCGCTGATCCCCGCGATCTTGCCGACCATGGCAGCCTTGCCGGTGGCGAGATCGACCTTGTAGAGTCCGCCATCGGCGACGAGCCAACCGGTGTTGCTGCCGTCCGCCGCCGTCTCGATGTCGAAAGCGATCGCCTTCGGGGTCACGCCGAGCTTGCCGATCGCGCCGAGAACGCCGTCATTCGGCGGCGCCTGCTTCAGGAGCCCGCCAATCTTGCCGTCGATGTCGTAGAGCGCCGTCTCCTTGGTGCCCTTGACCGAATTGCTGTAGGCGCCGGCGACGACCATCGGCGTCTCGCCCTTGTGCATGTCGGTCTCGGCGAATTTCAGCTTGCCGTCGACCGTGGTCTTGCCATCGTCGACGTTGACGCGAAGGTTGGTGCCATCGGCGCCGATGACACGCAGGCGATCGGCGGCCGGGTTGAAGTCGACCGTCGCCAAGGTGCTGGCGGACAGGACCGTGTCCATCTTCGACTTCATCGTGGCCTTGCCGGCCTTGTCGACCGTGTAGATCGTGCCGTCGGCGGCAAGCGCATAGAGCATGCCGTCGGCGGGACGGACATCGATGCCGGCGATCTTGCCGTTGATGCCGCTGACCTTCATCGACTTGCCAGCCTTCTGGGTGGCGGTATCGACCATGGTCAGCGTGTCGTCGCCGGTCAGAACGGCGAGCGTGCCGGCCTGGGCTGCAGTCGCCGCGAAAGCCGCGCTGAGAATGGTGGAAGCGAGAAACAGGTTGCGGGCCTTGGTCATGTGACGTCCTCCGGTTCGTGTCGCGATCTCTGAAGGGCTGGCCGACGCCTCCTGCGGCCGGCACCCATGGCGGATAGCGGCGGGCTCCCGGACCGGATGCGAAAGAAAAAATAAAAGCCTCCGGGAGCATCCAAGGCGGCAGGTATCGCGTATCAAGGGGCTCGCCGCATCCGAGAGGACGGCGGGAAAGCGGGGAGATGGATGGCGACCGACGCTACGCAGCCGCGACAGACCGGCGAGATCGAAGCCGCGCTGCTCGCCTGCGCCGCCGGCGATAAAACTGCACTCCGCCGCATCTACGAGGCCGAGTCGCCGCGTATGCTCGGTGTAGCGCAGCGTTTGCTGAAGCGCCGGGCGCTGGCGGAGGAAGCGGTGCAGGACGCATTCGTACTGATCTTCAGGCATGCCGGCCGCTTCGATCCCGAGCGCGGCGCCGGCCTGACCTGGATCTACGCGATCCTGCGCAACCGCTCCCTCTCGATCCTGCGCGACGAGAAGCGTACGGAGACCAGCGATACCCCGATCGCCGAGGAGACGGCGAGCGAAGAGGACGATCCCGAGACCGTGATGGCGAAACTGTCCGACGCCAGCGCGCTGCGGGCCTGCCTGGAGACGCTCTCGCCGCAGCGCCGCGGCCTCGTGCTGCTCGCCTTCGTCCAGGGTCTCACCCATGGCGAGATCGCCGGGCGGCTCAAGCTGCCGCTCGGCACGGTGAAATCCTGGATCCGCCGTTCGCTGCTCTCGCTGAAGGAGTGCCTCGGATGAGCCCCGCCGCCGATGCCACCTCCCCCGAAGCCATCGCGCTCGCGGGTGAATATGTCCTCGGCCTGCTCGAAGGCCGTGAGCGCGAGGCCGCCGAGCACCGTCTCGAGCAGGACATTTCCTTCGCGACGGCGGTCGAACGCTGGCGCCGCCATTTCGCCGCGCTCGACGCCACGGCCACACCGATCACACCATCGGCCCATCTCTGGTCCCGCATCGAGGCCGGGATCGCCGGGCTGATCCAGCCGACCGCCTCGGCGGGGATCGCGCGTCCGGCCTTGGCAACCTCCGGCCGCTTCGCAAACTGGTGGAACAGCTTGTTCGTCTGGCGCGGCGCAGCCTTCGCCGGTGCATTGGCGAGCGTGCTGCTGGCTGTCGGCCTCTTCGGCGCGCTCGATCGCGCCAAGCGCCAGCCGCTGATGGTCGCAGTGCTGCTGACCGAGGGCAACGCCGCCGCCGCCGTGGTCAACACTTTCGCCGATGGGCGGGTCGAGATGCTGCCTTTGCAGAGCATCGACGTGCCGGCCGGCAAGGCGCTCGAGATCTGGACGCTGTGGGACCGCGCCGTCGGGCCGCGTTCGGTCGGCCTGATCGACCGCGCGCGCTCGACGCCCCTGCGACTCGACAACCTGCCGCTCGGCAACGGCCAGCTCTTCGAGATCACGCTGGAGCCGGCGTCGGGCTCGCCGACCGGGCGCCCGACTGGCCCGATCATCGCCAAGGGCACGACCTCGCAACGGCTGTGATGGACCGGGCCGGTGCTGACGCGACAGGACGCCGCCGTGCGGCAAGCTCGGCGGACCTGCAAGGCTGACGGCGAGAGGCGATGACTGATCTGAACGGACGAACGGCGCTGATCACCGGCGCCGGCAAGGGCCTCGGCCTCGCGATCGCCAAAGGGCTCGCCGCGCGTGGCGCCGATGTGGTGATCCATGGCCGCAGCCAGGCAGCGCTCGACAGCGCGGCGGCTGAATTGGCGGCGGAAGGCTTGGCGGTCTCGACCTTCGCTGCCGATCTCGCCGACGAGGATGCGACCGCGCAGGCGCTCGATGCGCTCCTCGCCCGTCATCTCCGCATCGACATCCTCGTCAACAATGCCGGCTTGCGCGATCGCCGGCCGCTCGATGCGCTCGACCGCGCCGCCTTCCGGGCGCTGCTGGAGGTCAATCTCGTCGCGCCGTTCGACCTGGTGCGGCGGCTTGCGCGGCACATTCCTGATGGCGGGCGGATCGTCAACATCACCTCGATCGCCGGCTCGATCGCGCGGGCCGGCGACCCCGGCTACATCGCGACCAAGGGCGGGCTGGAGGCGCTCACCCGCGCTCTCGCCGCCGAGCTCGGCCCGCGCGGCATCACGGTCAATGCCGTCGCGCCCGGCTTCTTCGCGACAGAGGCCAATGCCGGCCTCGTCGCCGATCCCGGCATCGCCGGGATGCTGGCGCAGCGGACCTCGATCGGGCGCTGGGGCGTTCCCGACGAGCTGGTTGGCGCCGTCGCCTTCCTGTGCTCGCCGGAAGCGGCCTATGTCACCGGCGTGACGCTACCGGTCGACGGCGGCTATCTCGCGCATTTCTGAACGAAGCTACCTTCACTGCAGGTCGGCGAAGGCCTGCTTCAGGCGCTCGGCCGCCTCGACCACGACGGCGCGCTGGGTCGCGAGGTTGAAGCGCAGGAAGCTGTCGCCGCCGGCGCCGAAACTGCTGCCGTGGTTGACCGCGATCTTCGCCTGCTTTTCGACGCGGGCGATGAAGTCCTTCGGCTCCATGCCGGTGCCGGAGAAGTCGACCCAGGCGAGATAGGTCGCCTCCAGCGGCATCGAGCGCAGGCCGGGGATGGCGTTGATCGCCGCGTCGAAGACCCGGCGATTGCCGTCGAGATAGGTGGCGAGCGCATCGACCCAAGCGGCACCCTCCTTGCTGTAGGCGGCGGTCGACATCTCCATGCCGAAGGAGTTCGGAGAGATGCCGAGCGCGTTCATGCGGGCGCGGAACGGGGCACGCAGCTTTTCATCGGGGATGATGACGTTGCCGACATGGGCGCCGGCGATGTTGAAGGTCTTGGTCGTCGCCGTCATCATCACCAGGCGATCGACGATCTCCGGCGCAGCCAGCGGCATGACCATATGCTTGTAGCCGGGCATGACCAGGTCGTGATGGATCTCGTCCGAAACCAGGACGAGGTCGTGGCGGACGCAGAAATCGGCGATCTGGCGGAGCTCGTCACGGCTCCAGACCCGCCCGCCCGGATTATGCGGCGAGCACAGGACCAGCATCGTCTCCTTGCCGGTCATCTGCGCATCCCAGGCTGGGATGTCGAGGACATAGCGGCCGTCCTGCTGCGCCAGCCGGCATTCGACGACGTGGCGGCCGGCCGCCTTAATGACGCGGGCGAAAGCGTGGTAGACCGGCGTCATCAGGACGACGCCGTCGCCCGGCCTGGTATAGGCGTCGACGCAGAGCGCCGTTCCGTTCACCAGCCCATGCGTGGTGAAGACCGCCTCCGGTTCGACGCTCCAGCCATGGCGCTCCTGCATCCACCAGCGGATCGCGTCGCTGTTCGTCTTCTCGTGGCCAAAATAGCCGTAGATGCCATGGGCGGCCATCGCCTCGACCGCGGCCTGGACGCAGGCCGGCGGGCGGAAATCCATGTCGGCTACCCACATGGCGATACCGTCGGAGACCGGCACGCCGTAGATGGCTTCCATCTTGTCCCATTTGGCGCAGTTGCTGCCGCGGCGGTCGATGCGCAAATCAAAGGTCGAAGCTGCGATCATCATGGGTTCCGATGCATTGCCGGGCCAGCACAGGACCATCGCATACCAAGAAAAATCTTCTCCGCCAGCAGCGTTTCACGCAATTCCCATCTACCGTGACGGTCTGGCGCCGGCTCGCCGCAGAACGCCGAAGGCTGCTATAGGCGGCTCATGAACCTGCCCGCGCCCCTGATCGAGACTCTCGATTCCGTCGCAAGAATCATGGAAGCGGCACGCGATCCCTGGTGGATCATCGCCAGCGCCGCAGCGGCCCTGCATGGGGCCAGGCCGATCACCGTTGCCGACGTCGATGTCCTGCTCAGCGTCGAGGATATCGGCCGTATCCTGCCGCTGATCGGGATCGAACCCTATCCGGCGCCGCCGAACCCGCTGTTCAGGTCCAAAGTCCTGGCAAAATGGGCAACGCAGCCCGTGCCGGTCGATCTCATGGCCGGTTTCGAGCATCGCGTCGGCGATGCCTGGCATCCGGTGCAGCCAGTGACGCGTCAGGCCGTCACTCTCGGCTCGGCGACCGTCTACATCCCCGAGCGGGATGAGCTCAGGCGCATCATCGCAGGGTTCGGGCGCCCGAAGGATCTGGAGCGCGCCCGCCTGCTCGCAGAGCTTACATCACCACCGTGATCGTCTCGGCCGCGCGGGTCAGGCCGGTGTAGAGCCAGCGGGCCCGGTGCTCGCGGAAGGCGAAGGCCTCGTCGAACATGACGATGTTGTCCCACTGCGAGCCCTGCGCCTTGTGGACGGTCAGCGCATAGCCGAAGGTGAACTCGTCGGTGTGGCGGCGCAGTTCCCAGGGCACCTCGTCCTCGGTGCCGTCGAAGAAATTCGGCATGACCGAGACCTTGACCGGCTTGCCGCCAGTGTCGTCCTCCGGCGTCACCCGCATGGTGACGAGCCCCTTCTTCGAGGTCTTGAGCTCCTGCACGATCCAGGCGCCGCCATTGAGCAAGCCCTTGCTCTTGTCGTTGCGCAGGCAGACCAGCTTCTCGCCGACGGCCGGGACATTGGCGGTATGGCCCATGAGCTGGCGCATGCGGGCATTGTAGAGCCGGCGCGTCTTGTTGAGGCCGACCAGCACCTGATCGGCCGAGAGCACCAGCTCCGGCGTGATCTCGGCGCGCCTTATGATCCGACTCGCGCCATAGTCGCCGACCTCGAGCCGCCCGCCCTCGCGCACGATCATCGACATGCGCACGATCGGATTGTCGGCCGCCTGGCGGTGGACCTCGGTCAGCATCACGTCGGGCTGACCTTCCGTGAAGAAGCCGCCGCCCTTGACCGGCGGAAGCTGGGCGGGGTCGCCGAGCACCAGCACCGGCGTGCCGAAGGAGAGCAGGTCACGCCCGAGCTCCTCGTCGACCATCGAGCATTCGTCGATGATGATCAGCTTGGCCTTGGCCGCCGTGCTCTCGCGATTGAGCACGAAGGTCGGGCTCTCCTCGTCGACCCCGCGCGAGCGGTAGATCAGCGAATGGATGGTCTGCGCGCCCTCGCAGCCCTTGTTGCGCAGCACGAGCGCCGCCTTGCCGGTGAAGGCGGCGAAGACGACGGTGCCGTCGACGCCCTCGGCGATATGCCGGGCGAGCGTGGTCTTGCCGGTGCCGGCATAGCCGAACACGCGGAAGAGCTGTGGCGAGCCGACCTTCAGCCAATCGGCCACGGCGGCGAGCGCCGCGTCCTGCTGCGGCGACCAGCTCATGGGAGGTTGCAGATGCTTTTGGGCATGGCGCACAAGGCCGCGAGTCGGGCGGCCAAGGCAAGCCGGTTCAGGCGGCGCGCAGGCGCCGGGCGAATTCGTCGGCCTCGGCCTGCAGCGCCGAGATGCGTTCGTCGAGCTGGCGGGCGCCGCTCGCGCCCTGCTCGGCATGCGCCGTGGTCTGGACACCGGCGCCGGCGATCGTCGTCACCGCGGCCGCCGCCTGTCCGGTGACCACCGAGATGCGCGCGATGGTCTCACCAAGCCCCTGCAGCAGGCCGGTATGCGAGGCGACCATGGTCGAGATCTCGGTGCTCGCCTGCTCGACGGCGCCGGCGCGGCTCGCGATACCGGTGATCGCTTGTGCAGCCTGCGACAGCGCCGTGTCGACGGTCGCGATCCGCATCGAGATCTGCGCCGTCGCGTCGGCGGTCTGGGTCGCCAGGGCCTTGACCTCGCTGGCGACGATCGCGAAGCCGCGGCCATGCGTGCCGGCGCGAGCCGCCTCGATCGTGGCGTTGAGTGCGAGCAGGTTGGTCTGGCGCGCGATCGCCTCGATCAGCTGGACGACATCGCGGATCTTGCCGGCGTTCTCGGTCAAGCGGCCGACCAGGCCGACTGTGCCGGAGGCGTCGCGGGTCGCGAGGCTCGCTGTCTCGGAGACGCGCCTGACTTCGCGATTGATTTGCTCGACGACCGCTTCCAGCCGCACCGCCGCATCGGCGATGCGTATCGCCTCGTCACCGGCTCCGGCGACGGCCTGCGCCGCGGCATTGCCGCTGTGCGAGATCTGGCCTGCACGCAGGGCGGAGGCGTCCAGCGCAGCGCGCAGGCCCTCGCTTAGCCGGCCGATATCGGCGAGCAGACGGCCGATGCGCGCCTCGAACTCCTGGGCGATCCTGTGCAGTTCCTCCGTCCGATGCTGCCGATGCTGCTGTGCGAGATCGGCCTCGGCATCGCGGGTGACGAGAGTGGCGCGGACCTCGCTCAGCGTGCGCACGGTGCGGGCAAGCTGGCCGATCTCGTCGCGCCGCTTGCCGTAGGGCACCTCGACTGCACGATCCGAGGAGGTGACCTTCGCAATGGTCTCCATCAGCACGTGCAGGGGCCGCGTCAGATAGGTCCGCAGCAGCAGGATCGCGAGCAAACCACCCGCCAGCGGAAGACCGGCAGCGATCAGGATCACGCGCAGCCTGACTTCCTGCGCCAGAGCGCGGGCGCGGCTGGCGGCGAGGCCGGCCTGGCGATCGAGATCGTCGCGGAGCCGCGCCGTCGCCGCGATGATCTGGCGGACGTTCTCGCGCGCCTCGGCGGCTGAGGCCTCGATCAGCGCCGCCTTGGGCGAGACACGCCGGCCGATATCGACGATGTCGCGCTGGAAGGCGATGAAGGTCCTGATGCGCGGGTCGAGCACGGCATTGACCTGGCGCTGGCCGGCAGGCAGCGACGACAACAGATTGGCGCGTGCGGCATCGACCAGCTCGACCGCTTCATCGAGTTGGTCGAGCGCGGTTACGACCGCCCCCGGCTCCGTCGCATCGTCGAAACGGCTGAGGAGCGAAGCTTGCGCGACCCGGCTCGACAGCAACGCCGCCTTGTTGGCCAGCTGCTGTCCGGAGAAGGCCTCGCGGTCGATCTCGTGGACGGAATCGAGCCCGCTGACCGCGCTCGCCAAACCGAGGGCAGCGGCGATCCCGAAGATCGCGAACAGGACAGTGATCTTGGCTGTAAGCCCGAACGGCCGCATCGTCTTCACCGCTTCGTCAGCGAGCAGAGCTTTCGCAAATGCGAGACAAACAGATCCTTAACGGAGCCAGCTAAGTATCTAAAAAATATAAAATATTTGGCTTGACACCGACCCTTCGACACCCTTGCGAAGGCGCTTCCGCTACAGGACGCAGCGCATCAGTGGCCGACCCGACTTCTGCCTGGCGACCTCGACGAACCCGGCGCGCTGGAACACGCTCTCCGGACCGACATAGAGCCCGTCGGCGCTGCGCCTGGCCTCGTTGTCCATCGGCGCGGCCTCGACCAAACATGCGCCGCTCGCCCGCGCGAAATCGAGCCCGCCAGCCAGCAGCACCGCCGTGACGCCCTTGCCGCGAAAGCCCTTGCGCACGAAGAAGCAGGAGGCCGCCCAGTTGCGCTCATCCTGCGCCGGCGCATCCGGCAGCGGCGTCGAGCCCGGCGCGGATTATTCCATTCGGGCACATGCGCCCGCGGTCCGATCTGCAGCCAGCCGACAGGAACCTCGCCGGCAAAAGCGAGCACGCCCGGCGGCGGCCCCTTCTCCACCCGCTCCTCGAAAAGCTGGCGCGCTCCCTCGCCAAGCAACGGCTTGCGCAATTTCGGCGGCATGCGGAAATGATTGCACCAGCAGCCATAGCAGGGCCCTTGCGGGCCGAAGAGATCCTCGAGCGCCGGCCAAAGCTCCGGTGTCAGCGGGACGACCCGGAAATCCGTCTCTGTCAAGCGCCCCTCCCTCTCTCGACAGGCCGGCCCAAACAGGAGAGGAATGATGCGCCGCCTGCGAGGCGACCGCCAAGCCCGCCGGGAGGCTCCCCCCATGTCACTCGAACTCTTCGCCGCCTATCTCGCCGCCTGCCTCGTCATCGTGATCGTTCCAGGCCCGACGGTGACGCTGATCATCGCCAACAGCCTGTGCCATGGTAGCCGCGCCGGGCTTCTCAACATGGCAGGAACGCAGGCCGGGCTCGTGATCATGATCGCGATCGTCGGCATCGGCCTGAGCTCGGTGATCGCGGCGATGGGTCACTGGTTCGACTGGGTCAGACTTGCCGGCGCAGCCTATCTGATCTGGCTGGGCTGGAAGATGTATCGCAGCGCCGGCGAGATCACCGAGGGCGCGGCCGAGGCTCGCCCGCCGCGCGGCGGCTTCTTCCTGCAGGGGCTGCTGGTCGCGCTGAGCAACCCGAAGACGCTGGTCTTCTTCGGCGCCTTCTTCCCGCAGTTCCTCGATCCGGCGCGCGACTACGCCACGCAGATCGCGATCATGGGCGCGATCGCGATGTTGTTCGCGGCAATCAGCGACAGCGCCTATGCGATCCTCTCCGGCCGGGCCGGCCGCTTCCTGTCGCAGCGGCGCGTCCGGCTGATGTCGAAGGTCAGCGGTGGCTTCCTGATCGGCGGCGGGCTCTGGCTCGCCTCGACCCGCGGCAGCTGAACCCCTACCAGGGGATTTCGTCGCCCTTCCAGTTCCGGAAGCTGTTGGTCTCGCGCATGCCGGAGGCGTCGATCGTGGCGATCAACCCGGCGGCGCTCTCAGCCGGCGGGATGTCGGCGCCGCCTCCGCCCATGTCGGTGCGGACCCAGCCGGGATGGAACAGCAGCACCGCGACCTCGCTGCCGCGCACCGCATTGCCGAAACCGACCATCACCATGTTCACCGCCGCCTTGGAGGAGCGATAGGCGATCGCGCCGGAGGGATTGCTGCCGATCGAGCCCATGCGGCTGCTTATTGTGACGATCTTGCGACCGGTGCCCGCCTCGACATTGGGCAGGAAGGCCTGCGCCACCCGCAAGGGGGCGTAGACATTGACCTCGAAGACCTCGCGCCAGGCGTTGAAATCCATGTCGAGCGCCGACTGCCGGTCGCGCGGGCCGTAGACGCCGGCATTGTTGACCAGCACGTCGATCGGGCGGCCATCGAGCGCCTGCTTGGCTGCGGCGACGCTCTTGTCGGAGGTGACGTCGAGCTCCAGCGGAGTCAGCGTCCCGGCCTGCCCGCCGGCGACCTCCGCCAAAGCCCCGCCCCAGGGATCGCGCGCCGCGGCGACGACATGGTCGCCCCGTCGCAGCAATTCCATCGTCAAGGCCAGGCCGATGCCGCGATTGGCACCGGTGATCATCCAGGTCTGGGGCATGGTCGGTCTCCGTCTTAGAGAGCAGACCTAAGCGTCAGGACTTCGGCTTTCCATAGCCGCCCGCCGTCGGCGTGATCACGGTGACAGCCTCGCCGGCCTGCAGCAGCGTCTGGTCCGATGGCTTGAGCTCCTCGACCTCGCCAGAAAGCCGCCGGACCAGCGTCCTGCCGAGCTCGCCGGGCTCGCCGCCCTTCATGCCGAAAGGCCTGACCTTGCGATGCGAGGCGAGGATGGCGCAGTCCATCGTCTTGAGGAACCGGATGGTGCGGCTGGTGCCGTCGCCGGCATTCCATTCGCCCTTGCCGCCCGAGCCGGCGCGGATGTGAAAGTCCTCGAGCACGACCGGGAAGCGCGTCTCCAGGATTTCCGGATCGGTCAGGCGCGAATTGGTCATGTGGACGTGGACGCCCGAGGTGCCGTTGAAGCCCGGCCCGGCCGGCGAGCCCGAGCAGATCGTCTCGTAATACTGGTACTGGTCGTTGCCGAAGGTCAGGTTGTTCATCGTGCCCTGCGAGGACGACATCGCCTCCAGCGCGCCGAACAGCGTGTTGGTCACGGCTTGGCTGACCTCGACATTGCCGGCGACGACGGCGGCTGGATAACGCGGCGCCAGCATCGAGCCCTCCGGCACGATCACCTTGATCGGGCGCAGGCAGCCGGCATTCATCGGGATCGCGTCGTCGACCATGACGCGGAAGACGTAGAGCACGGCGGCGCGGGTGACGGGCGCCGGCGCGTTGAAATTGTCCTCGCGCTGCGGCGAGGTGCCGGTGAAGTCGACCGTCGCCTCGCGCTTGTCACGATCGATGGTGATCTTCACCTTGATCGCGCAGCCCTGGTCCATCGGATAGGTGAACTCGGAGTCATGCAGGCGGGTCAAAAGGCGCGCGACGCTCTCGGCGGCGTTGTCCTGGACGTGGCCCATATAGGCCTGGACGACGTCGAGTCCGAAGGAGCGGATCATCTTACGCAGTTCCGCCACGCCCTTCTCGTTGGCGGCGATCTGCGCCTTCAGATCGTTGACGTTCTGGACGACATTGCGGACCGGGTAGCGCGCACCGGTCAGGAGCTTGACCAGCTCCTCCTCGCAGAAGCGGCCCTGATCGACGATCTTGAAGTTGTCGATATAGACGCCCTCTTCCTCGATATTGGTCGCCAGCGGCGACATCGAGCCCGGCGCAGTGCCACCGACATCGGCGTGGTGGCCGCGGCTAGCGACCCAGAACAGAATCTGCTTGTCCTCGTTGTCGAAGACTGGGGTACAGACCGTGATGTCGGGCAGGTGCGTGCCGCCGTTGTAGGGCGCGTTCAGGCAGTAGACGTCGCCCGGGCGGATCACCGGATTGTTCGAGATCACCGTCTCGACCGAGCGGTCCATCGAGCCGAGATGCACCGGCATGTGCGGCGCGTTGGCGACGAGCGCGCCGGTCTGGTCGAAGACGGCGCAGGAGAAGTCGAGCCGCTCCTTGATGTTCACGGAATAGGCGGTGTTCTGCAGCGTCACGCCCATCTGCTCGGCGATCGACATGAACAGGTTGTTGAAGATCTCGAGCATGACCGGGTCGGCCTTGGTGCCGATCGCAGCGTTCTGAACCAGCGCCTTGCTGCGGGTCAGGACAAGATGGTCCTTGGCGGTCAGCTTTGCAGTCCAGCCATCCTCGACCACGACGGTCTGGTTTGGCTCGATCACGATCGCCGGGCCGGCAATGCCCTGGCCTCGGGCCATCGCCTCGCGCCGGACGATCGCCGCCTCGTGCCACTGCCCCTTGGAGAAGAAGCGGGTGCGCTCGGCGACCTCCGGATCGCCAGCGCTCTCGGCTGCCGCAGCCTCCTCGAAACGGGCGCCGCCGCCGACGGCCTCGACCTCAACGGCCTCGACGACCAGCGCCTTGGTCTCGTCCATGAAGCCGAAGCGGGCCTTGTGCGCCGCCTGGAAGGCGTCCTGCATTTCGGCGCGGCTGCCGAAGGGTGTCGCGATCGCGGTGTCGGTGCCGGCGTAGCGGATATGGGCGCGGACATGGATGGCAATGTCGCCATCCGGCACGCCCTGCCCGGCAACTTCGCCCTTCGCCTCGGCGCCCAGCCTGTCGGCGAGCACGCCGATCGCGGCCTTGGCCTCGGCATCCAGGGGCACGTCGAGCGCCGCAGTGCGGGTTGCGCGGATCTCGGCCAGGCCCATGCCATAGGCCGAGAGCAGGCCGGAGAATGGGTGCAGCAGCACCGTCTTGATGCCGAGCGCATCGGCGACGAGGCAGGCATGCTGGCCGCCGGCGCCGCCGAAGGAATTCAGCGCATAGCGGGTGATGTCGTAGCCGCGCTGGACCGAGATCTTCTTGATCGCCTCGGCCATGTTGGCGACGGCGATCTGGACGAAGCCGTCGGCGACCTCCTCGGGCGAGCGACCATCGCCAACTTCAGCGGCGAGAGCGGCGAATTTCTCGCGCACCGTCGCGACATCGAGCGGCTGGTCCTGGCCGGGGCCGAAGATCGGCGGGAAATAGGACGGGATCAGCTTACCGACCATCACGTTGGCGTCGGTCACGGCGAGCGGGCCGCCGCGGCGATAGGCGGCCGGGCCGGGATTGGCGCCGGCGGAATCGGGGCCGACGCGGAAGCGCGAGCCGTCATAATGCAGAATGGACCCTCCACCTGCAGCAACGGTATGGATCAGCATCATCGGCGCGCGCATGCGCACGCCGGCAACCTCGGTCTCGAAGGCGCGCTCGTATTCGCCGTCGAAATGGGCGACGTCGGTCGAGGTTCCGCCCATGTCGAAGCCGATGACCTTCTCGAAGCCGGCCGAGCGGCCGGTCTCGGCGAGGCCGACGACGCCGCCGGCCGGGCCGGAGAGGATCGCGTCCTTGCCCTGGAACAGGTCGGCGGCGGTGAGGCCGCCCGAGGACATCATGAACATCAGCCGCGCGCCGGTGCGGGCGATGTCGAGCTCCTCGGAGACCTGCGCGACATAACGGGCGAGGATCGGCGAGAGATAGGCGTCGACCACGGCGGTGTCGCCGCGCCCGACCAGCTTGATCAGCGGCGAGACCTCATGGCTGACCGAGACCTGCGGGAAGCCGATCTCGCGGGCGACCTTGGCGGCGAGCTCTTCATGCGCCGGGTAGCGATAGCCATGCATGAAGGCGATGGCGACAGCGCGGAAACCGGCATCGAACTCAGCCTGCAAGGCGGCGCGGATCGCGGCCTCGTCTGCGGCCTTCTCGACCGTACCATCGGCGAGGACGCGCTCCTCGATCTCGACCACTGCGTCGTAGAGCTGCTCCGGCTTGATGATCTCCTTGGCGAAGATGTCGGGCCGGGCCTGGTAGCCGATGCGCAGCGCGTCGCGGAAACCCTTGGTAGTGACGAGCAAGGTCCGGTCGCCCTTGCGCTCCAGCAGCGCATTGGTCGCGACCGTCGTACCCATGCGGACCTCGCCGACCGTGCCGGCAGGGATCGGCTCGCCTTGCTTCAGGCCGAGATGATCGCGGATGCCCTGGACGGCGGCGTCGCGATAGGCTCCGGGATTCTCGGAGAGCAGCTTGCGGGCATGCAATTTGCCTGCGGGATCACGGCCGATCACGTCGGTGAAGGTGCCGCCACGGTCGATCCAGAAGTCCCAACGGCCGTTCGTCATCTGATCCCCCGATTATTGGCCAACAAGGCTCTTTGACGTTTCATCGATAAATCGTCGATGAAACGTTGACAAGCTCATTTCGCCGATTAGGATCGACGATCAGCGATCGGGACATGGCTGAGGGGCCGGGCCGATCTTAGGGGAGGCTTTCATGACGGGACCAGTCCTGGCAACCGCCGCTTTGCGCATGGCCGAGCGGCCCGGCGCGGCGACGCATCGTCGCGAGGCGCGCGCATGATCCGCCGCTTCCTCGACGCACTCTATCTGGTCTCCGGCTGGCTCTCCGGCGTCAGCCTGGTCGCGATCTTCGTGCTGATGATGTTCATGTCGATCGGCCGCGAGATCAGCTTAAACATTCCCTCCGGTGACGATTTCGCCTCCTGGGCACTGGTGGGAATGGCCTTTTTCGGCCTCGCCCACACCTTCAAGCGTGGAGAGATGATCCGCGTCGGCCTGTTGATCGAACGACTCAGCGGCCGCCGCCGGCAGGTCGCCGAACTGGTGTCGCTCACCGTTGCATCGGCCTTCATAGGCTATTTCACCTGGCAGACCGGGCGTCTCGCGCATGATTCCTGGCGCTTCGACGACATGTCGACCGGCGTCGTGTCCGTGCCGCTATGGATTCCGCAGCTCGCCATGGTGATCGGGCTCGGCATCCTCCTGATCGCGCTGCTCGACGAATTCGTCATCGTCGCCCGCGGCGGACGTCCGACCTATCAGCCCGAACCGCCGAAATCCGTCGAGGAACTGGTCGAGCGCGTCGCGCAGGGTGGAGGCGTCTGATGTCCCTGCCCGAACTCTCGCTCGTCCTGCTGCTCTTCCTCGTCGGTATCCTGGCGAGCGGCGTCTGGATCGCCGTCGGCCTCGGCCTTGTCGGCCTCTTGGCGATGAACCTCGTCACCAATGTCCCGATCGGCCAAGTGCTGGCGACGACGGTGTGGAGCGCCACGGCGTCCTGGACCCTCGCGGCCCTTCCGCTCTTCATCTGGATGGGCGAGATCCTGTTCAGGACGAGGCTGTCCGAGCAGATGTTCCAAGGTCTCTCGCCCTGGCTGCAATGGCTGCCCGGCCGGCTGATCCATACCAACATCGTCGGCTGCGGCATCTTCGCGGCGGTCTCCGGCTCGTCGGCCGCGACGGTCGCCACCATCGGCAAGATCGCCCTGCCCGAGCTGGCGAAGCGCGGCTATGACGAGCGCCTGAGCCTCGGCACGCTCGCCGGGTCCGGCACGCTCGGCCTCCTGATCCCGCCATCGATCCCGATGGTCGTCTACGCAGTCACCGCCAACGTCTCGGTGCTGCAGGTCTTCCTCGGCGGCTTCCTGCCCGGCCTGCTCGTGATGGCGCTCTACATGGGCTACGTCATCATCTGGTCCTGGCTGAACCCGGGCAAGACCCCCCCGCGCGACCCGTCCCTTCCGTTCCGCGAGAAGCTCCGGCAATCGGCCAAGCTCGCCCCCTGCCTGCTGTTGATCGCCGCCGTCTTCCTGTCGCTGATCCTCGGCTTCGCGACCGCGACCGAATGCGCTGCCTTCGGCGTCACCGGCGCGCTCTTCCTCGCCTGGTGGAGCGGTACGCTGACCTGGGCGGCGCTGCTCGAAAGCATCATGAGCGCGACCCGCCTCACCTGCATGATCATGCTGATCCTTGCGGGCGCGGCCTTCTGCACGGCGGCGATGGGCTTCACCGGCATCCCGGCGGCGCTGGCCGAATGGGTCAAGGGCCAGCAGCTTTCGCCCCACATGCTCGTGCTGGCGCTGACCGTGATGTACATCATCCTGGGGTGCCTGATCGACGGCATCTCGATGATCGTGCTGACGGCGGTTATCGTGCTGCCGATGGTCAAGGAGGCCGGGTTCGACCTCGTCTGGTTCGGCGTCTACCTCGTCATCCATGTCGAGATGGCGCAGATCACCCCGCCGGTCGGCTTCAACCTGTTCGTGCTGCAGAACATGAGCGGCAAGGACACCTGGACGGTTGCGAAAGCGGCTTTCCCGTTCTTCATTCTGCTCAACGTCGCGGTGGTGATCATCACGACCTTCCCGCAGATCGTGCTCTACTTGCCCAAGCTCGCATTCCCCGATTGAGTTCAAGACCAAGCAAAAGAGAGAGGGACAACGCATGTTCAACCGCAGAACCGCCATCGCCGCCTTCGCACTCGGCTGCAGCGCCTTCGCGCTAGCCGCCCCCGCCTCGGCCCAGACCAAGTGGAACCTGCCGGCGGCCTACCCTGCCGACAACCCGCACTCGGAAAACCTCGTCCTCTTCGCCAAGGACGTCGAGACCGCGACGTCAGGCAAGCTGCAGATCACCGTCCACCCCGGCGCGGCACTGTTCAAGGCGCCGGAGATCAAGCGCGCCGTCGCCAGCGGCCAGGCCCAGATGGGCGAGGTGCTGATCTCGCTGCACGAGAACGAGGACCCGGTCTTCGGCATCGACGTCGTGCCGTTCCTGGCGACCTCGTTCGCCGACTCGATGAAGCTCTACAAGGCCTCGAAGGCGGCGGTCGAGAAGAAGCTCGACAGCCAGGGGATCAAGCTGCTGTTCATGGTCCCGTGGGCGCCGCAGGGCGTCTATACCAAGAAGGAGCTCAACACGATCGAGGACATGAAGGGCCTGAAGTGGCGCGCCTATAATGTCGGCACCGCCCGCCTCGGCGAATTGCTCGGCATGCAGTCGGTGACGATCCAGGCGGCCGAGCTGCCGCAGGCGCTGGCGACCGGCGTGGTCAACTCCTTCATGTCGTCGGGGGGCACCGGCTACGACTCCAAAGCCTGGGAGACGCTGACGCATTTCTACGACGTCCAGGCCTGGATCCCGAAGGACGCGACCTTCGTCAACAAGGCCGCCTTCGACGCGCTCGACAAGCCGACGCAGGAGGCGATCCTGAAGGCCGCAGCCACCGCCGAAGCGCGCGGCTGGAAGATGTGGGAAGAGAAGACCAACTGGTATCTCGACCAGCTCAAGGCCAAGGGCATGAAGGTGCAGGCCCCGTCGCCGGCGCTTAAGGACGGCTTCAAGAAGGCCGGCGAGACGCTCACCGCCGACTGGCTGAAGAAGGCCGGCGCCGACGGCCAGGCGATCGTCGACGCCTATAAGAAGATGTGAGGCGCGATGCTTTCCTTCTCCCCTCGGGGGAGAAGGTGGCAGCGCGAAGCGCTGACGGATGAGGGAAGGATAGGCTCGACCTGTCCGACTCTCACCCAGTCGTACTGCCCTCATCCCCCTGCCGGGACCTTCTCCCCCGAGGGGAGAAGGGAGCCCCCCGCGGACCGCGCCTCTTTCGGCTAGAGACAGCATGCTCCCTTCCGACGACCTCGGCCCGATCGTCTCTTCCGGCCATCTCGCCTCCGGCGCGATGCCGGCGCTGTCGGAATTCGAGTTCGCGCTGACGATGACGGTCCACGCCTTCCAGCGCTGGATGCTGCGCTGCATGACCGCCGCCGGTATTCCCGAGCTGACGCCCATGGACGTGCTCGTCCTGCACAACGTCAACCATCGCGGCAAGGCCAAGCGCCTCGCCGACATCTGCCTCGTCCTCAACATCGAGGACACGCATCTGGTGAACTATTCGCT
The DNA here is from genome assembly GCF_002831785.1 of Allobosea sp. FBZP-16. Classification (NCBI taxonomy): domain Bacteria; kingdom Pseudomonadati; phylum Pseudomonadota; class Alphaproteobacteria; order Hyphomicrobiales; family Alloboseaceae; genus Allobosea; species Allobosea sp. FBZP-16. Next base: position 15,373 of record NZ_LNCQ01000059.1, on the reverse strand, counting down.
GAAGAAGCTCGAGCGCCTGAAGCTTCTGAAGAGCGGCCGCAAGGGCAAGGAAAAGACCGTTGCGATCACTCCCGCGGGCGAGGACGCCTGCAAGCGCTACGCCCAGATCCGCGAGCAATTACTGGTGAAATCGGTGCTGGCGACCGGCGTCGATCCGGCCCGCCTGTCCGAGATCGCCGCCGCGATGCGCTCGCTGTCGGGCCAGTACGACCAGGCGGCGCGGGCGGCGGCCAGCCTCTAGGCCAGAGGCCTCACCTCACCCCTCCACCAGCCGCCGCGCGATCACCTGCGCCTGGATCTCGGCCGCGCCCTCGAAGATGTTGAGGATGCGGGCGTCGCAGAGCACGCGGCTGATCGGATATTCCAGCGCAAAGCCGTTGCCGCCATGGATCTGCAGGGCGTTGTCGGCCGCCGCCCAGGCGACGCGGGCGCCGAGCAGCTTGGCCATGCCGGCTTCCAGATCGCAGCGCCGGTCGGCATCCTTCTCGCGCGCGGCGAAATAGGTGAGCTGGCGGGCGATGACGAGCTCGGCCGCCATCATGGCGAGCTTGTCGGCGACGCGCGGGAAGGCGATCAGCGGCTTGCCGAACTGGATGCGCTCCTGGGCATAGCGCAGGCCGAGATCGAAGGCAGATTGCGCGACGCCGAGCGCCCGCGCCGCGGTCTGGATGCGGGCGGCCTCGAAGGTCTGCATCAGTTGCTTGAAGCCCTGCCCTTCGACGCCGCCGAGCAGGTTCTCCCCCTTCACCTCGAAGCCGTCGAAGGCGAGCTCGTATTCCTTCATGCCGCGATAGCCGAGCACTTCGATCTCGCCGCCGGTCAAGCCCTCCACCGGGAACGGCTCGGCATCCGTGCCCCGCGGCTTCTCGGCGATCAGCATGGAGAGGCCGCGATAGCCCGGCGCATCCGGATCGGTGCGGACCAGCAGCGTCATGATGTCGGCGCGAACCGGGTGGGTGATCCAGGTCTTGTTGCCGTAGACCTTCCAGGTGTCACCGTCCTTCACCGCCTTGGTGCGCAGCGATGCGAGGTCGGATCCGGTATTGGGCTCGGTAAAGACGGCGGTCGGCAGGATTTCGCCCGAGGCGATCTTCGGCAGCCAATAGGCCTTCTGCTCGTCGGTGCCGCCGTTCAGGATCAGTTCGGCGGCGATCTCGGAGCGGGTGCCGAGCGAACCGACGCCGATATAGCCGCGCGAGAGCTCCTCGGAGACGACACACATCGAGACCTTCGACAGACCCATGCCGCCGAACTCCTCGGGGATGGTCAGGCCGAACACGCCGAGCTCGGCCATCTGCTCGACTACCGGCAGCGGGATGTACTCGTTCTGAAGATGCCATTCATGGGCATGCGGCGTGACCTGCTGCTCGCAGAAGCGGCGCATCTCCGAGCGGATCGCTTCAAGCGTCTCGTCGAGGCCGGGATCGCCGACGCTGGCGAGGCCCTGGCTCTGGCTGAACAGCGCGACGAAGCGAGCTCGGTTCTCCGGCGTGTTGCCCTCGGCGATCAATTGCTCCGCCGCGTCCGAGCAAGCGGCGGCGACGGCCTTGGCCGTGAGGCCTAGCGCCGGCAGGCGGACGATCTCGCCCTGGCTCATCGGGATGCCGCCGAAGATCTGGGCGGCATACTCGCCTGCGCCGATCCGGATGGCGTAGTCCTCGATCGCGCCGTAGCGATCCTCGGCCTGCAGGCGCTCGCCATAAGCCTTGAGCTCGCGCAGGCCCATCACATAGGTGGCGAGCCAGGAGAGGCCGTGCGCAGCGTGCTGCTCCTGCTCAAGCCTCGCCGAGGAAATCCGGCCGTCGACCAGCACCTTCTGCCTGACGGCTGCGACCGCCTCCTCCAGCAAGGCCTCGAAGCCCGGCAAGGCGGCAGCGATCAACGCGACGGCATTGGCTTCGGAATCGGCCTTGAGGGCGGTGGCATTCATGTCTCTCTCCCTTTGTTGCGGCGCAGCATAAGGGACAAATCCCCGATCGGGAAAGCCGTCTTTTGGCGGAGGGCCGCCGACGCGAGCGGACGGCCGTTAACCGCCTTTCAACCCTGACAAGGGATTATCCGAGTGTCGCGAATTTGCATCATCAGGATTCGCGGTCGCTCATCTGTCGTCTTTGCGAAACGAGGGCCTGGGTCAGTTGCGTCTGCGTCGGCGATCGAAGCGAATGGGCTGGCAGAAGCTGCGCTGGGCGCTGGCGACCGTCGCTCCCTGGGCGCTCTCGGCCGGCATGCTGGTCTCCTTCACCGCTTCGGCCGGGCAGAAGCCCGATGTCCTCGGCCCGCCGGGCTCGCTGATCCCCCGCACCGCGCCGGGCGCGCTCTCCGACCTTGCGGAAGGCCCGTCGCTGCTCGTGGCCGCCAGCGCCTTTCGTATGCCGGAGCGCGCCTATGCCCGCCTGATCCAGCCGGCGCGACTTTCCTTCGAAACGCCCGAGCGGACCTTCGCGATCGACCCGCGCCAGCCGCGCGAGGACATGAAGCGCACGGCCAGCGCCTTCCCGCAGGTCGACCGCAGCAGCAAGGGCGATCCGATCGTGCCCTTACGTCCGACGCTGACCCGCAACGGCCCACCCGGCGAGCTCGAGCAGGTCGTCTTCGGCGACACCCAGCCCGGGCTGATCTCGGGCGGCTTTTCGCTCGAAGCGCAGGAAAGCCCGGAGGAGCCGCCGCTCGGCTTCGAACCCTTCCTGCGCGACGAGGGGATGACCGACCCGGCCCTGTCGGATTCCTCGCCGACGGCGGTTCCGAAGAGCATCGGCTCTCCGCGCCATGGCGAACTGAATCCGGAAAACCTCGACGGCTCGACGCCGTCCGTCTCCACGGCGCTCGGCCAGTCCTCCAGCACGCCCGCAGCCACCGGCGTCGCCGGAGCGGCCTCCGCCACGCCGATGCAGATGGCGCCCGTTGCCGCCGAGCCGAAATCGCGCATTCGGATCGCCAAGTCGGAGCGCGGCACGACCATCGACCTGCGCACCGTCGACCCCAGCGAGAAGCAGATCTACACCAGCCTGATTGCGCCCGAGAACATGGCCAAGGAGCAGCGCTGCCTGGCCGAAGCCGTCTATTTCGAGGCGCGCTCGGAAGGCGAGCAGGGCCGCGCCGCAGTGGCGCAGGTGGTGCTCAACCGGGTCAAGAGCGGGCTCTACCCGAACACGGTCTGCGGCGCGGTCTACCAGAACGCAAGCCGCCATCTCGCCTGCCAGTTCACCTTCGCCTGCGAGGGCAAGGCGCTGCGCATCACCGAGCCCGGCCCCTGGCGCGACGCCGTCCGCATCGCCCGCGAGGTTTATGACGGCACGACCTATCTGGCTGAGGTCGGCGCCTCCACCCACTACCACGCCGACTATGTCCGGCCGTACTGGGCGCGGAAGCTGAAGAAGATGGACACGATCGGCCGGCACGTCTTCTACAAGCTGCGGCCCGGGCAAACCTAGTCGTGTTGTGAAACGAACAACCGA
>NZ_LNCQ01000059.1:9868-11908 GCF_002831785.1 Allobosea sp. FBZP-16 | reverse complement strand
CACGATCGGCCGGCACGTCTTCTACAAGCTGCGGCCCGGGCAAACCTAGTCGTGTTGTAGCGCGAAAAATCAAATGGCACTGAGCGAACGATCAAATGGCAACAGACCGCGTTTTGGAATGATGCCTCTCTAGGCGCCTGCGATACGGTCCAGCGCCTGAGCGAACTCTCGCGCTTCCTGCGGAGTGAACACCACCACGAGGCGGCCCAAGATCCTTACCTCGACGGTCTCGTCGGTTCGGGCCGCTTCAAGGTTCACCATCCACCGGCCCCTTCCAAACGGCTCCTCGATCTCGATCCGCGAGCTGTTCGCCTCGTGCTGCATGCGGTGCTGCCGGCCAGCGCCTATCACCTTGTCCATCGACCTGCCTCATGCGCTGATCACCACCTCGCGCACCCGCTTCGTGTGCTCGGCCCCGCCCGCCTGGTAGCTGAGCTCGACTGTCTCGATCGAGGCCCAGGCGAAGAGCGCGCGCACCTCGGGCACGTCATTGAGCGAGAGGATGAAACGGCCTTGAAGCGCTTGTAAAGCCGCGCTGAGCTCGGCGAACTGATCGCGGCCGAAAAGGTCTCTGCCGTAGAAGTGCTCAGTGCCCCAATAGGGCGGATCGAGATAGAACAGCGTGCCCGGCCGGTCCCAGCGCCGGATGAACTCCTGCCAGGGCAGGCAGTCGACCCAGACGCCGGCGAGGCGCTCGTGCACCGCCTCAAGCAGCGGCACCAGGCGCGTGATGTCGAAGCGAGCTGGGCCGTTCGTGTCGATGCCGAAGGAGCGGGATGCGACCTTGCCGCCGAAGCTGAGGCGCTGGAGATAGAGGAAGCGGGCAGCGCGCTCCAGGTCGGTGAGCGTGTCGGGATCCTGGCCGGCCAGGCGCTGGAATTCGGCCCGGCTGGTCACCTGCCATTTCAGCATGTCCAGGAAGGCCTGATAGTGGCGCTGCAGGATGCGGAAGAAGATCGCGACATCGCGCGAGGCGTCGTTGATCGCCTCGACCTTCGGTCGGCTCGGTCGGCGCAGGAAAACGCCGCCCATGCCGACGAAAGGCTCTGCATAGAGGCTGTGCTCGATTGCGCCGATCCGAGCGGTGATGCGGCGTGCGAGCTGCTTCTTGCCGCCGACATAGCCGGCGACGGGATTAACCGGTCTGACGGAATCCATTTGTGCTGCGGTCCGGAATCGTCGCCCTTGCACGCGCGGCTTCGCAGCCGCCGTGGCGGGCGATGTCATTTCGACCTTTCATCGGGCGGCTTTACCTGCCAGGGAGCGGCCGCCGGAGCCCCTCGAGGCTCCCCTGTCACGTCACCAGCTCAGTCGAGCTCTACCACCAGCTGGTTCTGTGGGTAGGTGCTCGGCGACACCACCGCATGGTTCGCCGGGAAATCGGGATCGTAGGCGTCGTACGGGTCCTGATCGAACGCGACGTTGCCATCGCCGCCGGGATTTGGAGCCCCGGTGTTATCCCAGTTCGTAGCGCCGCCCATGTTCCAGGACGATCGCGCACGAGCCCAAATCTCGACCCGGTAGAAGCCCGGCTCAGTTATCTGATGCACCGTCGAGAAGGCCGGGGTCGCATATTTGTATCGGTCGGTTTGGCCGCTGGGATAGGTGACCAGATTTGACATGATGTTCGCCCTGACAAAGCAGCCGGGTATTTCGGGGGGGCGGCCCCAGAACGGGTCTTCCGTGCCGGGCCACGCATCCGCCGCCGCAGGTCCGCGCAGGCCGGCGCTGATCGCATAGACCGACATCCGCTCCATGAAATCTGCCAGGCGGACGCAGGCGTTGAAGCTCAATCGCATCCGTGCAGGCCGGTCGACCTTGAGCCCGATCGTAAACTGCTGCACCCGGCGCCAATTGAAGAACATGTCGTTCTTGGTGGTGTGGGTCTTGGCGAACTGGCCGTGCGTGACGAGCGGTATGCTGGCCAGCGCCGATCGAGGAAGGACCAGCGGCGCGGCCGCGGCGGCGGCGCCAAGCGCGAGAAACTGACGACGATCCATAGCCTATCCCCTATCCCAAGAACGAAGACGAACCTTCGGT
>NZ_LNCQ01000059.1:0-9858 GCF_002831785.1 Allobosea sp. FBZP-16 | reverse complement strand
GCGAGATCAACCACTGATTGTTTTGGTTTGGGCCAGCGTTGCTCGCCCTCCGGCGTTACTCCGCCGAAATCGGCGAGCTCGCGCAGGCGGTGGCGAACGGCCTGTATCCAAGCGACGCCGGCAGCGTAGGTTTCGGCGAACTGCTGCTCCTCAGCCGAGCGCATGTCGACCGGTGCACCGGCGATCACCGCCATCGTCGCAGAAAGGTTGAGTTGCGCGGTGGTCGGGATTACCGAGCTGATGAGATTGAAGGCCTCATTCTTGAGCGCTGCAAGGGGTATCCGGCTCGCGTCGTGCGCCGCCAGCACCGCCTTGACGCCGGCCTTCTGCTTCGCGCTCAGGCCATCGAGCCCTTGCACGTCGCCATCGCTGCCCCATGAGATCGGTAGCCCGCCGAGGCCTGCGGCCTCGAGCTCGTCGCCAAAGGTCGGTCCGATCGCATTCATGATCACCTCAAGGAAAGATGGAGGAGGCAGGACGGCGCCGAGGAGGTGTTGCCGCCCCATGTGCCGGTTCCGGTCGAGTTGTAGCCGGTGAGCGTCGCGTAGTGCCGGCCGGCGCTCAGACCCGAAATCTGCTGGCGCGGCGCAACCGGGCCGCCGGCCGTGCCGAAGACCGCCGAGATGCCGGCATTATTGGTTCCGGTCCCGTCATAGGTCACAGCGGTGTAGGTCGTGCCGCTCGCGCCGCTATTGAAGACATAGCCCGTCGCGAAGCCGTCGATGAGATCGTCGGGATAGCAGACGAAGTTGCAGCGGATTTCGGTGTTGATCTCGGCCGGCGTGCCGGATCCGGCCGCGGTTTGGCGGTCGGCCGTGAAGCGATTGAAGATTCGCTTGGATTCGCGGTTGTAGTACGAGCGGACCAGCCGGTTGGCAAAGCTGTCCTCCCAGGCGCCCGCTGCATTCGAACCGGCGATGCCGACGTGCGCGCGGCTCGCATCGCCGGTCTTGACCTGAGTGCCGTCGGCGCCGGTGGTGAAGACGGTCGTCGATTTCTCCAGCTTTAGGTCACCGTTGCCGTCGAGATAGGCGTAGATGAAGTAGTCTGTGCTGTTGGCGTTGCCGGCGGTCGACAATGTCGGGCCGACCAATGGGATCTGCACCGGCGCGCCGTTCACGATGAGCTGCGAGCCATTCTTTTGTGACAGCCGCAGCTCGGTTCCGTCGAGCCAGAGCAGACAGTTGCCGGTCAACCCGACCAGGGCAGTTCGCACATCGCTCGGCAGCGTGGCGGTCACGCAGAGGTTCACGCCGTCGTCGAAAACCGGATACCAGCGCCCGCTGGTCAGGTCGGCGACAGCGGGGTCCGAACCGTTCGACTTCTTGATGCGCCGGTTGCCGAGGCCACTCAAATTGGCGTTGACGGTGGTGCTGGTGTTGGTTGCCGGCGCCTTGATCCAGAAAACGCGGCCGGCCTTGTAGGCGAGGATCGCGAGGGCCGGCGCAACCACCCAGGCGTTCGCCGTTCCAGTGGCCACGGCGAAGTTCAACGCGCCGCTCTGGATACCCTGGGCGAGTTGGGTCAGGTCGTTCGGGTCGGGCACGAAGCCCGCCTTCTCGATGATCGCCAGCATCTCCTCTTGCGTGGCGTTCATATGGGTGGCGGTGACGACCGTGCCCGGCTGGCCGGCGACGGTGTCCTTGCTACGAAAGCCCCAGCGGCCGCCGCCGATGTCAACATGCGAAGAATGGGCGATCCGGTCCATGTCAGAGGCTCCCGTAGTCGAAGACGACTTCGGTGTGCGCCGGCTTCAGGCGCCGGATGTCGCATTCGATGTCGCTGATGGTGAGATCGTAGAGACGGTCGCCGGCCTGGCCTTCATCGGCCTCGAACAGCGTCTCGTCTGAAAGGTCGCCGAGATGGACGGTCCAGATGAACTGTTCAGGCGGCTCGATCAGCTCTTCGCCGCACTCGAGCTCACCGGCATAGGTGACGAGGTTCTCGCTGATCGTGATCGTGACGCCCCGCTTTGCTGCGAGGTTGATGAAGTATTGCCTGGAGGCGCCGCCGCGGGCCGTCCAGCGCTGATGTGCCAGCTGCCGGCGGTCGCCAAGCGACATGGTCGAGGTATCGCGGCCGCACGGATCGGGGCCGAGCACGCGCTCGAAATCGGTCAGGCAGGCGCTGGCATCGCGCGGGTCGACCTCCAGGAGCATCGCCTCGGCGACAGCCTCCATCTCGGCAATGCCGGCGGCAAGCGGCGTCAGCAGCGCCGCGATGACGCTGTCGCGGTCGCGTCGCCAGATCCACCCCGGCGGCAACTCGGACAGCAATTCCTCCAGGATCTGGTCCTCGCTTCGGCTCATGGCGGCGGGTCCCAGGTGACGCCACCCCAGACCGGCAGCTCGTCGCGATCGGGCACGACGTCGGCGGGCGGCAGGGCGATGTAGTGGCGATATTCGCCACTGGCCGCCGACAGTGCCTCGGAGAGCCGGGAGCGGGCAAAACGCTCGCCGATCTGCGCCTCGGCGGCGAAATGCGCCTGGCCAGCCCCCTCGACGGCGGCGCGCACCGGCAGCGTGTTCGGAACGACGGCGAGCTGCAGCGGCACCGGCAGCAGCACGACCGGCCGGACATAGACCTCGGCCGTCACCGGGCGCAGCGGGTCGAGATGCGCGGCCATGGCGTCGAGCTCGGCCGGTATCGGCACAAGGGGCGCGACGGCCGTGCCCATGGCGACCACGACGCCGACCGAGCCAGGGCCGACCCAAAGCGGCACTGTCGCGACCTTGGCGACGGCGAAGGCGTTCTGGATCCAGAGGCGATAGTCGTTCTTGTTGCCGCCGTGACCGGGCTCCCGGATCTCGGCGAGCACGCGGGCCAGAAGGGAGACGTCGTTCTCTTCTTCCGCGCCCCCGGCCATGCCGTCGGCATCGAGCGTGGCGGTCTGCGGGTCCAGGCCGGCCTGTACCGTGACGATCGGCAGGCTGGCGCCGCCGGCGGTGTTGCCGAGGACGCCGCCCTCGGCCGCCTCGAGCGCGATCGTGGCCTGGCCGGCGCCATCGAGCACGCCGCCGGCCGAGGTGACGGCGAGGCCGCCGCCGGGAAGGCGCATGTCGAGCCCGGCGGGGACGGCTGTGCCCGGGATACCGGTGAAGAGCGCATAGCCGACCGCCTTGGTCGCCGGCCGGCGATAGACACCCCAGATCGAGGCGTGGCGGATCAGGAATTCCGGCTCGGCGGTGTCCGGCAGCAGCTGGTCGACATTCCAGCGCAGATGCAGATGAGTGTTGTAGAGGCCTTGGCCCTGGACGCGCGCGATCGCCGCCAGCATGCCCCTCTCGGAGCGGACGGCGCGGGCGACCGCCGCCGGGCTCTTGTCCGGCCGGATGCGCTTCAACGCCGCTTCAAGCCGGGCTTCGGCGCGGCGGGTGATCTCGTCGGGGCTGGGCAGAGGCGCAGGCATCAGCCGACCCGGAGCCCGTAGTCGAATTCGGTGTCGCCGATACGGCAGGTCAGCGCCAGCAGGTTGCGGCGCGGCCAGCTCACCGAGATCTGCGCCGGCGTGCCGGTCTCGGCTTTAGCCCAGCGCAGCGCCTCGGTGGCCGCGTCCATCACGAAGAGGTCGGTGAGCTCGTGCTGCTTGGCCCGCTCCATCAGCCAGAGCCGCGAGCCGGCGCGGCGGCCATAGGCGTCGAGCGCGTCGCCCGACCAGCCACGGCGCGTGACGAAGGACGAGGAGACGTTGAGGGCGTCGCGGCCTTGCGGCAGCGCGTCGTCCGGCCGGGCGCGCCGGTCGGTGCCGAGCGAGATCAGCATCGGGGTGAGCGCCGTCTCGTCGAGCAACAGATCGCCGTCCTCGCCCAGCTCGGCGTCAACCGTGCGGGTCTCGGGGTCGAAGATCAGCGCAACGTCGATGAAGTCGGCGGCCATGGCGCGCAGAGTGTCGCGCGCGCGCGGGCCCGGACACGGCCCCGCGCGGGGCCGCCGCGCCGAAAAAAAGCCACCCGCCGGATAATGTGGACTATCCTGGTTGCGCTTCGCTGCATGCGACTTGAGGGCCGCCGATGTCAGTGCTGATTCTATTGGTTGAAGACGAGCTTCTTATCCAGAGGCAGGTCAAAGAAGCGCTCGTGGACGCGGGATTTGAAGTCGTTACCGCGGCCAGTGGCGCAGAGGCGTTCCGCCAGTTTACGGCGCGATCAGAAGAAATTCAGGCTGTCGTTACAGACATTCGCCTTGGCAACGGTGCTACGGGCTGGGAAGTCGCCAGACACGCTCGCGCAATAGTCCCGGCAATGCCGATCGTCTATATGAGCGGAGACAGCTCGCTGAATTGGGCAGCGCAGGGTGTACCCCACAGCATTATGATTGCTAAGCCATTTGCGCTGCCCCAGATCATTACCGCGATCGCGACGCTCCTAAATGAGGGCATGAAGGCCCCGCCTGAAATATAGCGATGGCCAGGTGTCGCGGCCGTCACCAGAGACCGTGCTGGCACCAATTAGACGCCCGGCTCCGGATCGGGGCCGACCACCGGCACAACCGAGCAGAAGATGCCCGCCGGTGTTACAACGAACCAATGGGCGCCGCAGCGCAGCTTGGCGTAACCGGGCCTGACGACGAAGCGCGGCGCATCGGCAGCAGCGCCGAGCTTGGCGATGATCCGGTCCTCGAGCACCTCGACGGTGGCGTCCTTCACCTTCGACTTCACCCGCTTGCGGCTGGTGCTCTCGACCGAGCCGTCCTTTTTCACATGCAGGCGGTCGCCCTTGAGATTGTGGACCGCGACCTCGCCCTCCTCGAGGCCGCCCATGCGGTTGCCGGGCGCCTGGAGCGGCAGCGCGACGAGATGGCCCTGGTCGCCGCCGACTGCCAGCACCACCGCCTCACCACCTGGAGCAGGCCGGCTCGAAACACCGGCAATGCCGAGCACATCGACGTCTGAGCGCTCGACATGGCGATGCGTCTCGACGGTCGCAGTCTGGCCGCCGCCCTTGTCGTTCGTCGATTTCACCGCAGCGAGGGCGATCATGCCGCGATAGGCGTGGGGGATTTCCGCGTCGGCCGACATGGGCGCCTCCTTCAGAGCGGGTTGGCGGTGCTGTCGAGGCCGCCCGGCTTGGAGCCGCCCTTTGTCTTGCTGGACTTCTTCTGCGAGCGGCGATCGCCGACCGGCAGCAGGTCGAAGGCCTCGCGGCCAGTGACGCGCAGACGGGTCATCTCGCCGCGCTCGTCATAAGTGATGGAGACGCCGGCGATCAGCTGCTCGGAGGAGAGGCCGGCGTAGTCGTCCTCGCAGAAGGCGACCGTGTTCATCTGCCAGGGCTTCTGGTCCGGGCCGCCGGTGATGCCGCGATAGCTGTAATCCATCTTGTCGCCCTTGGCCCGGCGCGTCCGCATCTCCCAGTCGGCCTGCTTCTGGGCATCGACATCCTTGGCCTGGGTGCGCGACATCGAGATGTGCGGCCGCCAGCGTTTGACCTCCGTGTCCTGGGCGTGGCCCATGACATGCGCCCCGGCGCCGCCCGGCTTGTCGAGCGGGGAATCGGTTGCCGGCGCCGGCTGCTGGGGCGCCTCGTCGAGCGGCTCGGCCGAGGCGTCGAGCGCTGCCTTCTCGGGCCGCCGGCCGCCGTTCTTCTCGCTCTGGCCCTTGACGAAATAATCGCTGAATCGCTCGCGGGCCGAGAAGGTGGCGCGCACCCGGGTGACGTTGCCGGGAAAGTGGATCTCGTCGACCGCCTTCTTTTTCCCGGAGCGCGTGATCAGGATGCCGCCGACGCGGTCGCTGGTGATGATGACGGCACGCTGCTTGGCATATTTGGCCAGGGCGGAGATCACGGTCTCGCCGGCTTCGACCGTCGCCTTGTCGAGCACCGGGCTGGTATCGACATCGCATTTTACGGTGATGCCGAAGGGCTCGCACAGCTTCTTGGCAAACTCCTCGAGCTTGATCTTCTTGTATTCGTGCTTGCCGCGAGGATCCGGCGGGCAATCGACCAGGTCGCCGGTCTTGTCGCGACCGCTGATCGTGACATAGCCGCCGCCCTGCTCGCCAGCCTCCGAGCAGACGTCGTCGATCCAGCCAATCAGCCAGGTCTCGCCGTCGATCGTGATCTCGGCCTTGCGGCCCCAGTTCATCGGCTCGCCATCGCCGGCCGGCGTCGTCCACTCCCAGGTGCCCTTGGCGCGCTCATCGTCATGGACGGTGAGCTCGAAGGATGCCGAAAGCTCGCCCATGTCATGGACGAGCTCGGCCCGTGTCCAACGGTCGATGGTCTTGCCGTCGATCTTCAGCGCAATCCGGCGCGTCGGGATCTTGGCGGGCAGATAGACCTGGCTCACGGCGCGCCCTTCGGCTTCAGCACTTCGAGCGGCCCCGCGCCGAGCATGGCCGGGTGGCGCAGGCGGTTGCGTCTGATGACGTCGTGCAGCATCGGCACGACCTGGCGCGGATCGTCGCCGGCATAGTGCTGGGCCAGCAGCCAGGCGCTGGCGCGCGGCGGCTCGATGGTGATGACCGGCTGCAGCCGGCCGATCACCTCGGACATGTCGATTGCAAGGCGCCCGCTTGTTTCCTCGAGCGCCTGCCAGAGCGCCGCGACGACGCCGGGAGCGTCAAAGGCAAGGCCGGCGGCGCGCGAGCTCGCGCCGGCGAGCGCGGTTTCCGCCTTGCCCTGCCAGCCGGCGGCGTCCTGGCGGCTCTCGAAATCGATCTCCGCCATCAGGCTGATGCCCTCTGCGACAAAGGCGGTCTCGGCCGCGAGATAGATCAGCCGCTCGGTCGCCGTGACGGGCGCCCGGCCGGGAATGTCGGCCGAGACCGAGCCCGAGGCGCGCGCGGCGATCTGGCTGGCGATCGTGAACATGATGGTGGCGCCCGCGCGCGGATCCGGCACATAGGACTTCACCGCCGGCGCTTCCGAGCTCGGGCCCAGCGCCGCCGGCGGCAGCGGCCGGAAGGCGGCGCCGAGCTGGGCCGGATAGCCGCCGAGGATCTGTGCCACGGCGCTCGCCACCACCTTGCGATCGCCATTCGCGATGGCACGGCTGAAGGCGCCGGCGACGGCGCGGGCGACCGGCACCAGGATGGCCGCCTGGGCGACGGCGCCGATGACGCGATCGACGATCGAGAACACGGTGCTGATCGCGCCAAGGCCGAACGAGAAGATGGCGAGCGCCATCGGCACGACCGACAGCACCGAGGAGACCAGCCCCACCGCGGCGCCGATGACGCCGCCGATCGCGCCGAGCAGGCCGGAGAGCGAGGCGAACAGACCGCCGATGCCGGGCAGGCCGGAGAGGACGTCGTCGCCGGTCGGATCGAACTCGCACTCGATCCGTGCCACCCGCAGCTCGTCAGAAGCAAAGGAGATCTCGGCAGGTCGGAGCAGCACGCAATCAACCGGCCCGAGCCAAGGGTGCATGAAGGTGCCGGACCCGGGCGCCCGGAACACGGCCTCGAGCGCCTTGGTCTTGGCGACATAGTCGTCGCCGATGACGAGGCCGGAGATCCGGAACGGCCCATCGATGGGCCCGACATCGTCATGGGTCTTGAGATCGAGCCCGGGATAGAGCGTCGCGTGGATGCGCCGGCCGACCGTGTGGCTGGCGTCGATCACCCAGAAGGTGACGCCGCGCCAGGCGGCGGGGCGCAGGCCCGGCAGCAGCGAGCCCGGATTGGCGAAGTCCAGCATCAGGCGCGCCCGAGCATCGAGCCGCGGTTCGGCGTCACCGGCACGGCCGGGTTGGTCGATTGGACATTGACGACGCGCGTGCCCTCGGCCGCTTCGACGACGATGCGCCCGCCGACCTGGAGGTTCTGGTTGGCGGCGGTCTTGGTGAAGCCATTGGAGCCGCCGATCGAGCCGCCGCCAGTGTTTGAAGTCGGGTTGAAGCCGCCGCCGAGCGGATTGCCCTGCGGATCGGTCGGCGGCATCGGAGCGCCCTTGGCGCCCGAGTCCGCGCCCGGCACTCCGGAGCCGCCGCCGAGCCAGCTCGGCATGCTCGGCATCTTGATCATGTTGCTGAGGTCGATCGAGCCGATCGCCGCGACGATCTGCGAGGGGATGGTGGCGATCCAGGCAATGAACTCGGCGAACTTCGCCTTAGCGCCTTCCCAGAGCGAGGTGACCAGCTGGGCGCCGGCGGCGTAGAGCACCGCGACATTGTTCCCGACCGCGCTGGCGAGCTGGCCTAGCCCGGCAATGAAGGCAGTCATCACGATGACCATGCCGGCGGCGAGGCCTTCGCCGAGCGCGGCGACCAGGCGCCCGCCGGCCTCGATCATCCCCGGCAGACCATTGACGACCGCAGTCGCGAGCTCCGGGATCTTCGTCGACAGCCAGGAGATCGTCGCCTCGAGCGCCTGGCCGGAGCGGATGCTCTCCCAGCCGGCCGAGAACTTCGCGCCGATATCGGTCCACAGCGCCGAGAGCTGCGGGCCGACTGTCGCCCAGTTCTGGTAGAGATAGGCGGCGCCGGCAGCGAGCGCGGCGATGCCTACCATGACGAGGCCGATCGGCGAGATGAGCAGCGCGATCGCCGCCGCCAGCGCCGAGAAGACCGGCGTCAGGATCGCGAGCCCGGCACCGGCGGCTAAGATCGCACCGGTCCAGGACAGGACGCCGTCGATCAGGCCCGGCCATTTCGCGTCGATCGCCACGACCCAGCGCAGCAGCTCGCTGATCGCCCGGTTCGCCATCGGCAGGTTCGAGGCGAAGGCGACGCCGATGCGGCGCAGCGCCTGGCTGCCGAGCTCGCCGAAGAGCAGCAGCTGCTGCGACAGGCCGCGCATCCGGCTCTCGAAGTCCTGGTTGATGACCTCGGCGCCCGACTCCGCCACCTGGCGCTTGAAGTCCTTGAGCTTGTCGAGGTTGAGCAGCGTCGGGATCAGGAAGTCGAGCACCTGCATGTCGGCATAGAGCCTGCCGACCTTGGTGCCGGCGAGCAGCTGCTCGATCTGCTTGCGGGCGGCTTCCTGCTTTTCCTTATCGGTGCCGGGCCCGGCATTGGCCTTTTTCATGATCTTGTCGATCTCGGCCTGCGGCACCTTCAGCTTGTCCGACATCTTCTGGATGACAGCTTCGACCGGGTTGATGCCCTTGGCCGCCGCATCGGTCATCACGCCGGTGACGTCGACCTTTAGCTCCTTCTCGAACTTCTTGATCGCCTCGGGCGCGTTGATCTTGGTCAGGAAGTTCTTGAGGTTCGTCGCCGCCTCGGACGGGTTGGCGGTGCCGAGCATGGCGATCTGCAGCGAGGCGCCGAGGCTGGAGACCGCCTCCATGCCAGTGATGCCGAACTTCGCCATCTGGTTGGTGAGCGCCGGGAACTCGGCCGCCATGTTCTTGAATTCGAATCGCCCGAGCTTGCCGGCGGTGACGAGCTTGCCGAGCGCCTGCTCCATCTGGTCGGGCGCGACTTTCAGGGTGTCCGACAGGGCGAAGGCGGTCTTAGCCGTATCCTCGATGGTCGCGTTGGCTGCGGTCGCGACCCGGCCGATCGTCGGCATCAGCTTGTCGATCAGGCCGGCGTCCATGCCGGAGGCGACCAGGAGCTGCGCGCCCTTGGCGAGGTCGGCTGAGCGCTGGCCGGTCTCCAGCGCGAGCTTCTGATAGCGGTCGGAGATCTCGCCGATCATCTTCTCGACCTCGCCGCCGGTCTTGCCGGCGGTGATTGCAATATCGCGCAGTGAGGCGTCCCAGGCGGCCGCCTGCTGGATGGGCGCCGAGAAGGAGATGGCGGCGAGCGCGCCGCCGACGACGCCGATCTGTCGGCCGAGATTGGCGATGCTGGATCCGACCGAGGAGATGCCGCGCATCATGCCGCGCAGCGGCGCCGTCAGCCGGTCGATCAGCTGGACGAGGACCGAGACCTTCATATTGCCCGCGGCCATGCCGTCACCTTTGCTTG
>NZ_LNCQ01000060.1:17505-43509 GCF_002831785.1 Allobosea sp. FBZP-16 | reverse complement strand
CGGCGCCGCGCCCACCGGCGCCGGTAGCGCCTGCCCAGCAGCGCCAGGCCCAGGCAGCTCCGGCTCCGGCCCGTCCTGCCCCGGCCGCCCAGCCGGCGGCACGCGATCCGATCGCGGACCTGATCAACGGCGCCGACATCCGGCCGCCGGCTGACATCAAGGGCCAGCGGCGCTAGAGCATTTTCAAGCGAAGTGGCGGCCGGTCCGCGTGAAGAAAATGCTACAGAACAAGACGATTGAGAATGTCCGCGCTTCGGAGAGGCGCGGACATTCTCAGTCCCGCGAGCGCTCATCTTGCCGCGCCTGACCAGCGATTTCTGGGTCTCGGCCTATCTGCGCCAGGCCGCGCATGACGGGCTCGTCGCGGTGCTGCGCCGGCGCGGCGCGCGCGAAGCCGGCGCGATCTTTGTCAAGCTCGACCGATTGGACGGTACCGCGGCGCTCTACGGCCCGGCGCCGCAGGCGCTGGCGGACGAGGCCGGCGCGCGGCGTTTCCAGCTTGTGCTCGATGCCGATCCGCTCGCGATAGAGGATCGGGTCGCGCGCGAGGTCCGCTTCGACAGCGATCTCTGGCTGGTCGAGATCGAGAATCGTGCCGGCGATGCGCGTCTCGACATCGTCGAAAGCTAGCGTTCAGTCGGCGCCGCCACCGAGCCTGCGCCTGACCTCCTGAACGATGCCGCGAACCGGCGCCCGCTCGGCGCTGGGACGGGCCGAGGTGCCGCTGGGGTCCATGGCAGGCTGCAAGACGCCGGAGCGGGAACTGCGCGGCGCGATCCCGCCGATCTGCTGGGCGAGCCGGCGAGCCACCGCCGGCTGCAGCGCCCGCATCAGTTCGACCAGCGCGAAGATGCGCTCGACCGAGCGGGCAGCCTCGTCGCCGAGGCCGATCAGGAAGCGAGTCGCATCCTCCGGAGCCGCACCGCAGCCGATCAGCGCCAAGGCCGCAAGCTGACGGGACGCATCGTTCGCCATCGCCGTCGCGAAGCGCGCATCGCCGCCGAAGGCGTGCGCCAGCGCAGTGAAGGCGTTGCGTCGGTCGGAGAGCGCTGTCGCGATCAGAGCGGAGATCTGCTCGCCGGGGAGCGTCGCCGGGCGTGGCGAAGGCGCCAGCGCCTCACGAGCGGTGGCGGCGTCGATCATGGCGAGGCGCTTTTCCAGGCTCGCCTGCAGGAAGAGCGGCGTCAGCTCCGAGACGGGCAGGTCGGCCCGCGCCAGCAAAGCCGCGCCGAGAGCCGGCGTGCCCACCGCTCGCGGCAGCAGCAGGTCGAGCGCGGCATGTGGCAGCGATGCAGCCCCGTTCGCGACCAATGCCGCGTCGATCTCCGCGCTGCCGCAGCCGGCGAGCGCGATGCTGGCGCTGCTGGTCAGGTCGCGCCGGCCGGCGAGGGCGGTCTTGGCCTCGTCATCGCCTTCGTCCGCGATCTCCTCGATCTCGGTCGCGCTGAGCGGCATGTCATGCTTGATCAGCGCAGCCAGCACCTCGCCCCCACGGTTGCGCAAGGCAGCAAGCGCCTCGCGCGGAGCATGCGGCCAGCTTGCCAGCTTGCGGGCGAGGATCGTCGCCGTCGCCTCGTCGACCACCGGGATCAGGGCCTCGGCCATGGCGCGGAAGGCGTCCATGTCCTCCGGAGGCGGGCAGGGCGTCGCCAGGAGCAGATCGGTCTTCACCCGCAGCGCGACCTGGCGCAGGTCGAGCCCGCCATCGCTGGCCAGCCTGGCGAGTTCGGCAAGGTCTGTGGCGATGCGGGACGGCATGAGCGATTCTCGTCGGCGAACTGCACTTTTGCGAAACTTATCCCCGATGCGTTAGCACGGCGTTAACCATGATGGCGCTTGATGATCTTGAGGATGGCTGGTGCGGTTTGTGCAGGCGGCCACCCGGCTTCCGCGTGGTTCGCGAATTGGTCACAGGCGCCAGCAAGGGAGGCGCATCATGGCAGACGTCATTCCTTTCGCGCCGCGCAGGCGCTCAACCAGCCAGGGGACCGCAGCGGCGGGCCCGTTCGGCCAGATCCTGTTCTTCACCGGCGTGCGCTACGAGCGCCAGCACGAGCCGGCCGCGAGCAAGCCGCCGCGGCGCCCGCGCCCTGCCGGCCGCGGTGAACGCGAGACACGGCGCAGGCGTCCCGGGTGAGGACTTTCGGTTCACGCTGATTCTGGATCGATCCAAATCAGCGCGTGCCTCGTTTCAGAGTTCGAGTGGGATAAATGCGAAAAACCGGCTCCGACTTTTTCGCATCCCATTCGGTCGCCACGATCGCGGCACTCTGTCTACTGTTCGCCGGCTGCTCGACCACCGGCGATCTCGGCCGGCCCCGCCCCAACATCATCGCCGACAAGATCGCGCCGGCGATCGGCGACTGGAGTGCGCGCTTTCGCGGAGAAGCCTCCTCATGGTCCCACCTGACGGACGACGAGGAGCAACTGCGGGCCCGCGCCTGGCGCCTCGTCCTGCCCGCGCATGAGCGCAGCCATTTCGACCGGGAGGTCTCGAAGCTCGCCCACGCCCGCATCCTGCCGGTCGAGGCGCAATCGAACGATGTCTCCGCCTATTACCGCGCCTTGACCTCGGGCTCGTTCGCCTCGCAGGCCTCGCGCTACAATCGCCTGGGCGAGGACGCCAATGGCGACCGGCTGCTGCTCGGTCAGTTCCGCGCCAACGCCTTGCGCGTCATCAACGCCGACCGTGCGCGCCTGCGTGTCCTCGACGCTTCGCAGCAGGTGCCGCCCGAACAGCGCGATTCGGCCGCCCAGCGCGTCGCCGAGAACGAGGGGCTGATGCTCGGGGTTTGCGAGCGGGCGCGCTTCAGGCTGAAGAGCTATCGCTACTCGCTCGACAATCTGGTTGTCGAAATGCCGTCACGCGAGGCGATCCGGGCCGAGCGTGCCATCATGGGCATGGAGAGCGAGATCGGCCCCACCTGCAACTTGCCGCTGATCGGCGTCTTCGGCGGCAAGGGCGAAGGTGCGCCGCCGCGCGCTCCCGTCGTCTACAAGGGCTGATGGCCTTTCGCCGGACGCGAGCGCTTCGATCGGTCGAAGGCCTCGTCGTCCCGCGTCGCGAAAAGTGGTTCCCATCCCCCGCGCATTGGGTCTAGCCTGCCGATCATGAGCCGGCGATCGGTGGGGGATCGCATGTCAGTGACGCAAATCAGGTTCCCGGCCTCGGCCGCAGCGGAAGCGCCCTCCGATCCGCCCGTCGATCATGGCCATCGCCACGAGGCCGGCGTCATCGCCTCGAGCGTCTATGCCCATGGCGTGCGCGTCGCCGACATCCCGGTCGAGGAAGCGGGGGAATGGTCCCGCAAGGACGGCCATGTCGTCTGGATCGGGCTGTTCGAGCCGGAGGCCGCACTGCTCAAATGCGTGCAGCAGCAGTTCAATCTGCATCCCCTGGCGGTCGAGGACGCGACCAACGCCCATCAGCGGCCGAAGCTCGAGCAATATGGCGACGCGCTCTTCGTCGTCGCCCGGACCGCCCAGATGGCCGACAAGCGCATCGCCTTCGGCGAGACGCACATCTTCGTCGGTCGCGGCTACATCGTCAGCGTCCGCCACGGCGCCTCGAACTCGTACACGTCGGTGCGGCAGCATTGGGAGACCTGCCCGACCTCGCTGGCCAAGGGCGAGGACTTCATCCTTTACGCCATCCTCGATTTCATCGTCGACAACTACATGCCGGTGCTCGAGGCGATCCATGACGAGGTCGAGGAGATCGAGGACAAGGTCCTGGCGACGCCGATGACCCGCAGCGACATCGAGCGCCTCTACATGCTCAGGCGCGACCTCTTGCGTTTGCGAAACGCGGCCGGCCCGCTCGTCGACGTCTGCCAGCGCCTGACCAATGGCAGCGTGCCGCAGGTGCGCCCGACGCTGGCGCCGATGTTCCGCGACGTGACCGACCATGTCCGCACCGTGCAGGAGAAGATCGACAGCCTGCGCGAAGTCCTCGCCTTCGCCTTCGAGGCGAGCCTGCTCGTCGGCCAGAGCCAGGAGAACTCCATCACCAAGCGGCTCGCCTCCTGGGCGGCCATTCTCGCGGTGCCGACAGCGGTCGCCGGCATCTACGGCATGAACTTCAAGAACATGCCGGAGCTGGAGATGCATTACGGCTACTACATCGTCCTCGGCTTCATCGTCACCGCCTGCCTGACGCTCTTTTGGCGCTTCAAGCGCAATGGCTGGCTCTAGCGCATTTTCGAGCGAAGTGGATACCGGTTCGCGCGAAGAAAATACATTAAAACAAAAGCTTGGCTAATCCGCCAGCCCGCAGGCGACGCCGGTCGCCTGCGCTTCCGCCTCGCTGCGGTCGAAGGCGCGGCGGACCACCACCCGGGCGACGACGAGCCCCTGCAGCGATGGCGAGACCACCCGCAGTTCCCGCGAGGTCTCGCCCTCCTCGTCATTGGCTAGCCGCTCGTCGAGCTGCTCCCGCGTCATCACCACGAATTCGAGCACGCCGCGGATCGCGGCCCGGTCGGTGATGGCATAGGCGACGCCGCCGCCACGGCGATGGACGGTGAGGCCGAGCGGCAGCGAGCCGGTGTGGGCTATGACGCGCAGCGGCCCGGCCGAAAGATCGTAGCTGCAGACTGCGGCGACGCTGTTGGGATCGCCGTCGAGGATCGCCGGCAAACCTGCAGGTGGCGGTGTCACCAGCTCGGCGCGGCCGTTGGCACCGAGCGCGGCATAGACCGTGGCCGCATCATGCGTGGCCAGGGCCGGGATGCGCAGCACGGTGACGATGTGGACGATGCCGGCGAGGAACAGGCCGGCCAGGGTCAGCAGCGCGAACCGCAGCAGGCCGCTGCCCAGCCGCGACAGAAATCGGTGAGGCGCATCCGCGCGGGTAGCCGGGGGGCGCTTCGCGGCCGGCACGGCCCGGCTGTCGTCGATCGCGCTCACCGGCAGTCGATCCTGGTGATGCGGGGGAGGGTGTCCGGCCGCAGCTCGCCGGCATGGCTCGAGATCGGCGTGTCGTAGAGGCGCAGGCGCAGGTGGAAGCGCCCTCCCGCCGGCAGGGGCAGCCAATTGCCGGTCTCGGGCGTCGTCGCCAGCACGATGCGCATGCCGCCGCGCTCGCCGCGGACGATCTCGGCATCGGTGAAGCTTTCGCGCTCGATCGGCAGCTGCAGGGGCCGGCCCCGCGGGTCGGCGACGCCGAGCGACCAGCCGCGCGCCGGCGGTGTCGCCCCGCTGACCAGATAGCGGCAGCGCGCATCGAGCGCCTGCCCGGCGTCGTCTTGCCCGGCGATCAGCTCCAGCCCCTCGCCGGCGCCGAGCGGGAGGTGCACGCCGCGGGCCAGATAGGCCCGCATATAGGGATCGATGTCGCGCGCGCCGCTGTTCGGCCAGCTGGTCCAGGCGCCGACCTGGGCACGGCCGACCCAAGGCCGCTCCGCCACTGCATAGCGGGCGGAGGTCAGGCCGAGGCCGGCTCCAAGCGCGATCACATAGGCCAGCGGGAGGACGCGCATGGAACGATCCGGATCCGCATGGATGGCAGTCAGCGTATGGCGGTGAGGCCGGACGCGGCCTCACGGGCTCCGACCTGCACGGCAGCGCGGGCCGTCCGCGGCGTCTCGACCGCCTTGAACATCGCGCCGACAGAGGAGAGCACCTCGAAGGACTTGCGCGGCATATGCCCGGCGCCGGCGCCTGCCGCGGCGGCCGGGTCGGTCGCCTTGGCAACTGCCGCCTTGGCGTCACCCGGCTGCGGCGCCACGCCGGGCATCGGCTTCAGCTCGATGCCTTGGTGCGCGAACGCCATGATCTCCTTCCAGGTCATCGCCGGCAGCGAGCCGCCGGTCATGTTGGCGGTCTCGGACGAATCGTCGTTGCCGAACCAGACCGCGCCGACCAAGTTGCCGGTGTAGCCGACATACCAGGCGTCCTTATAGCCATTGGTCGTGCCGGTCTTGCCGGCGCTGACGACGCCGTCGAGCGCGGCACGCCGGCCGGTGCCCGCGGTCGGCACGGTCGAGAGCATCTGGTTCATCTCGTAGGCGACCTGCGTGCTCAGCACCTGCGCCGGCGGCGGCTCGTCGCGGTCATGGCGATAGATCTCCTCGCCCGCCGAGTTGCGGATGTCGAAGGCGGCATAGGGCCTGGCCCGCTTGCCGCCATTGGCGAACACGGCATAGCCGGCGGCCTGCTCGATCACGGTGACCTCGCCGGCGCCGATCGGCAGGGAGACCGTATCGGTCAGCGGCGTGGTCAGGCCCATGGCCCGGCAGGTCTCGACGATCTTCATCCGGCCGATGCGGGCGGCGCGGGCCTCGTGCGTCTCGCCGGTCGCCTTGCCGATCGCGATCGACATCTGCACCGGGATCGTGTTGATCGACTTCGCCAGTGCCACCGTCAGCGGCATCGAGCCGGCATAGGAGCGCCCGTAATTGTTCGGGCACCAGTTGCCGATGCAGACCGGCCGGTCGGTGACGATCGTGGTCGGCTTGTAGAGCCCGGCGCTCATCGCCGCCGCATAGACGTAAGGTTTGAAGGACGAGCCGGGCTGCCGCAGGCTCGACGTCGCCCGGTTGAACTGGCTCGCGCCATAATCGCGCCCGCCGACGATCGCACGCACCGCCCCGTCCGGATCCATGATCACCGTCGCCGCCTGCCGGGCGCGGTAGGCCGGGCCATGCTGGCGCAGGATCGATTCGACCGCCTCGTCCGCGCGCTTCTGGATCGCCGGATCATGCGGGGTCTTGACCGTCAGCACCCGCTCGGGACCGAGCTTGCCGTCGTCCGCCAGCTTGCGGATTTCGTCGAAGGCCCAGTCGAGATAGTAGTCCGGGCTGGCATCGCGCTTGCGGTCGATCGGCGTCGCAGGATTGCGCCGGGCGGAGTCGACCTGTCCCGCGGTCATGAAGCCGGCATCGACCATGGCGTTCAGCACGTCGCTGGCGCGCGCCCGCGCCGCCGGCAGGTTGACGTGCGGCGCGAACTTGGTCGGCGCCTTGAACAGGCCGGCAAGCATCGCCGCCTCCGCCAGCGTCACGTTCTTCACCGACTTGCCAAAATAGTATTCGGCCGCAGCCGCGACGCCGAAGGTGCCGCCGCCCATATAGGCGCGGTCGAGATAGAGCTTCAGGATCTCGTTCTTGGTCAGCCGGTATTCCAGCCAGAGCGAGAGGAAGGCTTCCTTGATCTTGCGGTCGAGCGAACGCTCGTTGTTGAGGAACAGGTTCTTGGCCAATTGCTGGGTCAGCGAGGAGCCGCCCTGGACCACGCCCGAGGCGCGGGCGTTGACGGTGATCGCCCGGAAGGTGCCGATCACGTCGATGCCGAAATGGTCGTAGAAGCGCCGATCCTCGGTCGCCAGCACGGCCTTGAGCAGGTGATCGGGGAATTCCTCGAGCTTCAGCGAATCATCGTGGCGGGCGCCGCGATGGCCGATCTCGGAGCCGTAGCGATCGAGGAAGGTGACGGCGAAGACCTGGTTCTTCAGCGCCTCCTCGCGACCTTCGCGGAACGCGGGGATCGCCAGCATCAGCATCACGATCGCACCGGCGATGCCGACGTTGAGCCCCTCGCTGGCGAATTCGGCAGCGAGGCGCTTCGGGCCGCTGACGGTCAGACGGTCGGTGACGCTGCGGATGCGTTCATAGATCTCGCCGGCGCGGTGGCCGGCCGCATAGAGCGAGGCGTCAATCCACGAGTCGGCGCTCAGCGCGAGGCGCTTGAGACGGGTCGTCCAGCTCGCTTTCCGGAACTCGATCACGGTCGTGCGGCATCCTAAGCCTGCCGCGGGGGCGCGTCCGCGGTGTCCCGGACCGGCCGACGAAGGCCAAGCCCGGTCTCAGAAGGTAAGGGCTCGCGGCTCCGAACGGAAGTATGCGAAGGTGGGGTTGCCCGACAAAAAGAAGCTGGGGTTACCCCGCAATCAGCCCTTCGTCGCCAGCACTGCAAAGCGCGTGGAGGAGGCGAGGCGAAGCGCATCGTGCAGGGCGGCGTTGCGCTGCTGCGCCCTGACCACCTGTGCGTAGTCGGCAGCCTCGATTCGGGCGAAGCCGGCCTGGCGCAGCATCGTGCCCAGCCGCTCGAAGCTCAGCCCGTCGCGAAAGAAGAAGCGCTTGGTGATCGAGTCGAAAGCGTCGCGATCGGCTGCGTGCGGAGCAGCGCCGGCGCGCTCGCGCAGGAAGGTCGCGGCTCGGTTCAGCATCTGCTGCAGCCATGAGCGGTTGATCCAGTCGCCATCGATGACGAGCAGCTTGCCGCCGGGCTTGAGCACCCTGAACCATTCGGCGAAGGCCGCTTCCGGATCGGTCAGCGTCCAGACCAGATGGCGCGTCACCAGCGCGTCATAGGTCCCGTCGTCGTCGAGCAGCCGCTCGGCGTCGCCGGCGAGGATACGGGCCCTGTCGCCATGCTTGGCGCGGGCGCGGGCCAGCATCTCCTCGGAGAAGTCGAGTGCCGTGACGTTGTGGCCGAGCGACAGCAGGGCGCGCGTGATCTCGCCGGTGCCGCAGGCGAGATCGAGGACCTCGCGCGGCTCAGCGCCGAAGGATTGCCGCAGCAGCGACTGGAAGGCGGCGAGCTCGGCGTCCGACTTGATGGCGTGGCCGACTTGGCTGTCGAACGTGGCGGCCCGGCCTGACCAATAGGTCCGGATCTCCTCCTTGAGGGAGTAGTTGGCGCCAGGAGTGGGAAGGCCGGAGGAAAGGCTGCTGTCTGACATCGGCGGGTCGCCAGGTTGAACTGAGAGGGGGTTATTCTGCTGCCTAGGCGGGAGCAAGCGGTGTCTCGCCGCGGCTGTGCCTGCGGGCCGAGCCGTGGACGACGATGAAGGGCGTCTCGCCTTCGTTCGCCTCGACCCGCGCGACGACGCCGTAGACCTCTTCGAGCAAAGCCGGCGTGATGATCTCGCGCGGGGCGCCGAAGGCGGCGAGCCGCCCTTGCGACAGCACCATCACCTTGTCGGCGATGCGCAGCGCCTGGTTGAGGTCGTGGATCGCGATCAGCACGCAGATCTGCCGCTCGCGCGCCAGCCGGCCGACGAGGCTCAGCACCTCGAACTGGCGGTGCAGGTCGAGCGCGCTGGTCGGCTCGTCGAGCAGCATGATCTCGGGCCGGCGCACCAATGTCTGGGCGATCGAGACGAGCTGGCGCTGGCCGCCCGAGAGCTCGCCGAGGCCGCGGAAGGCGAGGTCGGCGATGTCGAGCGCGTGCAGGGCTTCGTCGATCGCGGCAAGCTCGTCGTCGCCGACGCCCCAGGAGCCGCCCTGCTTGCGGGCGAGCAGGATCGATTCGTAGACGGTCAGCACCGCGTTCACCGCCGTGTCTTGCGGCAGGTAGCAGGGCGTCTTGCCGGTCGTGCTTTCGACCTGGACCTTGCCGGCACCCGGGATCAGCCCGGCGATGCGGCGGAACAGGCTCGACTTGCCGGCGGCGTTGGGGCCGATCACGGCGACGACCTCGCCACCGGCCATGGTCGGCGTGGTGATCCCGTCGAGGATCCGGCGCTTGCCATAGGCGACGCCGACATCGCTGAGCGTCAGGCGCTTCACCATGAACGCCTCCGGCTGGTCAGGATCAGGCTGAAGAAGAAGGGCACGCCGACCAGCGCGGTGACGATGCTGATCGGGAAGATCAGCCCGGGGATCAGCGACTTCGAGACCACCGACGAGGCGGAGAGCACGGCAGCGCCCGCCAGCGCGGATGCCGGCATGAAGAAGCGCTGGTCCTCGCCGATCACCATGCGGGCGATATGCGGGCCGACCAGCCCGATGAAGCCGATGGTGCCGACGAAGGCGACCGGCACCGCCGCGAGCAGCGCGACGAGCAGCATGGTCTCCAGCCGCAGATAGCGCACGTCGATGCCGAAGCTCGCCGCCTTCTCGTCACCGAGACGCAGGGTCGTCAGCGCCCAGGCCCGGCGCGCGAACAGCGGGACGCAGATCAGCAGCACGGCCGAGGTGATGGCGAGCTTGTGCCAGTTCGCCTTGGTCAGCGAGCCCATCATCCAGAACACGACGGCCCCGAGCGCCTGCTCGGAAGCAAAAAACTGCAGCAGTGCCAGCAGCGCATTGAAGGTGAAGACCAGCGCAATGCCGAGCAGCACCACCGTCTCGGTAGTGACGCCGCGGCGCTGGCTGAGCAGATGGATCAGCAAGGAAGCCCCCATCGCCATGATGAAGGCGTTGAGCGGCACGACATAGTCGATCGCGAGCGGCACGATCGAGACGCCGAAGACCAGCGCGAGCGCCGCCCCGAAGCTCGCCGCGGCCGAGATGCCGAGCGTGAAAGGGCTGGCGAGCGGGTTGTTCAGCACGGTCTGCATCTGCGCGCCGGCGATGGCGAGCGCGGCGCCGGTGACGACCGCCATCAGCGCGACCGGCAGGCGGATGTCCCAGATCACCACCCGGACGGCGGCCGGTGCGGTGGAGGGCGAGAGCAGCGCATTGACCACCTCGCTCACGCTGTAGCGGGCCGGGCCGAGCATCAGGTCGACGATCAGGCAGGCCAGCAGCACGGCGGCGAAGCCGGCGAGGATCAGCTTGCGGCGCAGCGCCAGCGCCCGATAGGCATCTCTCCCTTGGGCCGTGCTCCGCGACGCCTCTGCCGGCGTCGTCACACCATCGTCCGCGCTGGCGGGAGCCAGGCTCATTTGCCCGCCTCGAGCGAGACCCACAGGCCGGGCTCATAGGGCAGCGGCAGGAAGCGCTCGTGCAGCAGCTTCATCGTCGCGCCCGGATCGACGTCCTTGAACAGCTCCGGGTGCAGCCATTTCGCGATCTCCTGGATCGCCACGAACTGGTAGGGGCTGTTGTAGAACTGGTGCCAGATGCCGTGGACGCGGCCGTTCTTGACGGCGGCGGTCTGGGTGAAGGCCGGGCGCTTCATCAGATTGGTCAGTTTGCGGCGCGCCTCCGTCATGTCGGCGCCGTAGCCGAGGCCGACCCAGTTGCCGCCCGGGACATAGCCGTCCCAATTGCTCCCGGTGACGATCACGACATCGGGATTGGAGGCGACGATCTGCTCGGCATTGACCGTGCCGAAGGTGCCGGGGATCAGCGGCGTCGCCAGGTTCCGGCCGCCAGCGAAGTCGACCATCTTGCCGAAATTCTCGTTGCCGAAGGACATGCAGCAATCGTCGGAGTAGCCGCCGGCGCGCTCGACCATCACGAGCGGGCGCTTCAGGTCCTTGGCAGCGGCGAGGCGGTCGGTCACGACCTTGATCTGCTCAGCGCGGAACTTGATGAAGTCTTCCGCCACCTGCTCCTTGCCGAAGAGCTTGCCGATCAGGCGCATCGACGGCTCGGTGTGCTCGAACGGCTTCTCGCGGAAGTCGACATAGACGACGGGGATGCCGACCGAGGCGAGCTTCTCGACGAGCTTGGCCTCGTCGCTCGCGATCTTCGCCTCGATGTTGAGGAAGAGCACGTCGGGCTTGAGCGCGATCGCCTGCTCGACGTCGAAGGCGCCTTCCTTCATGCCGCCGAAGGTCGGCAGCTTGGCGATCTCGGGATAGCGCTTGGCATAGGCGCGGAAGGTCTCGGGATCGGCCTTGCCGAGATCGTCGCGCCAGCCGACGACGCGCTTGAACGGCTCGTCCTTGTCAAGCGCGCCGACGAAGTACATCTGCCGGCCTTCGCCGAGGATGATCCGCTTGACCGGCGCCTCGACCTCGACCTTGCGGCCGACGATGTCGGTGACGGTGACCTTCTCGGCCAGCGCGGGAAGGGCCGCCGCGGCCAGGCCCGCGGTGATGGTAAGAGCGCGTAGCAGATGTCGGCGGTTCAGCATTGTCGAACTCGGAAACGAGGGAATTCTTCCCCCCGTTAGGCCGATCCGAGTATTCGGTCAATTTTCATAGATTATAACTTTTCTAAGTATAGATTAGAATTGATGTAATGAGGGGCGACCGCTAAGGGTCGCCTTTGCGGCCGGGGCCAGTTCCGATCGCCGATGTCCGATTGCGGACGATCACCTCCAGGGTGCATAAGCGGCCATGGCCGACGCAATGACCGACAGCATGCCCTTCTGGCGCAGCAAGACGCTCGACGAGATGACGCAGGCGGAGTGGGAATCGCTCTGCGACGGCTGCGGCCGCTGCTGCCTGGTCAAGCTCGAGGACGAGGATAGCGGCAAGATCCACGCCACCGATATCGGCTGCCGCCTGTTCGATGCCGCGACCTGCCGCTGTCATGACTACGCCAACCGCTCGAAGACGGTGCCCGATTGCGTCACGCTGACGCCGGAGGCGGTGCGCACCTTGCCGTGGCTGCCGCCGACCTGCGCCTATCGTCTGCTTGGCGAGGGCAGGGATCTGCCTTGGTGGCATCCGCTCGTCTCCGGCGATCCCGAGACGGTCGTCGCTGCGGGCGTGTCGGTCCGCGGGAAGGTGCACGCCAACGAGGACGAGGTCGCCGAGGAGGAGATCGTCGAGCGTATCGTCGCCTGGCCGCTGCGCTGGCCTAAGGCGGCGCGCGGGCCACGGTAAGAGCACGCCGGGCTCGAGCTTGCAGCGTCACGGTCAAAGTCTTACTCTTACGTGTAAGAGTAAGGAATGTTGCTATGCGGATCACGTCAAAGGGCCAGGTGACCATTCCTGCCGACATCCGTGAACGGGCCGGTCTCCTGCCCGAGACCGAGGTGGATTTCGAATTCGACGGCAAGGTCGTCCGGATTATGCCGGCTGCGGCGCGCCGCAAGACGGGGCGCGGTGACAGGCTCGTCGCGCATCTGCGCCGCAGCAAGGGTGATATCGCCATGACGACCGATGAGATCATGGCGCTGACGCGCGAGCCCGAATGAGCGCAGTCCTCGTCGACAGCAATGTCCTGCTTGACGTTCTGACGCAGGACACGCGCTGGGGCGCCTGGTCGGCGCGAGTCTTGTCCGAGGCTGCCGATCGGCAGCGGCTTGTGATCAACGCGATGGTCTATGCCGAAATCTCGGTTCACTATTCGCGGATCGAGGATCTCGATGAGGCCCTCCCGACGACGATGCTGGAGCGGGAGCCAATTCCGTTTGCCGCTGCGTTTCTGGCCGGCAAGTGCTTCCTAGCTTACAAGCGCCGAGGCGGCGTGAAGCAATCGCCGCTCCCCGATTTCTTCATCGGCGCGCATGCGGCGGTGGCCGGATACACGCTGATCACGCGCGATGCGTCCCGCTACCGGACCTATTTCCCTGGGTTGTCGCTGATCGCTCCGGATACAGCACCGCAAAAGTGAGGCGTCTGTGAGACGTGGCGGAGCCTGTTCTACCTGAACCGTAAATTCTCGCGCGAGAGCTGGTCGAGACTGGTGACGCCCATCAGCTTCATGCTGCGCTCGACTTCCGTCTTGAGCTGGCCGAGCGCGCGTTCGACGCCCGGCTGGCCTGCCGCCGCGAGCGGGTAGAGGTAGTAGCGCCCGATGCCGACTGCCTTGGCGCCGAGCGACAGGGCCTTCAGCACATGCGTGCCGCGCTGGATGCCGCCATCCATGATCACGTCGATCTTGTCGCCGACAGCGTCGACGATCTCGGCGAGCTGGTCGAAGGCGGCGCGGGAACCGTCGAGCTGCCGGCCGCCATGGTTGGAGAGGATGATGCCGGTGCAGCCGATCTCTACTGCGCGCTTCGCATCGGCGACGGACATGATGCCCTTGAGGCAGAACTGCCCCGACCACAGCTTGACCATCTCGGCGACGTCGCCCCAGGTCATCGCCGGGTCGAGCATTTCGGTGAAATAGCGGCTGATCGACATTGCGCCGCCGCCCATGTCGACGTGGCTGTCGAGCTGCGGCAGGCTGAATTTCTCGTGGGTGAGGTAGTTCAGCGCCCATTGCGGCTTGATCGCGAACTGGGTGATGCCGGCGAGGTTGAGCCGGAACGGGATCGAGAACCCGGTCCGCAGGTCGCGCTCGCGATTGCCGCCGGTGATGCTGTCGACGGTCAGCATCATCACGTTGACGCCGGCGCTCTTGGCGCGCTCCATCATCGCCCGGTTCAGGCCGCGGTCCTTGTGGAAGTAGAACTGGTAGACCTGCGGGCCGCTATGGGCCTTGCGCAGTTCCTCGAGGCTGATCGTGCCGAGCGAGGATACGCCGAACATGGTGCCATAGCGCGCGGCCGCGGCGGCGACGGCACGCTCGCCCTGATGATGGAAGAGGCGCTGCAGGGCTGTCGGCGAGCAGTAGAACGGCACGGCGAGCTTCTGGCCCATCACGGTGACGGAGGTGTCGAGGCTGCTCACGCCGCGCAGGACATTCGGAACGAGGTCGCAGCGCTCGAAGCTCTCTGAGTTGCGCCGCAGCGTGACCTCGTCATCGGCGCCCCCATCGATGTAGTTGAAGATCGGGCCCGGCAGCCGCTTCCTGGCGAGGGTACGGAAGTCGTGGAAGTTGTGACAGGCGTTCAGGCGCATCGTTGGCTTCGGTGTCGTTCTGGCTCGGCGAGTGTGGCGCTGGCGACCATCGGATCGGCGGCGGTCGTCGCTGCTCGAAAGGCGGGGACGGTACCCTATCGCGCGGCGCTGACCTTGGCCATATTGCGCGACCGGTCGCCAGGCCGCCCAGAATTGACGGTTGGGTGGCCTGGCTCCGCGGCATGATCATTGATTGTTCATCCGGTTTTCGGCATGACCACCCCCGCACCCGGTGCGCTGCAACAAGCGGGCACCGCAAATGCGAAACCAGGCGTACCCGCCGGCGTTGATGTCGGCGACAACGTTGGGAAAGGCAGGCTATGGCAGGGCAGAAGTGGGTCTACACCTTCGGCGACGGCAAGGCCGAAGGCGAGGCGGGCATGAAGAACCTGCTCGGCGGCAAGGGCGCGAACCTGGCCGAGATGAGCAACCTGGGGCTTCCGGTGCCTCCGGGCTTCACCATCACCACGCAGGTCTGCACCTGGTATTACGACAACGGCAAGAGCTTTCCGGCCGAGCTCGACGGGCAGGTCAAGGACGCGCTCGCCGGCATGGCCAAGCTCACCGGCAAGACCTTTGGTGACCCGGCCAATCCGCTGCTGGTCTCGGTCCGCTCCGGCGCCCGCGCCTCGATGCCGGGCATGATGGACACGGTCCTCAATCTCGGCCTCAACGACGTCACGGTCGAGGCGGTGGCCAAGGCCTCGGGCGATGCCCGCTTCGCCTATGACAGCTATCGCCGCTTCATCACCATGTACTCGAACGTCGTGCTCGACATCGACCACGGCCATTTCGAGGAGGCGCTCGAAGACTACAAGGAGCGCAAGGGCCTGCATCTCGACACCGATCTCTCGGCCGACGACTGGAAGGTTCTGGTCGGCAAGTACAAGGAGATCGTAAAGAAGGAGCTCGGCTCCGACTTCCCGCAGGATCCGCAGCAGCAGCTCTGGGGCGCAGTCGGCGCCGTCTTCTCGTCCTGGATGAACGCCCGCGCCATCAAGTATCGCGAGCTCAACAGCATCCCGGCCTCCTGGGGCACGGCGGTCAACGTCCAGTCGATGGTCTTCGGCAATATGGGCGAGACCTCGGCGACCGGCGTCGCCTTCACCCGCAACCCCTCGACCGGCGAGAACGCGCTCTATGGCGAGTTCCTGATCAACGCCCAGGGCGAGGACGTCGTCGCCGGCATCCGCACGCCGCAGGATATCACCGAGGCGGCAAAGCTCGCCGCCAAATCCGACAAGCCTTCGATGGAGAAGGCGATGCCGGAGGCTTATGCCGAGCTCTGCCGCATCTACGGCATCCTCGAAAAGCACTATCGCGACATGCAGGACATGGAGTTCACCATCCAGGAGGGCAAGCTCTGGATGCTGCAGACCCGCTCCGGCAAGCGCACCGCCAAGGCGGCGCTCAAGATCGCAGTCGATCTCGCCCGCGAGGGCCTGATCACCGAGAATGAAGCGGTCGGCCGCGTCGAGCCCGGCGCGCTCGACCAGCTCCTGCATCCCACGATCGACACCAAGGCTGAGCGGCGCGTGCTGACCGCCGGCCTGCCGGCCTCGCCCGGCGCCGCCGCCGGCGAGATCGTCTTCACCTCCGAGGCGGCCGAGGCCGGCAAGAAGGCGGGCAAGAAGGTCATTCTCGTCCGCGTCGAGACGTCGCCGGAGGACATTCACGGCATGCACGCCGCCGAAGGTATCCTGACCACGCGCGGCGGCATGACCTCGCATGCGGCGGTCGTGGCGCGTGGCATGGGTAAGCCCTGCGTCTCCGGCGCCGGCCAGATCCGCGTCGACTACGCCAAGGGCACGATGACCGTCGGTCCGACCACGCTGAAAGCCGGCGACTTCGTCACCATCGACGGCAGCAACGGCCAGGTGCTGCTCGGCGAGGTCAAGATGCAGCAGCCCGAGCTCTCCGGCGACTTCCGGACGCTGATGGGCTGGGCCGACAAGGTGCGCCGCCTGAAAATCCGCGCCAATGCCGAGACGCCGCGCGACGCCAAGGCGGCCCGCGAATTCGGCGCCGAGGGCATCGGCCTTTGCCGCACCGAGCACATGTTCTTCGATGCCGGCCGCATCCTTGCCGTCCGCGAGATGATCCTGGCCGAGGACGAGAAGGGTCGCCGCGTCGCTCTTGCCAAGCTCCTGCCGATGCAGCGCCAGGACTTCGTCGAGCTCTTCGCCATCATGCAGGGCCTGCCGGTCACGATCCGCCTGCTCGATCCGCCGCTGCACGAGTTCCTGCCGCATACCGACGAGGAGATCGCAGAGGTCGCGGCGGCGATGGGCACGACCGCCGACAAGCTGAAGCGCCGGGCTACCGAGCTCCACGAGTTCAACCCGATGCTCGGCTTCCGCGGCGTGCGCCTCGCGGTCGCCTATCCCGAGATCGCCGAGATGCAGGCGCGGGCGATCTTCGAGGCGGCCGTGATCGCCGCCAAAGAGACCGGCCATCCCGTCATCCCGGAGGTCATGGTGCCGCTCGTCATGGGCGCGCCCGAGCTCGACCTGGTCAAGAGCCGGATCGACGCGATGGCGGAGGCCGTGAAAAAGGAGAGCGGCACGGAGTTCACCTATCAGGTCGGCACCATGATCGAACTGCCGCGCGCCGCGCTGCGGGCGGAGGAGATCGCGGGGAGTGCCGAGTTCTTCTCCTTCGGCACCAACGACCTGACGCAGACCACGCTCGGCATCAGCCGCGACGACGCCGGCTCCTTCCTTGGCTCCTATACGGCGCGCGGCCTGCTCGAATCCGATCCCTTCGTGACGATCGACCAGGACGGCGTTGGCGAGCTGGTCAGGATCGCCGTAGAGCGCGGCCGCAAGACGCGTCCGAACATCAAGCTCGGCATCTGCGGCGAGCACGGCGGCGACCCCGCCTCGATCGGCTTCTGCGAGAGCGTCGGGCTGGATTATGTCTCCTGCTCGCCCTTCCGCGTGCCGATCGCGCGCCTCGCTGCCGCGCAGGCGGCGCTGGGGGCGATCAAGGCCAAGGACGCGTGAGGCAGCAGGTGCGGGAAACAAGCCGTCATGCTCGCTCTTGTGGCGAGCATCCACGTCTTGAACACCGCGCTCGACCGGCGAAGACGTGGATGGTCGGGACAAGCCCGACCATGACGAGGTGGCCGTGACCGTGAACCTCACCACCATCGGCTTCGATGCCGACGACACGCTCTGGCAGAACGAGCAGTTCTTCCGGCTGACGGAAGACCGCTTCGTCGCGCTGCTCGGCGAGCATGGCGAAGCGGCCGAGATCTCCGGCAAGCTGCTCGAGGCCGAGAAGCGCAACCTTGCCTTCTACGGGTTCGGCATCAAGGGCTTTACCCTCTCGATGATCGAGACAGCGCTCGAGATCACCCGCGGCCAGGTTCCACCGGCGGTGATCGGTGAAATTCTCGCCGCCGGCCGCGAGATGCTGGCCCATCCGGTCGAGACCCTGCCGCATGCGCAGGAGACGCTCGCTAGTCTCGCAGGCCGCTACCGGCTGGTGCTGATCACCAAGGGCGATCTCTTCGACCAGGAGCGCAAGCTGGCCCAGTCCGGCCTCGGCGACTTCTTCGACGCGGTTGAAATCGTCAGCGACAAGAGCGCCGCGACCTATGAGAAGCTCTTCGCCCGCCATGGCGACGGGCCGGTGCGGTCGATGATGGTCGGCAACTCGCTGAAGTCGGATATCGTGCCGGCGCTCGCCGCCGGCGCCTGGGCCGCGCATGTGCCGCATGAGCTGACCTGGGCGCTGGAGCATGCCGAGGAGCCGGCAGGCGAGGTCCGTTTCCGCAAGCTGTCCGATCTCGGCGGGCTGGTCGATCTGGTGCACGAGATCGGCTGAAGGCGGGGCTTTGGCCGGCAAACTGGACCGACCTTGCAATTTGTGCTAGGTCCACCGATGTAAGACGAGATGCGGCCGGTTCTGGCCAATCCTCCGCGCGGGTATTCCGACCGGCGGGCCACTTCAGATCCACCACACGTCGATACAAGACCATGGCAAGGCGTCCGCGCGTCCGGTCATGGGTTCCACGAATACGCGGATCTGAAGTGCAAGGATTAGTCCCGCTATGAACAAGGGCACCGTCAAGTGGTTCAACGCCACCAAGGGCTACGGCTTCATCACCCCTGAGGCCGGCGGCCCCGATATTTTCGTCCACATCAGCGCCGTCGAGCGCGCCGGCCTGCGCGAGCTGCGCGAAGGCCAGGTCGTCTCCTACGAGCTGATCGCCGATCGCAAGACCGGCAAGTCCTCGGCTGGCAACCTCGTCGCCAACTGAAGACACCTATCGGGCGGGCCATCAGCGTCCGCCCGTTTTCAAGACGCGAGCCTCAAGGCTCGCGACACACGACATCCTCCGGCGCAGTGGCTAGCGGTTCGCCGGGCGGAAAGAGACCATGCGTAGACCGAGACGGCATGTCGAGGCGCTTCCGTTCACCACGTGCGCCCCATTTCGTTCGGCTCAGAAAGACCTGATTTGACCAAATTTACCGACCTCGGCCTGGCCGAGCCGCTTCTCAAAGCGCTCGCCGCCGAAGGTTATGAGACGCCGACGCCGATCCAGGCGCAGGCGATCCCTTCGATTCGCGATGGCCGTGACCTGCTCGGAGCCGCTCAGACCGGCACCGGCAAGACCGCCGCTTTCTCCCTGCCGATGCTGCACCGCCTGCTCAACCAGCCGCGGCGCATGCAGCCGCGTTCGGTGCGCGCCTTGATCCTGTCGCCGACGCGTGAGCTCGCCGCCCAGATCGAGGCCAGCATCCGCACCTACGCCCAGTTCACCTCGCTGAAGTCGACGGTGATCTTCGGTGGCGTGCCGGTCGGCAAGCAGATCCGCGCGCTCGGCCAGCATGTCGACATCCTCGTCGCGACCCCTGGCCGCCTGCTCGACCTCGTCGACCAGCGCGCGGTCTCGCTGCGCGAGATCGAGTTCCTGGTGCTGGACGAAGCCGACCAGATGCTCGACCTCGGCTTCATCCACGCGCTGCGCAAGATCGCGACGCTGATCCCGAAGCAGCGCCAGACCCTGCTGTTCTCGGCGACCATGCCGAAGGCGATCCGTGAGATCGCCTCCGCCTACCTGACCGATCCGGTCGAGGTCGCGGTCGCGCCGGTCGCGACCACAGCCGAGAAGATCGACCAGCGCGTCATCTTCACCGAAGCCGGCCAGAAGCCGGCCTTGCTGGCGAAGACCCTGAGCGTTCCGGAGATGGAACGCGCCATCGTCTTCACCCGCACCAAGCACGGTGCCGACAAGGTCGTGCGCCAGCTCGAGCAGGCCGGCATCGCGTCCGCCGCGATCCATGGCAACAAGAGCCAGGGCCAGCGCGAGCGGGCGCTGGGCGCCTTCCGCGACGGCGAGCTGCGCATCCTGGTCGCGACCGACATCGCGGCGCGCGGCATCGATGTCGACGGCATCAGCCATGTCGTCAATTTCGACCTGCCGAACGTGCCCGAGACCTATGTCCACCGCATCGGCCGCACTGCGCGCGCCGGCGCCTCGGGTCTCGCCATCGCCTTCTGCACGCCGGAAGAGCGCGGCGATCTCGCCGCGATCGAGAAGCTGACCAAGATCGCGCTCACCCCGGTCGGCGACGTGCCGCATTGGGATGGCCGCACCCCGAAGAAGCCGCCGCAGAACCGTGGTGGCCGCGGGCAGGGGCGTCCGCAGAACGGACAGCAGCCGGGTCAAGGTCAGCGCCGCGACGGCCGGAGCGCTCAGGGCCGCAATGGCCAGCGCACCGAGCAGGGCGAGCGTCAGGACCCGCGCCGCGAGCAGTCCCGCCCGAGCCAGCCGCGCCAGCAGCAGGCACGTCCGGAGCAGCAGCGTCATGAGCGTCCGGCCCAACGCCAGGATGGGGGCGGCGGGCGAAAAGACGCGGCTTCCGGCAAGGAAGGACTTGGCGGCGTCGCGTTCTTGCAGCAAAGAACGGGACAACGACGCACCGGCGGCGGCGGGCGGCGCCCGAACTGACAGGCGCCGTAACCGCTGGGGCCCGGCCTAGCTGGCCTGGCCCCGCGCCGAGGACAAGACGAAGGATCAGCGAATGGCGAAAGAAGAACTGCTCGAATTCGACGGCACCGTGGTCGAGGTGCTTCCGGACGGCAACTACCGGGTCAAGCTCGACAATGACCACGTCATCCTGGCCTATGCGGCCGGCAAGATGAAGAAGAACCGCATCCGCACCATCGCCGGCGACCGCGTGGTCGTCGAGATGTCGCCTTACGATCTCGATCGTGGCCGGATCAACTTCCGCCAGAAGACCGCCAGCCCCGGCCCGATGCCGCCGCGGCCGCAGAACTTCCGCCGGCGCTGAGCTTACGATGCGTTTCAGCCGGCCCGAGCAATTCTTCGCCGCGGCCGGCATCGGCCTTGGCGCGCTCGCCTCGCTTGCGGTCAACACCGGCTGGATCGCCAGAGGGGGAACCTTCCCGCCCTTCGTCTATGTGCTGCTGGCGCTCGCTTTGGTCGAGGTCGTCGCCGGCTTCGTGACGAAGCAGCCGCCCGGCACCTTGTTCTCCATGCCGGCCCGCATCCTGGCCTTCGCCCTCGGCATCGGCGTGCTGATCCTGCTGACTGGCGGGTTGGCCTGAGCGTCGGCGACCTTTCAATCTCGACATTGATCCATTTGCGTCATGCTCGCCCCTGGGGCGAGCATCCATGTCTTGAACGCCGGATGCGATCGAGAACGCGAAGACGTGGATGGTCGGCACAAGCCCGACCATGACGGATGAGGGCGACTCGCCCGCCTCTTCAGCGTTGATGCCAAACAAGAAAAAAGCCCCGGCCGAAGCCGGGGCGTGAGGTGTTTTTACGTGGTGACAGGTACTACGAAGAAAACTTGGAAAACTCAGTAGCCGCCCTTGGCCCAATGCTGCGAGCCGGGGCTGACCAGGACCTGACGCTGCCGCGTCGCATACTCGGCCGGCACGGTCTGGTGCTCGACCCGCGACGCGCTGACCATGACGCGGCGGCTGCGCTGGCCATAGACGGCCGGGATTACGTCGTAGTCGACCGAGGCCGGAGACACTTCCACCGTGCGCTGCTGATAGCCGTATTGCGCGGGGACATGCACCCAGCAGCCGGTGGTCTGGCCGTAGGCGTCGCGGCTGACTTCCCAGCGCTTGGTCGCCGGCGAGATCAGGACCTTCTCTGAGACGGTCCGGTACTGGGCCGGGATATGGCGGGCGACGCGGCGTTCCGGCTGGATCACGACCTGCTCGGTGACGGTGTCGTACTGCGCCGGGACGACCCGCGAGAAGGTGCGCTCGGGGCGCACGACATAGCTTTCGTCGACGGTGCCGTAGACCGGCGGGGTCGAAACCAGCTTGTAGCAGGAGCCGCTGCCGCAAGTGCTGACCGGCGCCCGGTAGCAGGAGGAACTGGTGCAGCCGCCGGCAAGCGCCGGAGCGGCGAGGCCCATGAGCGCCGTGGTGGCGAGAGCCGAAAGCGAAAGAAGCCTGAACGTCATAGCTGAGCCCAACCCTGCGTTGCGCAACGCTGCCGCTGCGTCGTTGGGATGAGTAAGCCTGAGACGATCTATGAAGACAAGGTTAACTGCAAAACAAGGTAAAATTAACTAATTCTGCCCGAGCGGAAGCGGTCTCGTCATGACTGCCGCGTCCGGTACGCTGTCCAGTATTCAAGGGTTTCGGTGCGGGCCGGCGTAGCAGCCGGCCAGCACCGCCGGCCTTGTCTGGAAGCAGCTTTGCGGTCGGCTGTCAGTCGATGGCACCGCGCTTCATGCCGAAGCCTTCGATATAGCAGCTGCAGGACGAATTGGCCGGAGCCGGCCGGGCCGCGCAGGAGCCGCGCGAGGTTACGCAGGTGTCGCCGAAGCGCTGGCGATAGGGCCGCTCATAGCCGTAGCGCGGGCGGTCGTAGCCATAGGGCGGCGGCGGCCGATCGTAATCATAGCGCGGCGGCGGCGGCCGGTAGGGATCGTAATACTGGGCGTTCGCGCTGGTCGCGGACGAGATGGCCGCTCCGACGAGGGCCGCGATGGCGAGGGTCTTGAACATCATGGCGTTCTCCGGGCTTCCCCAGGCCGGGCTGGGACAGTTGACCATCGGCAGGATAGGATCGACTCGATGAACGCGGGCTGAGCGACGTCAGCGCCCCAGTGCCTCGAGGCTTGCGTCGATCGTTACGCACAGCCCCGCCGGGTTCCAGTCATATCGCACCTCCAGGCCTCGATGAGCTCTGATGGTGCGTTCGATCATGGTCGAGCCAAAGCCACTGCGCTTGGGCTGCGCCTCGATCGCCGGGCCACCCGCTTCGCGCCAGCAAATTCGGCCAGCACGTTCGTCGCGATCCACCGTGACAGTCACCATCCCGGTCTGCGATGACAACGCCCCGTACTTCACCGCGTTCGTCGCCAACTCATGGACGATGAGGGCGATGCAGGTCGCTGCTTGCGGGCCGATCGGGCCGTCCTTGCCGTCTATCCGGACCCGTTCGCCGGCCCCCTCCCGATAGGGCGCGAGCAGCCGGGAAAGCAGGTCGATGAGGCCGCCCTCGGCATCGGTCCTGCTGCGGCCGACGAAGGCGTGGGCCCGGTGCAGTGCCGCCAGTCTCTCTTCGATCCTGGCGGCAAAAGCGCGACTCTCTGGCTCGGAGCGAGCCGCCATCCTGACGAGGCTGCTGACCACCGCGAAGATATTTGCGATCCGGTGCGAGAGTTCGCGGGCGACGAGTTCGTATTGCTCCTCAGCCTGCTTGCGCGCCGTGACGTCGATATGAGCGCCCTGGAGCAGCAATGCCGCACCATCGGCATCGCGTTCGATCTCCGCCTTGGCGAGGATCCAGCGAATCTGCCCATCGCTCGGCCTGATGATGCGGTACTCGACCTCGTAATCGGTCGCGTGACCGCGAACGGTCTCGAGAAAATGGCCAAGCACGCGGTCCCGGTCATCGGGGTGGATACGCTGGACCCAGGCCTCGTGCGTCTCGTGAACCGCCTCGGGCGGCAGGCCGTGGACGACGAGGTATTCGGGCGAGCGGGTGTTGCGGAACCGGCCGCCGCGCAGGTCGACCGTCAAGCCGCCGATCTGTCCGATCTTCTGGACGCGGGCAAGTTCGGCCTCGCGGGCCGCAAGTCGCAGTTGAGCGTCCGACGACGCATCCCGATCCATGCCAGACGCCTCTGCCCGCCGTTCCGCGCAGAACTAAGGCAGAGACGCCGTGGATGCAAAGTCATTTGACAGGATCGGCCGGCGGCCGCGCTGCTTCGGCTGCCGGCCTTCATGCTCGCCGCCCAACAGTCCTCGACGTGCCGAACCAGCGCCGGGTGCCCGTCAACAAGAAAACCCCGCAGGCGCTAGCCTGCGGGGTCTGCGCAAACCCGCTTTACAGCGAGCCGTTCGCAATGCCGGTCATTGCCAGGTTTGGCGGCCATACCAGTCGTCGACATCGGTCCGGACCTTGTCCTTCTCGATCCCGTAGCGTTCCTGGATCTTCCCCTCCAGCTGGTCGCGCTTGCCGGCGATGACATCGAGATCGTCGTCAGTCAGCTTGCCCCACTGCTCCTTGACCTTGCCCTTGAGCTGCTTCCAGTTTCCTTCGACGCGGTTCCAGTCCATGGGACTCTCCTCGTGATCGTGATGGGTATGCTTAAGGAACGCGCGGGCGGCGGAATGGTTCGGCACAAAAAGCCGTTTCAGCGGCAAATGCCGGG
The DNA here is from genome assembly GCF_002831785.1 of Allobosea sp. FBZP-16. Classification (NCBI taxonomy): domain Bacteria; kingdom Pseudomonadati; phylum Pseudomonadota; class Alphaproteobacteria; order Hyphomicrobiales; family Alloboseaceae; genus Allobosea; species Allobosea sp. FBZP-16. Next base: position 19,488 of record NZ_LNCQ01000060.1, on the reverse strand, counting down.
CTTGCGATCGCCTGGAAGATTTCCGCAATTCTTCGGATCGCGGAAATCTTCCAGGTCCTGATTTTATCGCATTTTCATCACGTGAACCGGTGCCCACTTCGCCCGAAAATGCTCCAGGAGCGATCCCCGCCACGAGCGGCCAGGTGTGCGCGTAGGCGCGGCGCCACCCAGTCCAGGAAGGCGCGGACTTTCAGGCTGCGCAGGCCTCCTTCCGCATAGGCGAGGCTGACGGGCAGCGGCGCCGAGGCCGGGATCAGTCCCGGCCCCGGCGCAGCAAAAAATCGGCAAGCCGCTAAAATGCGAGCAAAATCCGTATCGGTCGGCCAAGGGCTTGCAGGTTAGGGAGGAGCATCACAGCCCAGAACAGGCCATGACGTACTCAGCGCAAGACATCACCAACGCCCTCCTGCGGATCAAGGAGGATGGCTTCGTCCTCGACAACGACGCCTTCGGCTATGCCGCGATCAGATGGGACGCCCGCCGGCTGAAGCGCGACCTGCGCGAGGCCGGTTATGCCGGCCCCGAGCTGGCTCAAGGCCGGATGATGAACGAGGGTGAGTCGATCTGCTGGCTCTACAACCCCGACGCCGTCACCAAGGACAGCGTCGATCGCCTCGCTGCGGCGCGGCACTCGGCGCTCTACGGCGAATAGGCGCTCGGGGTGATCGAGCCCCGCCAGTGCAAGCACCGACGGCGCCACTCTCCCTCACTGACGAGCGTCGCCGGCGCCTATCGTCCCCGCTGTTTGCAGCCGGGCGTCGCGGCTTCCTGTTCGAATGCGTCCGCTTGCCCTTCATAGGCGCTCGCCATGGCGGCCAGGCGAGCTGCGCCCTCGCTGTCCCGGGCCGTGTCGGCCCAGCGGCGGCACATCAGCGCCTTGACGCGCAGGGCCTGAGCCTGCCGAACTCTGTCGTGGTCCATGGCGGCGCTCCAACACACCAGATCACCCTGCAGCTTGCGGCCGTCAGAGACGAAAGCGCTTCGATCGCGGGAGTGATCACGCGAGCCCGAACAGCTTGAGACAGATTACTGTCCAAGCAGGCTTTTGGATGCACAGGCCGAAATCAAAAACGCCTCGATCTGCCGTGACGCAGCTGTTCGTCGTCTTTGACGTCACCTTACTATTTGATCGGCAAAGTGCTACGGCATGTTATTGGCAGCGTTAATGGCAGGAGCCAGAAACGACAGGCCGCGAATATTAAGCATGTTTCCTGGCTGGAACTCCGAAGAGTACCGTATCGCTATAAATCCTACGCGGCGAAGGGGCTGCCAGTCGCTCAAGCGAATAGGTCCCGCGCTTGCGGCTTGGAGATCGTCGATATCAGATGAATGAGGGCGCTCGAGCACTCGGAATGATAGTCAACGATTGCCGTGTCGGACAGTTGGGCAATGCGTCGACTTGTGAAACGAACAATCACATGGCACTAGCGGGTGTTAGGCGGGATTAAGTGGGATTAGGCGGGATCAGCCGGAAAGGCGCGGCTGTCTAAAGGCTTAGGCGGCCCCGGGTGGCCAGGAGGCCAGAAGTCCCGAAAGCCAGAGCGAACAATCAAATGGCACCGGGAGGCGGCCGCGGCGCCACGAAACCGGCCAAAGGCGCCCAAAAGGCCGGATCTCGGCGTCCGAACTGTTACGTTTTGGTCCCAACCGAGCCGGCAGCGTAACAGTTCCGAAAAGTGACGCAGAATCAAGGCGATGGCGCATGAGCGGCTGCCAGCGCGCGCGACGTTAACTGTTACGGCGGTCGGCCGTCTTCAACCGCTCTTCAAGCTCGGCCCGTACAGCGCGCCGCCCGGAAACTTCACCGGTTCCGGAATACCCACGTCCTGCGGCGCCGGCCGCTGGCCGCACTTTTTGCAGACCAGGCGCTTGTGGAGCTGGTCGAGACGATCACCGTTGAGAACGCCGCGAAGCAGCCGCCACGGGACATGATGGGTGACCCTGCAGGTCGTGCATCTGACCTCGAGGCGCTCGTGCCCGGCG
>NZ_LNCQ01000060.1:13872-17495 GCF_002831785.1 Allobosea sp. FBZP-16 | reverse complement strand
CGCGTCGTGAACGGTCACATAGTCAGCCATCGCTTGATGAGCAGCCCGATCAAAACCCTGGAGTGGCCGGCGATCACGAACCTGGGCACCAATCGTGCCCGTCGTCTCGGTGCATCGCTCGACCGTTATCCATGCATTCCACAGCTGACAGAAACTGTCAAAAATGTTCTTGTTCTGTTCTCATTTGCACGCTTTGATTGAAGGAGCCCAGGCGGCAGAGACCTGGGCGACCAGGAGAGCGTTATGAGTTCCAGGAAGAAGCAGGATACCGTCGAGCGGCTGACCTATTACGTCGTGCAGACCTATCGAGCCGCAGGCCGGAACGGCATTTCGGCCGACGAGCCGATGCCCGCCACCGATCGTGATCACGCTAACCGTCTCTTCGAACGCTACAAGCCAATCCGCGCCGGCGTCGTCGCCTTCTACCGCACCGGCCGCCCGGACACTGGAGATTGGGACGACGCCATCATCCTCGCCAGGCATGGCAGATTGCCCGCCGATGTCGACGGCCTGCGGGACGATTGCGACGCCGATTTCGAGCGCCCTGATCTGGGTGAGCGCGACTTCAAGGTGGCTTGAACAGGGAGGCGGCGGCCATCGCGGCCGCCGCTTTCATTATCGGGTGAAGCCGTAGCTCTTGGCGACGCGCTTGATCTGGGTGCAGTGGGCCGTCTTGCCGGAAGCGGTGAGACTCTTCAGCTGGATCTCCTGCCCACCCGTCATCATCCTCAGATTATTAGTGAAAGACATGTCGTCAGGCTTGACGCGCTTCTCGACGAACGCTGCGATCGCCGCCTGGTCATAAGAGAGCTCGCAGAGCGCCTCGGAAGCGAGGAGGGAGCCAAGCTCATTGGCCAGAGCGATGGCCTTCATATCCTGCGCTGCTGCCACACTTGCAGCGAGCGCGGCCGCGACGAGCACGCCGGCCTTTATCAGCATGGAGCACCTCACTGGGAAACCTGAACGAAGACAGGGATGGTCTCACCGGGTTTGACCGGATTCGGCATCGTGGTTTGCTGGATCGCTGCGCAACGCGGACCGGTCGTTTCTTGCGTCCACCCGTCCGCCTTGGCGCGCTCGGCTCGAGCGACGATCTCCGCCGGGTCGATGCGTTCGAACTGCTCGGTGAGGCCAGACAGGCCGATGGCGACGAGCATCTGGGCCATAAGAGTGGGGTTAAGCGACCAACCCTTGCACTTTTCGACAACGACACTGTTGGCCACGCCGAGCTCGATCGCCTTCTCGAGCAGCGGGTGCCGTTCCTGGGCGATCGCGCTGGAACTGGTGACCGCGAGGGCCAGGGCAAATATGGCTCTTTTCATCATCTCCCCCTTTAGACTTCACCACCAGCCCAAACGACCCGGCCGGCGACGCGCAGCGCCTCGGCATCCGGCGCTGCCAACTGCTCCGGGGCATACCGTTCGTTGTCGCTCAGCAGCTGTATCGCTCCCTGCCAACCGATGGCGATCCGCTTGATGCGGACGTTGTTCCCGTCGACCAGCACATAGATCCCGTCCTTGCGGGGCCGGTCGATCCGGATGTCGATCAAACAGATCGCGCCATCGGGAATCGTCGGCGTCATGCTGTCGCCCCGGCTGTCGGCGAACCGCGCGAACTTCTCCGGCAGGCCCAGCTCGTTCAGCCAGGCGCGCGGGAAAGGCAGCTTCCCGATCTCATAGGGCCTGGCATTCTCGATGCCCGGCCCAGCTGAGGCGATCACGTCCAGCATCGGAATCATCACGACGTTGTCGTTGAGCGCCTCGGTGATGAGCTCGGTTCTCACCAGATTTAACGGGATCGGATCGCCATAAATGAGGTGATCCGTCGTCACATCGCAGGCCCGAGCGATCTCGCCGAGGCGAATGGCAGGGATTTCCGACTGGTTTCGGCAATACCTGTCGATCGAAGATTGCGGGATTTCCGTTAGGGCCGCGACCCTTCCGCGCCCGCCGGCCCGGTTGATCGCGTCCGACAGGCGCTCCGCCACTTTTGCTGGGTCGATCAGCAAGTTTGATCCCTATCCACACCGCATCGTCAGATTTGCGTTGACAGCGCCTCGCACATCTGATGATCTCGCCACAAGTGCCGCCCACAAGTGTGGTTAACACACCAAAGGTGACGTGACGAGACGGAGCCCCATGCCCAACTGGACCAAACAGCAGATCCTGTTCGCCTTGCGCGAGAGCGGCACCACCGTCGCGGCGATCGCCGAGAGGGCGGAAATCAGCCGCTTCACCATCTATGGCGCACTCGAACAGCCATATCCCAAGGTCGCGAACCTCATTTCTGAGGCGCTGGGCAAGAAGCCGCACGATATCTGGCCCGATCTCTACAACAAGAAGGGCACGCGCCGCGGTCTGCTCTCGCGCGAGAGGGCGGCCTGATGCGCGACGCCTCTGCCTACTTCGACACGAGCCGCGACGTGCTCGACCTCGCGTCCCCCCCCTCAGCGCCTGCCCACGAAATCGAGATCGAGACTGCCTCGATCGACGTCGTCGATCGGCTTCGTCTGGTCGACCGTGCCCATGTCGAGATGATCGCTGCCTCAGTCGCTGAGAGCTATCTGCATCAGCCTATCGCGGTAGCGAGCACGCCCGGTGGCGGCAATCGCTACCTCCTCGTCGACGGCGAGCACCGGCTCGAGGCCTTCAAGCTGCTGGGCCGCGACACAATCCCGGCTCGCATCCGGACGCTGACGCCGGAAGAGCGCGAGAAGCACGAGATTCACGCCAACCTGATCCGGAACGAGCTCACCGCGCTCGACCGAACGATCTTCGTCGGCCGGCTCGCCGACATGTTCGCCGCGGAGCACGCCGACGCCCGCCACGGCGGCGACCGCAAGTCGAAGAAATGGCGCGAGAAAAATCAATTGGCCAACTTGGCCAATTGGTCGAGCTTCTCGAAGGAGGCCGCCCGCCGGACCGGCTTGGCAGAGCGCTCGATCCGCCGTACCCGCGAGCTCGCCGCCGGCCTGTCCGCTGAGGCCGTCGCGCTGATCCGCGGCACCAAGCTTGCCGATAACCAGGCCCAGCTGCAGGCGCTCGCTGCGCTTGATCCGGCCGATCAGCTCAAGGTCGCCCGCGAGATCGCCGAGGGCCGCGCCTCTAATCTCACCAAGGCCAAGGTCACGGCCGGCATGCTGCCGCCAGGCGGAGCCGTGCGCGAAGAGGATCGACCGCTCGTCAAGCTGGAGGCCCTGCTAGCGCGCTTCACGCCCAGCCAGCTCCGCGGTGCGAAGGTGATGATCGACGCCAAGATCGCGGCGCTCGACGCCGCCCAGGCGCCCAAGTCCGCCAAGGCCAAGAAGGGCGGTGCGGCATGAGCGGGGGCAATCTCAGACCCCTGCCGCTCTTTCGGGCCGTCTACCTGCGCCGGGATCTCGAAACCGGAGGCAGCGTCGTCCTGGATATTATCGAAGTCGCGCCCCGCGGCTTCGATACCGCCGGCAGATGCGCCCCCAAGGGCGAGGCGGCGGTGCATCGTTACATCCGTCGCCACTACGAGGCCGCCAACGCTGACGTGATCCAAGTGTCGCGCGCATTTGGCGATCCGAGACAGCCAGCCGCCTGGCGGCTTGTCCCGCGCCTGTCGGTGCCCGCAGCATGAAACTCTGGCTGACCTCG
>NZ_LNCQ01000060.1:11011-13862 GCF_002831785.1 Allobosea sp. FBZP-16 | reverse complement strand
TGGCACTAGCGGGTGTTAGGCGGGATTAAGTGGGATTAGGCGGGATCAGCCGGAAAGGTGCGGCGGGCCAAAGGGTTAGGCGGGCCGCGGGTGGCCCGAAAGCCAGAAATCCCGAAAGCCAGAACGAACGATCAAATGGCACTAGCAGCTGGCCGCGGCGCCCCTGATCGGCCCGAAACGCCCAAAAGGCCCGATTTCAGGCGTCCGAACTGTTACGTTTTGGCCCCAACCGCGCCGGCAGCGTAACAGTTCCGAAAAGTGACCCGAAATCAAGGCGATGGTGCAAGATGGGCCGCCAGCGCCCGCGATGTTAACTGTTACGGCAATCGGCCGCCTTCAAACGCCTTTCTAGCGCGGCCCGTATAGCGGGCCACCGGGAAACTTCACCGGCTCAGGGATGCCGACATCTTCCGGCGCGGGGCGGTTGCCGCACCTCTTGCAGACCAGGCGCTTGTGGATCTCGTCGAGGCGATCCCCGTTGAGAATGCCGCGAAGGAGCCGCCAGGGAATGTGATGGGTGATCCTGCAGGTCGTGCACCTGACCTCGAGCCGCTCGTGCCCGGCAGCCATCGCGTCGTGAACGGTCACATAGTCAGCCATCGCTTGATGAGCAGCCCGATCAAAACCCCGGAGAGGCCGGCGATCACGCGTCAGAGCACCAACCGTGCCCGTCGTCTCGGTGCATCGCTCGACCGTTATCCATGGATTCCACAGCTGACAGAAACTGTCAAAAATGTTCTTGTTCTGTTCTCATTCACACGCTTTGATTGAGGGAGCCCGGGCGCCAGAGACCTGGGCAACCAGGAGAGCGTTATGAGTACCAGGAAAAAGCAGGAAACCGTCGCAAGGCTGACTTATTACGTCGTGCAGACCTACAAGGTCGCGGGCCGCAACGGCCTTTCAGCCGACGATCCAATGCCGGCACGCGATCGCGATCACGCGCTGCGCCTCCTCGAGCGCTACAAGCCGATCCGGGCGGGCGTCTTGGCGTTCTATCGCACGGGTAGCCCGGCGACGGGCGACTGGGACGATGCGATCATCCTCGCCAGGCACGGTAAGCTGCCTGCCGAGGTCGATGGCCTGCGGGATGATGCAGACACCGACTTCGAGCGGCTCGATCTGAGTGAAAGTGATCTGAAGGTGGCGTAATCGCCTACGGGAACTGAAAGCCGGCGGCCAGCGGACGCTTGTAGATATCGCCCATCAGCTGGCCCGCCAATATCGCCGCCGCTGCCTTCCCAGTCGCGGGGAGGCGGCGGCAAGCAAACTCGAGGTTGGACCGGTCGCTATCGTCAACCTCTTTCGACCGAGAATTGACGATAACCGCGCGCCAGGCGCAGGCGGCAATCCAGTTCCGCACCACGCCGTGATCAGAGTGCGAGTCTCGATCCTCCAGCATATAGGCGACGTTGCGCTGGCTGGAATAGCGGCGCTTGAAGGCTCCCGCGTACTCGTCCTTGAATTTAGTCTGGTAGAACTGGCAAGTTTCTTCAGCAGAACACGGCTTGAGCAGTGCCTGAACGTCTTTCGGATTTGCATGGGCCTTGGCTGCTATCATCAGCAAGGCCAGAGACAGACCAACGGTAGCCGACTTCATAGTTCTCCTCCTGCCCATACGACTTTGCCTGCCACCCGAAGTGCCTCGGCGTCCGGTGGGGCCAATTGCTCTGGTTCATACCGCTCATTGTCGGAGAGCAACTGCAAGGCGCCTTCCCAGCCCACCGCGATCCTCTTGATCCGGACGTTTGGCCCGTCCAGGAGCACGTAGATGCCGTCGCCTCTGGTCTGCTGAAATCGTGTGTCGATCAGCACGATCGCTCCATCAAGGATTGTCGGTTCCATCGAGTCGCCCCGGCAATCAATGAACCGCGCGTAGCGCTCCGGCACTCCCAAGCGATGGAGCCAGCTCTTTGGGAACGGCAGGGCGTCGATCGCATAGGGTCGGATATTTTCAAAGCCGGGGCCGGCGCTGGCCACGACATCCAGCAGCGGGACAAAGGCCACGTTATCATTGTCTCCCTCGCCCGCGACTGGCGTCGGCGGCCCTGTAGGCGCCGCACCCGTCCCGAACGCGAGCCACTCAATCGACACGCCAGCCGCCTGGGCAAGAATCGCTACCGCCAAAAACGGGGCCTTCGCCTTCTCATCCCGCCATTTGCCGACCTGCTCCCCTGTCGTTGAGACGAGGTTTCCCGCTTTTTCAAGGGTTCCGATCCGGTCGATGACGAGACGAAACCGCTCCCCGAAGCGGTTATCCGTGGAATTGTAGGTCTCTCTCTTCATCAGTCGGTAATCCTCGGCTTCTGTCGGTTGACATACCGATCTTTCTCGGCTTATGGTCACGTTCGTTACGAATATCGTTAACAGATGGCGGCCCCGCCCGCCAATTGTCGAGGCCCCATGCACGAAGCTGACATCCTTGCCGCGGTCCGGAAGTCCAAGTTCCGCTTTTTGCCGGCCATCGGCCAGCAATACGGCGTATCGGACGTCGCCCTGCGAGCGGCTCTCCGGCGGCCCCAACGCGGCGCGGAGAGAGCGATTTCCGAGGCGCTTCGCATTCCGTTGCACGTCCTGTGGCCGGATCGTTGGGACAAGTCCGGGCGTCGCCTCGTCCGTCGGGGTCGTTCGAGCGGGAAAGCTGCGTGATGCGCGACGCCTCCGCCTATTTTGACGCCAGCCGCGACGTGCTCGACATCTCGTCCTCGCCATCGGCGCCCGACCACGAAATAGAGATCGAGATCGCCTCGATCGACGTCGTCGACAGGCTTCGTCTCGTCGACCGTGCTCATGTCGAGATGATCGCCGCCTCGGTGGCCGAGAGCTATCTGCATCAGGCGATCGCAGTTGCGAC
>NZ_LNCQ01000060.1:9594-11001 GCF_002831785.1 Allobosea sp. FBZP-16 | reverse complement strand
ACCTCCTCGTCGACGGCGAGCACCGGCTCGAGGCCTTCAAGCTGCTGGGCCGCGACACGATCCCGGCTCGCATCCGGACGCTGACGCCGGAGGAGCGCGAGAAGCACGAGATCCACGCCAACCTGATCCGAAACGAGCTCACCGCGCTCGACCGGACGATCTTCGTCGGCCGGCTCGCCGACATGTTCGCAGCCGACAATGCCGATGTCCGCAACGGCGGCGATCGCAAGTCCAAGAAATGGCGCGAGAAAAATCAGTTCGCCAACTTGGCGAACTGGTCGAGCTTCTCCAAGGAAGCTGCCCGCCGTACCGGTCTGTCGACCCGCTCGATCGACCGCACTCGCGAGCTCGCCGCCGGCCTGTCGCCCGACGTCGTCTCCCTCATCCGCGGCACCAAGCTCGCCGACAACCAGGCGCAACTGCAGGCGCTCGCCGCGCTCGATCCGGCCGACCAGTTGAAGGTCGCACGCGAGATCGCCGAGGGCCGCGCCTCTAATCTCGCCAAGGCCAGGGTCACGGCCGGCATGCTGCCGGCTGGTGGGGCCGTCCGCGAGGAGGACCGGCCGCTGGTCAAGCTCGAAGCGCTGCTGGCGCGTCTGACGCCCAGCCAACTGCGCGGCGCCAAGGTGATGATCGACGCCAAGATCGCGGCGCTCGACGCCGCGCAGGCTCCCAAGTCCGCTAAGGCCAAGAAGGGCGGCGCCGCATGACCCTCACCGTCTCGGAAGCCAACGCCGAGATCGCTCGGCTTGTCGCAGAAGGCGCTGACCCCTGGCAGATCGCCGCTGCGCGCGAGCGCCGCGCTATCGCCGAGCGCCGCGAGGAGGAGCAGGAGACGGCGCGGTTGCTGCAACGCATCGACGAGGCTGAGGGCTGCGGCTCGGCACCCGACTTTCGGCTTTCCTGGCAGGAGTTTCGTCTCCTCCGGGCCGAGCTCCGTCGTCTGAAAGGTTCCGCGGCGTGAAGCTCTGGCTGACCTCTTCCGAAATCGCTGATCTTGCCCTGCCGGGCCTGCCGACGTCGCGCAAGAACGTCCTCGCTCTCGCCGAGCGCGAGGATTGGGCGCAGTTCGCCAGCCTCTGCCGGCAACGTGACGGCCGTGGCGGTGGTGTCGAGTACCACGTCTCTTTGCTGCCCGCGACGGCGCGTGCGGAGTACTTCGTTCGGGCAGGTGGCGCACAGCTGGAACAGGCGGCGTCGCTGGCGCTGCAGGCCGCGCCGGACCTCGCGATTGCCGGCCAGGCCGCCGGAGAGCAGCTCGACGCGCGCATCGCCATCCTCGGCGCGCTGCGCGCCTTCCAGCGGGCCGCCGAGCTGCAGCAGACCGTCGCGATCGCCCTCTTCGTCGACCTCTACAACCTTGGCAGGGCGGATGTGCCCGGCTGGGTGCGCGAACGGGTTCGGCGG
>NZ_LNCQ01000060.1:4204-9584 GCF_002831785.1 Allobosea sp. FBZP-16 | reverse complement strand
TCTGCCGGCAACGTGACGGCCGTGGCGGTGGTGTCGAGTACCACGTCTCTTTGCTGCCAGCGACGGCGCGTGCGGAGTACTTCGTTCGGGCAGGTGGCGCACAGCTCGAACAGGCGGCGTCGCTGGCGCTGCAGGCCGCGCCGGACCTCGCCATTGCCGGCCAGGCAGCCGGAGAGCAGCTCGACGCGCGCATTGCCATCCTCGGCGCGCTGCGCGCCTTCCAGCGGGCCGCCGAGCTGCAGCAGACCGTCGCGATCGCCCTCTTCGTCGATCTCTACAACCTTGGCAGGGCGGATGTGCCCGGCTGGGTGCGCGAACGGGTTCGGCGTCTGTCGACACGCACGCTGCTGCGCTGGATCACGGCTTCGCGCGAGGGCGAAACCCAGCGCCTGGCGGTCGATCGGGGGGCCTCGCGCCGCGGCAAGGGCGTTCTGGAGGCCGGTGCTGACGGCCAGCTCAAGGCCTTCATGCTCGCGCTCGTCGCGCAGAACCCGCTCTACACGGCCCGGCAGATCTACGAGGCCTGCCTCGGCCGCTATCCGCAGGGCGTCGCATTTGAAGGCGAGCTGCGCACTCTTCCGGGCCAGCGCGCCTTTGAAATCGCGTTGAAGCGCTGGAAATCGGAGCTTCAGACCGAGCTGCTGGCGCTGACGAACCCCGACGCCTTCGTCTCGAAGACCCGCATTGCCGGCTCCTACACCCATCTCACCACGGCGCTGAACGAGCTCTGGCAGATCGACGCGTCGCCGGTCGATGCGCTCTGCCTCGACGGTCGCCATTCGGTCTATGCCTGCATCGACATCTGGTCGCGCCGGCTGATCCTGCACGTCTCGAAGACGCCGCGCTCCGAGGCGGTGCAACTGCTGATGCGCAAGGCCCTGGTCGCCTGGGGCGTGCCGGACAAGGTCAAGACGGACAACGGCTCGGACTTCGTTGCCAAGGCGACACGCCGCCTGTTTGCCGCCCTGCAGATCGAGCACATCACCTCGGCCGCCTTCTCGCCCTGGCAGAAGGGGCCGGTCGAGCGCGTCATTCGGACCTTCCAGACCGATCTCGGCCGCACGCTGCCGGGCTTCATCGGCCACAGCGTCAGCGATCGCAAGGTGATCGAGGCTCGCCGCGCCTTCGCCGCCCGGCTCGGGACTGACGACGCCAAGGCCTTCGCCGTCGAGCTGACCGGCGAGCAACTGCAGGCGGAATGTGATGCCTGGGCCGAGGGCCAGTATGGCCGGCGCGACCATGGCGCGCTCGGCATGAGCCCCTTCGCGAAAGCGTCGAGCTGGGCCCAGCCGGTGCGCCGCGTCGATGCCGAGGCATTGACCGTGCTGCTGATGCCCGCGCCCGGCGGGGACGGTATCCGCACGCTCGGCAAGCGCGGCGTCCGGATCGACGGCTTCCACTATCTGGTCGCGGGCGTCTCGGTCGGCACCCGAGTGTTCGTCCGCCTCGACCCGGCCGATAAGGGCCGCGTCTGGTGCCACGATCCGGAGACGGATGCGCTGCTTGGCGAGGGGCGTTGCCCGGAGTTGCTTGGCGAGGATCCGGCTGCGATCCGCGCCGCGGTCGCAGCGGAGCAGAAGCGCCTGATCGACCAGCGCACCGCGGCCATGCGGGCCGAGCGCCGCAATATCACCAGCCGCACCGTGCTCGATTTGCGCCGCCAGCGCGCGGCCGAGCTGTCTGGCAACCTCGTCGCCTTCCCGCAGCGCGCCGAGCAGCACTCGACGCCCGCGCTCGAAGCCGGCGCCGAGATCGCCGCCCTGCGCCGCGGCGAGGCGCCGCCGGCGGCCCCACTCTCCGAGGCTGCGGCCAAGCTTCATCGCGAGCTGCTCGAGGAGCCCGCCGCGCCGGCGCCCGAACCGAAAGTCACGAAGCTGCGTCCGCAGGAAACGGCGCGCCAGCGCTTCCGCCGCGCGCTCGCGATCGAGGCGGCGATCGCCGCCGGCGACCAGGTCGCCACCGAGGATGCGCTCTGGCTCGGCAGCTACCGCACCAGCGCCGAATACCGCTCGGAGAAGGCGTTCGCAGAGGACTTCGGAGAGGCGGCGTTGCGTTAGGCCCCGCCCAAAAAAAGAAAGCCCCGGCGAACCGGGGCTGATCAGTCAGATCGAGCAAGAGGATACGATGACTTCATCAGATTACAAGCCGAAGGGATCGCTGGCGCCGCTGAAGAACGTCGCGGCGATGCTGACGCTGGCCGAGCGCCTGATTGAGCGCCCGCCCCATCTTCCTGGCCTCGGCGTCTTCAACGGCTATTCCGGCTACGGCAAGACCTTCGCGGCGATCTATCTGCAGAACCGGAAGAACGCCCTGCGCGTCGAGATCGGCGACAGCTGGACCCGGCTGACCCTGATCCGGGCCATCATGAAGGAGCTCGGCGTCCACGATCCCAAGGGCACCGTGCCGCGCCTGACCGAGATGGCGATCGAGCGCCTAGCCGAGCCCGGTCATCCGCCGCTGCTGATCGACGAGGCCGACAAGGCCGTCGACAAGGGCTTCATCGAGATCATTCGCGAGATCCACGAGGCCACCCAGGTGCCGATCATCCTGATCGGCGAGGAGGAGTTGCCGAGCAAGCTGCAGCGCTCGGAGCGCACCCATAACCGCGTGCTTGAATGGGTCGCGGCGCAGCCCTGCGACCTGGAAGACACCCAGCTGCTCGCCAAGCTCTTCGTGCCGGCGACGCTGCGCTATTCCGAGGGCTTCCTGGAGCGCAACCGCCGCAAGTCCGGCGGCCGGGCCCGCCGCATCACCGTCAATCTGGAGAAGGCGGTCGAATGGGCCCGCGTCCACGCCGTCAGCGATCTCGACGGCTTCCCGGATGACCAGTTCTACACCGGCGAGCCGCCCGCGCGCGGCCGGAGGGCGGCATGAAGCGCACCGCCCCGACCGCCGCCTTGCCGCGCGGCCCGCTCCACTACTGGAAGCAGATGGTGGCGATGACGCGCCGCGGCGGCTTCACCATCACCGACGTGCACAAGGCCAGCAATGGCCGCTCGCGGCAGACGGTAAAGGCCTATGTCCTGTTCTGCGCCGAGCACGGCCATATCGAGCTTGTCGGCGGCCAGCCCACGATCAAGAACCGCAGCGCCAACCTCTACAAGGTGCTCGACCTGCGCGCCCCGGCGCCGGTCGAGCGTCGGCCGGACTTCGCCGACGATCGCGGCCGGCGGGCCCAGCAGCTCTGGACCGCAATCCGGGCGCTGCGCCAGTTCACCGTCCGCGAGCTCGCCGTGGCGGCTTCCACTGATGCCGTGCCGGTGACGGTGAAGCGCGCCCGCGAATATGTCGGCACCCTCGCCAGCGCCGGCTATCTCGCCGAGATCGGGCATCGTGCCCATCCTGGTCTGATCGCCCGCTGGCGCCTGATGCCGGCCTTCAACACCGGTCCGAAAGCTCCGGCGACGCTCGCCGGCGGCACGATCCTCTACGATCGCAATTTGGATCAGGCGGTTAACCTTAACCGTCCGGAAGGGAGGGCAGCATGAGCCGTCCCACCCATGTCGACCAGGTCGAGCGCGCCCGCCTCGCCTGGGGCGAGGCGATGCCGCCGGAAGTCGCCGTGCTGGCGCAGGCCTGCAAGGCCCGCACCTCGCGCGCCGTCGCCCGCCAGCTCGGCTATTCCGACGCGACCATCTCCTACGTCCTCGCCAACAAGTATCAAGCGGGCGACCAGGAGAAGGTCTTCGCCAAGATCCGGGGCGCCCTGATGGGCGAGACCGTCCTCTGCCCGATCCTGGACGAGATCGGCCGCGACCGCTGCCTGACCGAGCAGGCCAAGCCCTTCGCGGCGACGAATTCGACCCGCGCCCGGCTCTTCCATGCCTGCAAGACCTGCCCCAATCGCCAGCAGAAGGACGTCGCCTGATGATCCGGTCAGCCTTCAAGCTCCTTTGCATCAGCCTCGTGCCGCTCGGCGGCTTCGTCGCCGGCGCGATGCTGCACTTCGTCAGGGACCCGGAGGTCTACGGCTTCATCCTGATCGCGGGCACCTGCGCCAGCCTGGCCGGAGCGGTCGGCTTCGCCCAGCTCGATCGCGAGGAAGCGGTCCGCCACGCGCGCCATCTCGGCCGCGTTCCCGCCGTTCCGAGCCGGGAGGGCTGAGCCATGCAGGCAAAGCCCCTCTCCGCCGATCTGCGCGAGCTGCGGGACCTGTTCCGCGTCTATGTCGCTTCCCACCAGCGGCCGACGATCGACGCCTGCCGCGATCTCACAGTGTCCCTGTGCCTGCTCGCGGAGAAGGCCGAGCGGCTCGAACAGCGCGCGGCCGATGCCGACGAGATGGAGGCGATCGCCCGTGATCTCGACATCGTCGCCAGCGCGGCGGTCTCGCCGTCCCTGCAGCAGGCGCTGCGGAGCCAGCAGGCAGAGATCCAGCGCCAGCTGGACGGTGGCGGGCCGGTTCATGGCACGCGTCCCGGCCTTGCCACTCTCGCCATGCCGATCGGCGACAGCAACGTCGTCAGCTTCCCGCGCGCCCCGCGGCCGGCCGGCCTCGACGATGGAGGCCACGCGGCATGAGCGAGCGCCACGTCACCTTCGACATGATCGTCCAGGCGGTCGGCGCCGTCGCCGGCGTCAGCCGACACGAGATCATGGTAGCGGGCCGTGCCGGCGCCGACGAGCGGGTCCACCTCCGCTACGCCTGCTGGTGGCTCGCCACCAAGATGACGTCGCTGGGCCCGTCCACGATTGGCCGGCTTTCCGGCGGTCGTGACCACACCATGGTGATCCACGGCCTGCGCCGGGCCGAGGAGCTGCGCGCCTCGAGCGAGAGCTTCCGGCTCTCGACGGATGCGCTCCTCGGCACGCTGCAGGCGCTCGAGCGCGCCGGCCTGCTGCGCTTCGCCGTCTCGATCGATCCGCTCGCCACTGCCCGCCGCGTGCTCTCGGCGCCCGAGCGCGAGGCCGTGCGCGTCTCGACCTACGAAATCGTCGCCATGTCCCGGCTCATCGTCGAGCAGGCCGATGGCGACCCTTCCGCACCTTCAACCGAGGAGACCGTCCATGTCTGAGAACACGCCTGCCCAGCCCGCCATCGTCAGCGGCATCGTCGATGTCGGCGGCCAGCCTCACATGCGTGATGCGAAGGGCCGCCTCGTCCCGGTCGAGCTGGTGAAGCCGGCCGACAAGCTCGAGGACGAGATGGTGCGCAAGGTCATGGCCTTCGCGCTCGATCTCTCGGCCCAGATCGCCCGCTTCAAGGAACATACCTTCGCCGATCTCAACGGCTTCCAGCAGCTGCTGGAGCAGGAGTATGGCGCCCGCGCTGGCGGCGAGAAGGGCAACGTCACCTTCCAGACGGTGGACGGGCTGATGCAGGTCAAGGTGCAGATCGCCGACCTGATCGAGTTCGGCCCGCAGCTCCAGCAGGCCAAGG
>NZ_LNCQ01000060.1:0-4194 GCF_002831785.1 Allobosea sp. FBZP-16 | reverse complement strand
CCAGCTCGATCGCGAGGAAGCGGTCCGCCACGCGCGCCATCTCGGCCGCGTTCCCGCCATCCCCGGCCGGGAGGGCTGAGCCATGCAGGCAAAGCCTCTCTCCGCCGACGTGCGCGAGCTGCGAGACCTGTTCCGCACCTATGTCGCCTCCCACCAGCGGCCGACGATCGACGCCTGCCGCGATCTCACGGTGTCCCTGTGCCTGCTTGCGGAGAAGGCCGAGCGGCTTGAGCAGCGCGCGGCCGATGCCGACGAGATGGAGGCGATCGCCCGCGATCTCGACGTCGTCGCCAGCGCGGCCGTTTCGCCGTCGTTGCAAGAGGCGCTGAGGGCCCAGCAGGCCGAGATCCAGCGCCAGCTGGACGGCGGCGGGCCGGTCCATGTCGCGCGTCCCGGCCTTGCTGCCCTCGCCATGCCGATCGGCGATAGCAACGTCGTCAGCTTCCCGTGCGCCCCGCGCTCGGCCGGCCGCGACGACGGGGGCCACGCGGCATGAGCGAGCGCCACGTCACCTTCGACATGATCGTCCAGGCGGTCGGTGCCGTCGCGGGCGTCACCCGCCACGAGATCATGGTAGCGGGCCGTGCCGGCGCCGACGAACGGGTCCATCTCCGCTACGCCTGCTGGTGGCTCGCCAGCAAGATGACCTCGCTGGGCCCGAGCACGATCGGCCGGATGTCAGGCGGCCGCGACCACACCATGGTGATCCACGGACAGCGCCGGGCCGAGGAGCTGCGCGCCTCGAGCGAGACCTTCCGCCTTTCGACGGATGCGCTTCTCGGCACGCTGCAGGCGCTCGAGCGCGCCGGCCTGCTGCGCTTCGCCGTCTCGATCGACCCGCTCGCCACGGCCCGCCGCGTGCTCTCGGCGCCCGAGCGCGAGGCCGTCCGCGTCTCGACCTACGAGATCGTCGCCATGTCCCGGCTCATCGTCGAGCAGGCCGATGGCGACCCTTCCGAACCTTCAACCGAGGAGACCGAACATGCAGCTTGAGAACGCTTCCGCCCTGCCTGGTAACGAGAGTGAAGCCGCCCTGGCCCGGCAAGTGCCAGCCGTCGCCAGCGGCCTGATCGATGTCGGTGGACAGCCTCATATGCGCGACGCCAAAGGCCGCCTCGTGCCGGTCGAGCTGGTGAAGCCGGCCGACAAGCTCGAGGACGAGATGGTGCGCAAGGTCATGGCCTTCGCGCTCGATCTTTCGGCCCAAATCGCCCGCTTCAAGGAACACACCTTCGCCGACCTCAATGGCTTCCAGCAGCTGCTGGAGCAGGAATACGGCGCCCGCGCTGGCGGCGAGAAAGGCAACGTCACCTTCCAGACCGTCGACGGGCTGATGCAGGTCAAGGTGCAGATCGCCGACTTGATCGAGTTCGGCCCGCAGCTGCAGCAGGCGAAGTCGCTGATCGACGAATGCCTGGTCGAGTGGGGCGCCGACAGCCGGCCGGAGATCCGCGCGATCGTCTCCCGCGCCTTCGCGGTTGAGAAGGAAGGTCAGATCAACAAGGCCAACTTGTTCCTGCTGCTGAAGCTCGATATCGGCGACGAGCGCTGGACGCGGGCGATGACGGCGATCCGCGACGCGATCCGGGTCACCGGCACGAAGGAGTATGTCCGCTTCTACCAGCGCCGGCGCCCGCAGGACCGCTTCGAGACGGTCACCATCGACCTCGCGGCAGCGTGAGGGGGCGATGGCGTTCTTTTCCCTCACGGTCGACACGGATGACGTCGCCCTGTCTCTTCGGGATGAGGGCGGGCAGTTCGCGGACCTCCTGAACGAAATTGTCCGGGATGGGTCGGTCTCCATCGCCTTTCAGGTCGAGTTCGCCGCGGCGCTCGACGAAGGCGGACGCGGCCTGCTGAAGCAGTTGCTCGATGCCGTGGTTGGGCTCGACCGGCAGTCTGCCGCCACCGATGTGGGAGGCGGCTGATATGGCCATCATCAAGAACTGGACCGAGAACCGGGCACTCGCCGCGAGCAACCGGCGGGTGACCAAGGTCTGCGCCCTCCTGGAGGAGATCGCGGCGCTCTGGCCGGAAGACAACTACGTCGACACGGTTTGCACCGAAATGCGCGACGGACTCCGCGAGCTGCAGGTCAGCATCGTTGTCGCCGCGCAGGAGCGTGCCGAGCAGGCGGAGGAGGCCTGACATGGGCATCCTCCTCTCTCGCGCCCGCTCCGGTCAGTGCCGCTGGATCGTCTGCGAGGCCGTCGAACCTCGCCGCGGCGAGCCCATCGACATTTTCGGCGGCCGTCGCGTCTGCGGTGATCCCACCATCTGGCCGACCTCCTACTGCGCCGATCACTGCCTGCGGGTCTACGCCGCCGCCCCGGCGGTCAAGGACGCCCTCGACTTCTCCAGCCGCACTGCCCCGCCGGCACTCGACCGGCAACCTGAGCTCACGGAGATTTTTGGATGACCGCCCGCTTCACCAATGAGCAGCTCGCTGCCGCGGCCGAACGCGAGGTCCGGTTCCGCGAGCGCGTCTATGCCCGCCAGGTGCAGATCAAGCGCATGAGCCAGGCCAAGGCCGACGAGGAAATCTCCTTGATGAAGGCGATCGCGGCCAATCTCCGCGAGCAGGCGCAGCGCGATGGCCTCTTCGGAGGCGCCGCCCAATGACCCCGCGTGAGCGTCTGCGTAGCAAGATCGCCGCCCTGCAGGCGAAGACCGAGGCGAGCGGCTGCACCGAAGCCGAGGCAATGGCCGCGGCGGCGCTGGCGGCACGGTTGATGGCGGAGCACGACTTCGACCAGGCCGAGATCGAGATGACCGAGGCGACCGCGCCCGACAGCTCGACCCGGACGACGAACCGCACCACCTGGCGCGACAAGCTTTCGGCCGCGATCGCCTACTACACCAACTGCGCGTGGCTGATCCGCTGCGATCGCGGCGACATCCTGTTCGTCGGCCGCGAGCCTGGGCCCGATATTGCGGCCTATCTCCGCGATGTCTGCTTCCGCGCGGTCGATCGCGCCCTGCGCGAGTTCAAGGAGACGCCATTCTACACCCGCCGCCGCAAGCTCTCGACCCGCCGGGCCGCCGCCGCCGATTTTGTCGACGGGATGGTCCTGCGCCTGATCGTCCGTCTCGCCGACCTGTTCAGGCCGGTGGGGAACGAGGCCGCCCGGCAAGAGGCGAAGCAGGCGCTGGCGAGGCGCGAACCCGTCACAGTTCCGGTTGAGCTGAAGGGCCGGAAGGAGCGCTACGCCGGCGCCGGATCGGCGGGTTGGCGCGCCGGCGCTGATGTCGGCCTCCATCACGGTGTTGGTGGCTCGGACGCGCCTCTTGCGATCGAGGACCGGTCATGACCGCCCCGCGGATCTCGCTCGCCGAACAGATCGAGGCCGTGCGATTTGCCGAGACGCGCCAGCGAGCGCTGAACGACGGCCAGGCGATCAAGGAGCTGCGCGGCGTACAGTTCGGCAAGCGCGATATCGAGCGCCTGAACACAGCCGCCCGCTCGCTTGAGCTCCTGAAGGAGCAGGCCGACGAGATCCGCGCCTTCCTTAAGTTACCAGCCGATGCCCGCGAAGCCGTCCTCCGCCATGGCGAGACCATGGGCCAGATGTGCCTCGAGCTCGCGAAGCGCGAGGCGATCGCCAAGGCGGGAGGGCCGGTGCGATGATGGGCCTGACGCCGCGCCAGGCCGATTGCCTGGCCTTCATCCGCAAGCGCCTCGAGACCAGCCAAGTCGCGCCATCCTATGAGGAAATTGGCGCACATTTCGGCATCGTCAAAAGCAACGCGCACCGCATGGTCCATGCACTGGCGGAGCGCGGGCATATCCGCTTCACCAGCGCCCGCGGGCGTTCGATCGCACTAGTCGAGAGCGGCTTGACCAAGCCCATGGAGGCCGGGCTCGCCTTGCTATCGCGCGTCACCGGCAAGAGCCGCGACCAGCTTGTCGCCCAGGCGGTCGAGGAGTTCCTCGAGCGGCAGGTGCGGCGATGACGCAGCATTCCTTCGCCTTTTCGCCGGCCGTCATGGCGCAGCGTTCCGAGCCGGTCGACTCCCTCGACTTCTTCCCGACCCCGCCCTGGGCGACCCGGGCCTTCGTGCACCATGTTGCTCGGCCGGAGCTGGGCGTCCTGATCCCAGATCAGATCCTGGAGCCCGCCTGCGGCGAGGGCCATATGGCCGAGCCATTGAAGGAGGTGTTTCCCTTCGTCGCCGCGAGCGACGTCCATCCCT
>NZ_LNCQ01000055.1:47008-184535 GCF_002831785.1 Allobosea sp. FBZP-16 | reverse complement strand
CGGGCGCACGGGCCGGAGCGGGCGGGCGCGCGGCCGCCGGGCGGACGGAGCGCTCCTGCGCGACGCGCTTGGGCTTGGGCGCGACGCAGTCGCCGTCCGAATCCAGCCGCTCGCCGCGCGGGCAGCTCTTGGCGACGCAGACGCCGTCGCGCTCGACCTGCCGTGCCGTGCAGGTCAGCGGGCAGATGCGGCCGCTCTGGCGCTTGAGGATGTCGAGGAAGTCGGTGGTCGGGGTGCCGGGAACATCGAGATTGGCGAGACGCGCGAACTCGCGGACGGCGCGGCTGGTGGCCTTGCTCGTCCATTCGCCGTCGGGCTTGCCGCTGTAGCAGCCGACGCGGCCGAGCTCGAGGTTGATCGTGCGCGTCAGGCCGGCCAGGTCGATCACCGCCGGCGCCTTGGCTAGCTCCAGCGCCCCGCTGGGCAAGGCGGCCAGGCGCGGGCCCTCGTCAGGGCGCGCCGGAGCCGCCGCAGCCGCGCTCTGGACACGCTGCAGTTCCTCGGTGGCGCGCCGCCGCTCGGCCTCCAGCTCGGCCATGAGCCTGATGCGCTCGCGCTCACCGGCCTCGCGAATCTCCTGCTCGGCCTTGAGCCTCGCCGCGAGTTCGGCGGCAGCGCGCTTGTTTTCCTCTTCCAGCTTGGCGAGCCTTTCGGCGATGCGGCGGTCCTCGTCCTGCTTCTGGCGGTTGGCGTCGGTCTCCGCCGCCTTGAGCTTCTCGGTCTGGGCGAGGGAGAGGCGCTCCCGTTCGAGAGCCTGACGCTCGCGCTCCTTGTCGTCCCGGGCGCGGCGCGCCTGATCGTCGGCCCGCGCCGCCAGTTCGGCCTGAGCCTTGCGATTGTCGGCTTCGAGCTGCGCCAGGCGCTCGTCGAGCTTGCGGCGCTGCTCGGCCTGCTGCCTGGCCGCGTCCTCCTCGGCCTTGCGGCGCTGCTCGGCCTGGGCCGCAGCCAGCCGGTCCTGCTCAGCCCTGGCGGCGGCCAGGCGGGCGGCTTCGGCCTGGCGCGCGCTCTCGGCCGCCGCGGCGGCCTTGCGCCGCTCTTCCTCGTAGGTCGCGAGCTGCCGGCGTAGCGCCTCCTCGCGCTGGGCGCGCTCGACGGCCTCGATCCGGGCGCGGGCGGCATCGGCCAGATAGCTCTTCGGGAAGCGCGCGACGAAATCGCGCAGTGCCGGGCCGTCCTGGCTGTCGCGCAGCTTGGCCCAGGCCTGCTGGTCGGTTTCGCTGCGGTTGAAATAGAAGTCGCCGAGCAGGGAGATCGAGAGTTCCGGCGTCTGGCGGCCACCGGTACGCTGGTTCACGCCGGCGGCGACGCGCCGGAAGAGCTGGCCCACCTCCAGCCCCGGCTCGGCCAGCTGCTCGACGAGCGCGGCGCTGAAGGGGCTGTTGCGGCCTTTGCCATCCGCGGCGACATCGTTCGCCTGCGTCGCGTATGCGACGACCATGCCCCGGTTCTGGGCGATGCGGGCAAGGCCACGGCCGATCAACGAATCCCGCGAGCGGCCCGAGCTGGTGATCCGGTCGGCCAGCGGGTTGTTGCGGCACGCGTCGAGGATGAGCAGGCGCACGCCCTTGGCGTTCTGCAGCGCATCGATGACATCGGCGACCCGGGTCGTTTCGTAGGGGATGGAGAATTCGTCGCTCGGCGCGCTGTCGACCGGCAGCAGGAAGTTCTCGCCGCGAAACTGCAGGCCATGGCCGGCATAGAAGAACAGGGCGGCGTCGGCGCCATCGGCGGCGCGGGCAAAGCGGCCGAGGGCCTCGCCCATGCCGCGACGGTCGAGATCGCGCCCTTCGATGACCTCGAAGCCGACAGCCCTGAGCGCCGCCGCCACATCCTGCGCATCGTTGCCGGGGTTGGGCAAAGCCGGAGCGGTGCGATAGGCCGAATTGCCGATGACCAGCGCGACGCGCCGCTCGCCCGTCTCGGCTGCGACGGCGCCTGCCAGGCCGCAGAGGAAGGTCAGCGCGACCAGCAGAAATCGGAAAGAGATCTGTCGGGATGTCGGCACGGCCGCGAGTCCAGCTTATGTAATGAACATGTTTTAGCTGTTGACGCGGTCAGTGCAATATCCGCCTTGTGGGTAGAGGCTGCGACGGTCTCTATGCTCAGCTCATCGCCGCCTTCACCGTCTCGACGAGCTGCTTCATCGTGAACGGCTTGGGCAGGAAGTGGAAATCCTCCCCTTCCGGCAGGTTCTTGCGGAAGGCCTCCTCGGCATAGCCGGAAACGAAGACGACCTTGGTCGTCGGGCTGCGCTTGCGCAGTTCGCCGAGCAGGGTCGGGCCGTCCATCTCGGGCATGACCACGTCGGAGATGACGAGGTCGATCTTGCCCTCGTGCTTCTGGAACTGGTCGAGCGCCTCGACGCCCGAGGCGGCCTCGTGGACGGTGTAGCCGCGCGAGACCAGCATGCGGGCGTTGAGCGCGCGCACCGCGTCCTCGTCCTCGACCAGCAGGATGACCCCCGCGCCGGTATGGTCGGCAGCGGCCTTCTTCGGGGCTTCCCTGGCTGCGGCCTCGGCGGCGATGTCCTCTTCGGTCGGGATGTAACGCGGCAGGAAGATGCGGAAATTGGTGCCGCGGCCGACGACGGAATCGCAGAAGACGAAGCCGCCGGTCTGCTTGACGATGCCGTAGACCATCGACAGGCCGAGGCCCGTGCCCTTGCCGACATCCTTGGTGGTGAAGAACGGCTCGAAGATCTTCTCCAGATGCTCCGGCGAGATGCCGGTGCCGCTATCCTCCACCTCGAGCAGCACGTAATCAGTCGCGGGGAGGGCGTCGTAGCCGAGCTCGCCGATTTCGGCCGCCGGCACGTTGCGGGTGCGGACCTGGAGCTTGCCGCCATTGGGCATGGCGTCGCGCGCGTTGACGGCGAGGTTGACCACGACCTGCTCGAGCTGGCCGAGATCGGCCTTGACCGGCCAGAGATCGCGGCCCTGGCGGACGTCGAGCGAAATCTTGTCGGCGACGACGCGCTTCAGCATCAGCGAGAGGTCGGAGAGCACGTCGCCGAGCGCCAGAACCTGCGGGCGCAGTGTCTGGCGACGCGAGAAGGCGAGCAATTGCCGGACCAGGGAGGCCGCCCGATAGGCGTTCTGCTTGATCTGCATGATGTCCGGGAAGGACGGGTCGGTCGGCTTGTGGCTGGCGAGCAGGAATTCCGAGGCGTTGATGATGACCTGCAGCACGTTGTTGAAGTCGTGCGCGATGCCGCCGGCGAGCTGGCCGACCGCCTGCATCTTGCCGGCCTGGTCCATATTGTCCTTGAGCTTGCGCTCGGCGGTGGTCTCGAGCGCATAGACGATGGCGCGCTCGCCATCGGCGTCCTCGCTCGCCGGAACCGGTGAGAGATAGAGCCTCGCCGAGCGGCCGTCCTCGCCGGCGAGCGCCACGTCGAGCGGCGCGATCTCGCCCTTGCCGGCGAGCGCCGCGTCGAAGGCCTGAGCGAAGGCGCCGTTGCCATTGACCAGCTCCTGGATGGTCGCTGGCTGGTTCTGGCCTTGCATCAGGCGGGCGAAGGACGCGTTCGAGCGCAGGATCGCGCCGTGGCGGTCGACGGTCGCGATCGCCATCGGCGTCGCATGGAAGAAGCGGGCGAAGCGCGCTTCGGCATCGGTGTGGCGGTCGGCCCCTGCTTCGCCGGCGGCGCGATTGAGCACGAGGGTGCGCGAGGCGCCGGCGCGCCCGTCCTGGCCGAAGGCGACCTGGTGGTGCAGCCGGACCGGTAGCGACTGGCCGTTGCGGCGGCGCAGGTCGACATCGAGCACCTCGATGCGGACATCGCCGGGCTGGCCGCGAATGGCCTGGATCAATGCTGCGGCGTTGGGCGAGGCGATGTCGTCGAGCTGCAGGCCGCCGGAGCCGAAGCGGGCGAGATCATAGTCGAGCCAGCCGGCCAGCGTGGCGTTGAGGTAAGGCACTTCACTGTCGGCGTCGATCGAGAGGAAGCCCGCCGGCGCGTGGTCGAGATAGTCGATCGCGTGCTGCAATTCCTGGAAGGCGTTTTCCTGGCGCTCGCGCTCCGGCGTGACGTCGGCGACGCTCCATTTGCAGGCCGGGCGGCCGGCGCGGGTGATCGGCGTGACGCGCACCCGGTACCAGCCGACCGCGCCGCGCTCGTTCAGCGCCGGTTCGAGCCGGATCTCCTCGGAGAGGCGGCGGCCGGCGCGGGCGGCGGTGGCGAGGCGGTAGATCGCCTCGGAGACCTCGGCGCGGCCCTTGAACAAGCGCTCGACCGGGGCGATCTCGCTGGCGTTGCGAGCGCCGGCGAAGGCGAGATAGGCCTCGTTGGCGTAGACGATGCGATTCTCACCCTCGGTGACGACGACGCCGTCCTCGGCGCTGTCGACGATCGCTTTGGTGAGGTCGTTGCGGGCCGAGCGCCCGGCGAACTGGACCAGCCCGATCGCGAAGGCGAACAGGCAGAACACCCCGACGACCGAGAGCAAGGCGAGCAGGCCGAGGATAAGCGGCTGCGCCCATTCATTGGCGATGAAGCCGAGCGCGATGGCGGCGCCGACCAGGAGGCCCGCAACCAAAAGAATGATGCCGACATGGCCGGGCCGGTCGGAGCGGTCGATCGCGCTCGGTGCCGTGCTTGCGCTCATTGCAGCGGGTCCGTTTCCTTCAGTCGCCCGTCGGTGATGGGTCGGCGCCGGGCATAGCGTAGAGAGATGTGCCCGACCAGCGAGTTAGGCGCGCCGACGCTTCAGGCGCAAGACGTATCCGATCACTTCGGCCACCGCCTGGTAGTGTTCGACAGGAATTTCATCGTCGACGTCGACGGTGGCATATAGCGCGCGGGCCAGAGGCGGGTTCTCGACGATCGGGATGCGGTGCTCGCCGGCGACCTCGCGGATCTTGAGTGCGATCGCATCGACGCCCTTGGCGAGGCAGAGCGGTGCGCCCTGACCGTTCTCATATTGCAGGGCGATGGCGTAGTGGGTCGGGTTGGTGATGATCACCGTCGCCTTGGGGACCTGCGCCATCATGCGGGAGCGCGCGCGCTGGGCACGCAGCTGCCGGAGCTTTGCCTTCACCTCCGGATTGCCTTCGGTGTTCTTGTATTCGTCCTTCAGTTCCTGCTTGGTCATGCGCTGGCGCTGGTACCAGGTGAAGCGCTGGTAGCCGAAGTCGCCGATGGCGATGACGGCGAAGATCGCGAGCACGCCGGCCATCAGCTTGATCGTCAGCACGAGCACGGCGGGCAGCAGCGCGTGCACGTCCATCTGGGCGAAGCCCTGCAGACGGTCGCGCTCGCCCCAGAGCACGATCCAGACGCCGACGCCGACCACCATGATCTTGGCGAGGCCCTTGGCGAAATTGACCCAGGCCTCCTTGCCGAAGATGCGCTTGGCGCCGGCCATCGGCGAGATCCGATCGAATTTCGGCATCATCGGCTCGGTGGTCCAGAGCGGCTTGTGCTGGATCAGAGCGCCGACGAAGGCGGCGATGAGGATGAAGCCGAGCGGCAGGGCCATGATGGCAAAGCCCGTCATCACACCCTTGCTGGTCACGTGGAAGAGCGCGCCCGCATCGTCCGAGACCTGATGGGCGTTCATCAGGAAAGAGCGCAGCGAGAGCGCGGCGTCGCGGGCGGAGCTGCCGGCCGCGACCAGCAGCGCCAGAGTGAAGCCGCAGAGAACGAAGAAGGTGCCGATCTCCTGGGATCTCGCGACGTCGCCCTTCTCGACGGCTTCGTCGAGCTTTCGCTGGGTCGGTTCTTCTGTGCGATCTTCGTTCTCGACGTCTCCCGCCATCGCTCTGTGTCCTTACAGGCCGATGAACTGGCGCAGGAAGGCGCCGAGATCGTCGAGGAAGACGCCCATCATCACCCCGACCGAGGCGAGCAGCACCAGCATGCCGCCAAGGATCGAGGCGGGGACAGCGAGGAAGAAGACCTGGAGCTGCGGCATCAGCCGCGCCAGCACACCGAGGCCGAGATTGAACAGCAGGCCGAAGACGATGAACGGCGCCGAGATCTGCACCGCGATCGAAAAGCCCTGCGCCATCGCCTTGACCGCGAGCGTCATCACGTCGCCGATTTCGGGGAAGCCGCCGGGCGGCAGCAGGCGATAGCTCTCATGGATGGCGGCGAGGGCCAGATGGTGCAGGTCGGCGGCCAGGATCAGCGTGATCCCGAGCATCGACAGGAAGTTGGCGAGCGAGGGGTTCTGCAGGCCGCCGGTCGGGTCGACGGTGACGGCAAAGCCGAGGCCGAGCGTCTGGGCGATGATGAAACCTGCGGTCTGGAGTGCCCCCATCAGCAGGCGCGCGCTGGCGCCGATGACGAGCCCGACCAGGATCTCGCTGATCAGGAGCCCGCCCAAGGCCGCCGGGGTCTGGGGAATCGTGATCGTGCCGCGCGCCATCGGCAGGATCACGAGCGCGACGAAGAAGGCGAGGGCGAGCCGGCCGCGCGAGAGGATCAGGCGCTCGCCGATCCCCGGCATCAGCATGACGAGCGTGCCGACGCGTGCGAAGACCAGCACGAACAATGCGCTGATCTCGGGCAGGACGGAGATCTGCATCGGGCGGACCCGGCTCCCGCGCCAGCAAGGCGCGCCGGCCGGACTCCACGACGAGGAGGCGCTGGCTGGCGCTGGACTCATTCGCCCGTGGCGATTCGGACGGCGACCCTGCCCATATAACCCGCCAGAGCATCGCCCATGAACGGCAAAAACAGCAGCAAGGCGGCGAAGACAGCGATGATCTTGGGGACGTAGACCAGGGTCTGCTCCTGGATCTGGGTCAGCGCCTGAATAAGCGAGACGACGAGGCCGACCACGAGCGCGATCAGCATCAGCGGCGCGCCGGCCTTGAGGAAGACGACGATGCCGTCGCGGGCGACGTCGAGGATGGCTCCGGAGGTCATCAGCTTGCGTTCCGTTTTTCGCGTTCGGGGGATGGCGGCGTCAGACCGGCATCCGCATGATTTCCTCATAGGCGGCGATGACGCGGTCGCGTACGGCCACCAGCGTCTCGATCGCGGCCTCGCTCTCGGCCACTGCGGTGACGACGTCGACGACGTCGGAGCGGCCGGCGGCGACCTTACCGACTTGGGTATCGGCCTGGCGGGCGCTCTGCGCCGTCGAATCCAGCGCCTTGCTGACCAGCGAGGAGAAATCGGGCAGGCCGGCTCCGGCGCCCTCCAGGCCGCCGACCGAGGCCGGCTTCTTCAACAGGGCGCTCGTGCCCATTCCCTGCATCGAGGCATAGGCGCCGGCGGCAAAGCTCGAAGTGGTCATCGGTTTGGCTCCGCTGAGTGATTGGCGCGAATTCCTGTCGTTCGGCTGCCTTCAGCCGAACGGAAAGCGCGCTGGCGCGTCAGGCGCGCAGGATGTCGATGGTGCGCTGGATCATCCGGCGCGTGGACGAGATGACGTTGAGGTTGGCCTCGTAGCTGCGCTGGGCTTCGCGCATGTCCATCGTCTCGATCAGCGAGTTGACGTTGGGCAGCTTGACCTGGCCGCTGGCGTCGGCCGCGGGGTGACCGGGGTCGTACTTGCTGCGGAAGTCGCTGCGGTCGCGGCTGACGCGGCCGAGCTCGACGACCTGGGCTTCGAGCTCGCGGTCGAGCTTGCCCTGGAAGGTCACGATCTTGCGCCGGTAAGGGTCGGTGCCGGCGCGCTCCGGCGACGAATCGGCGTTGGCAAGGTTCTCGGCGATGACGCGCATGCGGCCGGCCTGGCCCTTCAGGCCGGAAGCGGCGACGGCGAGACTCTTGAGCAGGTCCATGATGAGGCTCCTTACCGGCCTTTGCCGATCGCGATCTTCATCAGCCCGAGGCTCTTGCTGTAGAGCGAGGCGGCGAGCTGATAGTCGGACTGGTTCTGCGCGACCTTCATCATCTCGTCCTCGAGATTGACGCTGTTGCCGCTCGGCGTGGTCTCGAAGCGCTTGGGATCGCGCGGGTCGAAGCCGCCGTTCTGGCCGGAAAGGCCCAGATGCTGCGGCGAGGTCTGCGCCAGCGTCACGCCGCCATTGCCGGCCGGGGACGGGGCACGCAGGTCATGCGGCTTGAAGCGCGGCGTATCGGCATTGGAGACGTTTTCGGCAAGCAGCTTCTGGCGCGCCTGGTGCCAGTGCATCCGCGTCTTCAGCGCCCCCATCAGGCCAAGGCCGTTGTTCGCCATGCCGCAATCTCCCGTCGGCTCCTGCCGAAGTGGGAAATTATTGCCGGGTGCATGGTTAATACCGGGTTAATTCACAGGGATCTGCACGATGGGGTTAACCATCCGCTAACCATGTTTCCCGAACTGGCGGGGCTTATGATATAGCCAGCTCCGTCTATCCGCCTGATCGCCCTTACAAAGAGCGGTCGGCGGCTGTCGCGTCGCTTCATGAGGCAGACCTTGCAGACTCTGTTTGGCTTCGAACTTTCCTCCGGCCTGCGTTGGATCATCGCCTTCGCCGTGGTGCTGCTCCTGGTCGCGCTGCTCGGCTTCTTCCTGCGGCGCATGAGCGGTGGTCGGCTGAAGTTCAAGGGGCAGGGCGGAGGCCGCACGCGCCAGCCGCGCCTCGGCGTGGTCGACGTCTACGATCTCGACCGGCAGCGCCAGCTGATCCTGGTGCGGCGCGACAATGTCGAGCACCTCGTGATGATCGGCGGCGCCTCCGACGTGGTTGTCGAGACCAATATCGTGCGGAGCGGCGGACGCGTCGCGGCGCCCCTGCCGAGCGAAGGCCTGGCGGAACGTCCGCTGGCGTTCGAGCCCGAATCGCGCCCGCAGCCCGCCGAAGACACCCGGCCGGCGTCGCCTCCGTCGGTGACGGCTCCGGCGGTACCGGTCGATCCCGTGCCGCCGCCGCGGCCGGTCTCACCGCCGCCCCCGGCTCCGCCGCGCGCAGTCGTCCAGCCTCCGATTCAACCGCAGCCGCCGCGGCCGGCCCAGGCGCCAAACGCGATTCCTCCGGCCGTCGCCGCGGGCGCTGCTGGCGGAATCGGCGCGACTTTGGCGCGCGATCCCGCCCCTTCCGCCAGCGCCAGCGAGCTCGGCGACATGGCCCGCCAGCTCGAAGAAGCGCTGAAGCGTCCATTCTCGGCGGTGCGGCCAGGCTCCACCGCTCCGCGCACCGAGCCCGAGGCGCCGCCGGCGCCCAAGCCCGTCGTGCCGCCGCCTGCTCCTCCGGTACAGCAGGCTCCCGTCAAGCCTCCGGTGCCGACACCCGGGCCGGCGCGTCCGGCACTCGACATGGAAGCCGAGCTCGAAATGGCGCTGGGGCTGAAGCCTGCGCCGGCGCGTCCGGCCGCGTCCGAGGCGCCGCTGGTCGCCCCGCCGGTCTTCGCGCCGCCGAAGCCGCCCGCTCCCGCGCCGGTGAAGCTGGACGAGAAAAAGCCCGAGCCGGCGAAGGAGCAGGTGCTGCCGGTATCGGTCTCGGAAGCGGACAAGCCCGGCAAGTTCACGCCCGTCTTCGACGACGTGCTCGGCGCGGTCGAGAATGCCGCCAAGGCCGAAGGGGAGGGCAAGAACCAGCCCAAGCCGAACGAGCAGAAGCCTGCCGAAGGCAAGCCGGCCGAGGTGAAGCCTGCGGAGTCCAAGTCGACGGAAGCCAAGTCCACGGAAGCAAAGTCGGCGGAAACCAAGCCGGCGGATGCAAAGCCTGCCGACGCGAAGCCTGTCGAGGCCAAGCCTGCCGACGAGCCGAAGGCGGCCGCCAAGCCGCCCGAGGACGATCCGTTCTCGGTCGATGCGATCGAGGCCGAATTCGCCCGCCTGCTCGGGCGCGATCCCAAGCCGAAGGGCTGAGCCTGTTCCCCGGTGCGAAGGCGCCGGGGGATAGCCGCCGAAACCCTCTTCGCCCGGCAGTGAGCCTTGCTCTAGCGTTCCTCCTGCCCGCGCCGTGATTCGGGCGGGGACGGATGATGGGCAGGCGGATACCCACGGGACGCAGATTGCGCTGGTTGGCGGCGTTCGCCGCCGGGCTCGGCGCGCTCGGGGTCGCCGCGATAGCGCAGGCCCAGACGCTGTCGCTCGATCTCGGCCAGGGCGGCGTCACCGAGCGGGCGCTGCAGCTGATCGCCGCGATCACGGTGCTGTCGCTGGCCCCGTCGATCCTGATCATGGTGACCTCGTTCACCCGCATCGCCGTGGTGCTGTCGCTGCTGCGCTCGGCGCTCGGCACCCAGACCGCACCGCCCAATGCGGTGATCATCGGGCTCTCGCTGTTCCTGACCGGCTTCGTGATGGCGCCGACCCTGAAGGAGGCCTATCGCGTCGCCGGAGCGCCGCTGATCGCCGGGCAGATGCAGCCGCAAGAGGCGTTCGAGCGCGGCATTGTGCCGTTCCGCGAGTTCATGCTGAAGCATGTGCGCGAGAAGGACCTGGCGCTGTTCATGGAGATGTCGCGCGAGCCGAAGCCGGAGCGCCCGGAAGACATCCAGATCCAGGTGCTGGTGCCGGCCTTCATGATCTCGGAGCTCAGGCGCGCCTTCGAGATCGGCTTCCTGCTGTTCGTGCCCTTCCTGATCATCGACCTCGTGGTCGCGTCGATCCTGATGTCGGTCGGCATGATGATGCTGCCGCCGGTGACGGTGGCGCTGCCGTTCAAGCTGATCTTCTTCGTGCTGGTCGACGGCTGGGGACTGGTCGCCGGCTCGCTGGTGAAGAGTTACGGCAGCTGAAGCATCCGCTCAGCCCTGCCCCGGCCTTGGCCCGGCATTGGCGGCATCGGTCTCAGCCGGTTTCCGCCGCTCGCGCACGGCGCTGGAATAGGCCGGGTAGCGCTTGCGGTACTCCTTGAGGAAATCGCTCATCGTGTCGGAACCGGCGGCGGCGCGCGCGGCTTCGCGGATATCGGCGGCGCTGGCGCGGCTGGCGCCGGTGACGAAGCCGAACAGCCTGGCGTCGGCGCCCTGCGCCATCTTGGCGGCGAACTTGGTGCGCAGCCGGTCGAGCGAGAGCGCCTCGTCCGCCATGACATAGCCGATCGCGGCGCGCATCACGTCGGCGCGCTCGCCGTCGCCGAGCGGCGCCTGGCCGCGCCAGCTCTCGCCGAGGATGCGCTCCAGCGCCTCGCCGGCCTCGCGCCAGCGCCGGCCGTTCCAGAGGATGTCGGCGCCCAGCCGGTCGACCTCGGGGCCGCTCTCACCTTCGAGCAGATCGAGCGCCTGGTCGGTGCGCGACAGGTCGGAGAGCGCCTTGGATTCCAGCAGCAGGCGGGCACGCTTCACATCGGCCGGCAATTCGGCGAGCCGGGTCGAGACGATCGCCTGCAGCGCCTCCGCCGGCTTGCCGTTCATCAGCCGGATCATGGCGAGCCGTGTCGCGACGGTTGAGCGCGCGGCGCCGGTCAGGCGGCGGTCCATCTGGTATTGCAGGATCTCGCTGGCCTGGTCGAGCAGATCGAGCTCGACCAGCCGGTCGGCGAGCAGGCGGGTGATCTCGTCGCCGCGCCGGCCGATCGGCAGGTAGTCCTTGAAGTCGTAGAACAGCGCCAGGGCTTCGAGCCGCGGCAGCTTCTCCAGATCGGGATCGCTGAACAGCGCCTCGAAGCGCTGGGCGGTCTCGTCGTGCAGCAGCCGCGTCGCCGGATGTTCCGGGAAGACCTCGGTGGCGCGCCGCGCCGTCTGGAAGGCGTCGCGCCAGCGCTGTCGCTCGGCATAGAGGCGGCCGAGCTCGGCCAGGGCCTCGATCTCGATCTCGCCGCCCCGCCAGATCGCCGAGACGGTCTCGAGCCGGGCGATGGCTTCGTCGGCCGAGAAATCCGCGCGTTTCTCGGCGCGGGCGAGCTGGACGGCGCGCAACTGCGCCTCCGCTGCGATCGGCCTCGTCTTCGCCTCGAAGAGCGGCTTGTAGCCGTTGATCGCCGCCTCAGGCCGACCGCTGACGTCGTCGAGCCTGGCGCGCAGCAGCGCCAGCTCCTCGGGATTGACCAGCTCCTCCGGCATGTCGGCGAGGCGGCCGATCTGCTTTTCCGCCACCGTGGTCTCGCCACTGGCGAATGCAGCCCGGGCCATCGCCGGGCGGAACTCGGCCTGGAGGTCGGCGGGATAACGGTCGAGGATGCCTTCGGCCCGGCGGAAGCCGGCGAGCGCCTGGGCATTGCGGCCGAGCCTCTGTTCCGAGAGCGCGCGCCAGAGCCCGGTCTCGGCCTCGTCGCGGATCTGCGCCGCGTCGAATGCCTTCAGCGCCTCGGCGCTGCGATGCATGCGGGTCGCGATCAGGCCGCGCAGGAACAACGCTTCGCGATTGCCACGCATCGACGCATCGTCAGTCAGCAGCGCATTCAAGGGGCCGGCGGCCTCCGGCAGCATGCCGTTGGCGGCAAGGAAACGAGCCAGTGCCAGGCGGGTTTCGGATTTGCGGCCACGCGAAGCACCGGCTGTGTCACGCAGCATGGCGGCGGTGCGGTCGCGGATCTCCGGGGTGTGCAAGGCCGACCAGGCCTCGCTGTCGAGCAGCGGGCGGGCCGGCGCCTGTTCGCCCTTCTTCTCCGCCTCTTTCGGTTTGTCCGTGTCGAGGCTGACGATTAGCCCGGTCTGCCGGCCGATCCGGACCTCGTCGGTGTCGGCGCGCACGGCAAGATCATCCGCGACAGCGCTGACGACGACACCATGGGCACTCTGCGGCAGGCCGAACTCGAGGAAGCGATAGGGCTTGGCGACCGCCCGAGTCGGCCCGAGCGCAGTCGCGACGGCGAGACTGGGGCCGCCTTCGCTGTTCTCCAGCCAGTGCACCCCGGTCAGGCCCGGCACCGGTACAGCGACGATGGTCTGGCCGCGCTCGTCGGCGTCGCGGCGGGGCATGAGGGCGCCGGCCGGCTTGCCGGCCTTGTCGCCGAAACTCAGCGACCATTGCGGGCCGTCGTCGGAAAGCCGCACGATCTGCTGGCGGCGCGTCTTCAGCCTGACGAGGGTGACCTTGGCCTCGCGCGTGACGGTGACGCCTTCGATCAGCGCCGGCAGCACGCCTTTGAGCTTGTCGGGATCGAGCGTGTCGCGCGTATCGAAGACGAGCGTGATCCGGCCCGGTTCGGTGAAGGCGGCGGCGCCTGTCGGCCGCGAGAAGCGGAAGTCGATGCGACCGCCATCGCCGTCGACGGCAGAGGCGATCTCGACATCGCGGGGAGGGCCGCCCGCCGCGACGGCGACCGCGGGCTTGGGCTGGGCCGCCGGCGTCTCGGTTTTCGGAGCGGGAGACGGCGGCGCCCCCGCGGTCTTCTGGTCGGGAGCCTTGGTGTCCGCCGCCTTGGCTTCGGCCGGCGCCGCAGCCTGAAGATCGGCCAGCGAGAGCGGGTTGGCGGCGCCGGGGTGAGGCAGGTCGACGGTCCAGCCGGCCTCGTCGCGGAAGCTGCGGAGCTGGCGGTCTTTGGGCACGCTGAAGACGAGTTGCGTGCGGTCGTCCGCGATCGTCGCCTTCTCCAGCGTGAAGTCGGCCGGGAGCAGGCTGCGGATCTCCGACGGCGTCACCGCCAGCGCCTGGTCGAAACTCAGCGTCAGCTTGCCGTCATCGAGGCCGGAGGTGAGCATGGCTTCGGGCGGCGCCGAGAACATCAGCCGGTCGAGCGTCGGCAGGCGGGCGGTGCGGAAGCCGAGCGGCTTCGGCGCCGGAACCGGCATGCGGGCGATCTCGCGCGCGCGCGCCTCGGCCAGGCGCAGGCGCTGGGTGAGCTCGGCCAGGACCTCGGGCGGCAGACCGGGCAACTGGCCGGTCCAGTTCTCGGGCAGCAGATCGACAAAGGCCTTGTCGCCGGCTTCGAGCAGATTGGCGCGATAGGGGCGGGCGAGCGCCAGGCGCAGGCCGCGCCCGTCGGGGTCGATCCTGATCACGGAGACATAGGCCGGCAGCTCGCCGGCGAGCCGGCTCGGATCGAGTTTCACCGGCTGGCTGAAGCCGATCACGACGACGCCGTTGGCGGTACGGACCCGTGTGGTCACCGGCTCGTCGAAGGTGAAGGCGATGCGGCCGAAGCCGGCGCGCATGGCTTCGCCCCGCAAGGTCGCGGTGGCAGCCGTTGCCGGCGCGGCAAAGCCGGCAGCGAGGCTCAAAGCCGCCAGGCCTATGCCGAAGCTCAGGGACCGCAGGATACGCACGACCGCTACTCAACCCGACGCGATAGGAAGAGCGGCGACAGGCTGCTCCAACCTGCGCGGAGGCTAGCCCGTCAAGGATAACGGGGGGTTAAGGGAGGGCCGTGTCTGAAGAGGGTGCCGCTCCCTTGATATGACCTATCGAGTAGGTCCGCGCGCTGCGCGCCAGGTGCCGCGACAGGGCTCGTGCTGCCGGCGAGAGGGTTCGGCCGTTGCGCACGCAGATCTTGAGGCAGGCCTTGCGCAGATTGCGACCCTGGAGCGGAACGGCGACCAGGCGTCCTTCGACGACGTCGCGCCGCGTCGCGCAGCGGGTCAGGACGCTGACGCCGAGGCCAGCTCGCGCGAAGGAGCGCAGCGACTGGATCGAGTTGGTGACCAGCGCCGGCTTGAGCGCGACGCCGCTGGCCGCGACCATGTCGTCGACGAGGCGGCGCAGGCCGAAGGTCCGGTCGTGCAGGGCAAGGCGCATCTCGCCGATCTCCGCGATC
Organism: Allobosea sp. FBZP-16; assembly: GCF_002831785.1. Lineage (NCBI taxonomy): Bacteria > Pseudomonadati > Pseudomonadota > Alphaproteobacteria > Hyphomicrobiales > Alloboseaceae > Allobosea > Allobosea sp. FBZP-16. The sequence goes on along the minus strand of NZ_LNCQ01000055.1, from coordinate 170,012 downwards.
CTGACCGAGTGCCGCCCAGCGACGGCATCGCCGGGATGGGCGGCAAGGACCAGTGCGTCGGCGATCTCGGCGAGCGAGAGCACGCTGCGATGCAGGATCGGATTGAACGCGACGATCACCTCGGCCTCGTCGTCGAGCAGGCGCTGCACCAGCTGGTCGGAACTCGCCACCATGATGTCGAAGCTCACCGATGGATGGGCGGCCGAGAATTCGGCAAGCGCGGGATAGACGAAATCGTCCATCGCGCCCTCGACCGTCCAGACGCGGACATGCCCACGCTTCATGCCCTGGAGCTCGTCGACCGCGGCGCGCGCGGTCTGGACGCTGTCGAGGATGGTACGGGCCGTCTCCAGTACGGCCGCTCCCGCGGTGGTCAGCCGCATGCCGCGGGCCCTGCGCTCGAACAGGGCCGTGCCGTACTCCTCCTCGAGGCTGGCGATCTGGCGGCTGATCGCCGAGGGCGCGACGCTCAGCGCATCGGCCGCCTCGCGGACCGAACCGTGATCGGCCACGAGCGCGAAATAGCGATAGCGGGTGAGCGACATGGCAACCGGCCGCGGTCGATGCGAGGGTCTGGACCGTAGATGAGCGTTGCCGGATCGGCAACGAACTCTCCGCGAAACCGCACTGGCTGAGCCGCCGGCCGGCCCTCTACGACTAGGAAAACCAGGCAAGGAACCGACCCGATGTACTCCACCCGCACCAGCCAGGACGGCAGCTACAGGTTCATCCCGGCCGTCTACCAGTATTCCGGCGGGGTCGCGGCCGAGCCGGGCTTCCGGATCGAGCGGGCGCAGCTGGCGAGCCCGGTTGCGCTGGACAAGGGCCTTGCGCTGATCGAGGCGCATCTTGAGCGGATCGACCGGCCGCTCACGGCGCTCTGCGCCTGCGAGCTGCGCTCGCCGGAGCCCTTCTCGGAAGGCGGCTTCGACGCCTTCAACCGGCTCTATGCGTCGCGGCTCGATCGATGGGGCATCCTCCAGGGGCAGGTGAACCCCGTCGCCCGCACCAATATCTGCCCCGAGATCGGCAAGCCGGAGACCGTCTCGCTGCATGCCTTCAGCTATACCGTTCCGGATGCCGCGGCGAAGGCGAGCTTCGTGGTGGCGGGCAGCGGCGAGGCGCCCGAAGGCGGCGCGAGCTACGCCCAGGGTACGATCCGGCCGGGTGACGCCTCGCCCGAGGGCGTGCGGGCCAAGGCGCAATGGGTGATGGGCGAGATGGAGCGTCGCCTCGCCGGGATCGGCCACGATTGGCGGGATGCCACGGTCGCGAACATCTACACGATCCGCGACATCCATCCGCTGCTGGCGGATGTCCTCCTGCCCATTACCAGCCTGGGCCGCGCCGTCACCTGGCACTTCTCGCGGCCGCCGGTAGCGGTGCTCGACTACGAGATGGATGTGCGCGGCCTGCCGCGGGAGATCGTGATCGAGGCGTCTGCCTGATCGCGCCAGCGATGTGATGCGTTGCCAGAAATCGAACGGTTAAGTGGAGACGGTCCCGATGTTGCTCGATCGACGTGCGCTTCTCCTGGCGGGATTGACCCTGCCGACGCTGGCAAACGCACAGTCTGTCTGGAAGCCGGAACGGCCGGTGCGTCTCATCCTGCCGTTCACGCCGGGCACTTCGATGGATCCGGTGGCGCGGCTGGCGCAGGAGAGCCTCAAGGACACGCTCGGCCAGAGCGTCGTGGTCGAGAACATCGCGGGAGCGGCGACGGTCATCGCCGGCGCCGAGACGCTGAAATCGCCGCCCGACGGGCACACCATGCTGATGATCGCCAACAGTTTCGCGGCGAACATCACGCTGCGGACACGAACCGCGGATTGGCAGCGCGCCTTCGTCCCGGTGGTGCAGGCGACGGTGGTGCCGCATGTGCTGACGGTCGCGCCGGCGCTGAAGGTGGACTGGGCCGGCTTCGTGAAGCATCTGCGCGACGGTGGGGGATCGATGACCTATGGCTCGCCGGGGATCGGCACCTCGCCGCATCTGGGTGCCGAGCATGTCCTGCGGCTCGTCGGCGGCAAGGCGGTGCACGCGCCCTATAACGGGACTTCGCAGCTCTTCGTCGACCTCTACGCCGGCCGGATCGATTTCGCGCTCAGCAACCTGCCCGATGTCGTGCAGCCGATCGCGGAGGGCAAGCTCGTCGCGCTCGCGGTCACCTCCGAGCAGCGGGTGAGGGAATTGCCTGATATCCCGACCTTCGCCGAGCTCGGCCTGCCGGGCCTGCTGTCGGACAGCTGGTTCGGCATCATGGTCCGCCGCGACGCGCCGGCGGCTGCCCGCGAGGCGCTCGAGCGCGCCTGGCTCACGGCCCTGGCGCGCCCTGATGTGCGTGAGCGCCTGCAAGGCTTGGGCTTCACGGTGCTGGCACGGCCAGGCGCCGAGTTCGAAAAGGTGATCGACCGCTACGTTGCGACCTATGCGACGATCATCAAGGAGAGCGGCATCACCGTCCAGCAGTGACGGGCGGGGTCAGCGCTTCGGTGCAGGCTCGATCGCCGGCAACTCGTTGCCGGCCGGCGTCGGGGCCGGAGCGCGCTCGGTGGCGACAGCAGGGCGGCCGCGCACCGAGAGAGCGACGGTAAGGCGCTCGGCTGCTTCCGGCGACATGGCCGCGAGCACGTCCGACATCTTGCGCGGGCTCATCTGCTGGACGACGGGAACCAGGATGTCGAGCGCCAGCCGGTCGAAGACGCGGGCGGCGTCCTTCGGCTTCATCGTCTCGTACATGATCACCAGGTTCTTGACCGCCTGATTGGCCTCGCTCTCCTGCTTGCGCGGGCCTTCGACCTTCTCTTCCAGCGCCTTGAGGTCATCAACCCGGCCGCCGAGCTTCTTTTCGGCCGTATCGAGCAATTTCTCGCGCATGTCGAGCTCGCGCATGCGCGCCTCGATTTCGTCGCGGCGCTGGCCGAGGCGTTCGAGCAGGGCTTTCTCGGCCGGCGAGACCGGCTGGGCGGTGCCGTTCATCAGCCCCGCCTTGTTGCTGGGATTGGCGTCGCGCTTGGCCTGTTCCTCGGGCAAGGCCTTCGGTTTCGGCGGGTCGATCGTGCCGGTGGTCTCGGGGTCCATCAACAGGTCGGGCTGATGGGCCTTGGCGATGATCTTGGCGAGGCCCCCGGCCTCCTTCTCCGGCTTCGCGGTGAACACCGGGGCGCTGGCGGGCACCTTCCCCGGATAGGGCTCCCCCGACCAGGCGAGCAGCTTCAGCGCCAGGAGGCCCATGGCGCCGAGGATGACGGCCGGAATGAGGCGGGGCGTCTGGATCACGCAGCCTGGCCCTCGAGCCTGCGGGCGGCGCGGGCGCGGATCGCGGCGGCGGCGTCGGCGGTGCTGGCCATGCGGGAGAGGGCGGGCTTTTCCGCGACGGGCTCGGCCTTGGGCGCGACCATGGTCGCGGCGCTGACGATCTGGCCGATGCGCTCCATCACGGTCTGGCCGGCCTCGATCTGCTGGGCGAGGTCGGCGGCATAGCGCTCGGCGGTCTGCAGTCGCTCGGCGAGGGTGCGATCGCAATCGCCCAGCGTCAGCTTCAGGCCGGCGATGGCGCGCTCGGCCGTGTCGGTGGCGGAGATCAGGGCGCCGATGGTCTGGCGCATCGCGCTCTCATCGGCCTTCAGCCGCTCGATGCGCTTGGAGAGCACAAAGCAGGTGACGATGGTGGCGACCAGCAGGCAGGCGACCAGGGCATCGGCGATCAGGGTGATGGTCATGGGCTGGTCTCCCTGATCAGGTCGGGCTGAGATGGCTGGTGTCGAAGGCGGCCATGGTCGTCTTGGAGCGCCGCAGCGGGCTGACGACCTGGACGGCGATCTTGTCGTCGACGCGGCCGATCCGGCCCTCGCTGACGATGAACTCGCCGCAGCGCAGCGAAGCGACCGAATCGGGACGGGCGTCGAACATCAGCGTGTCGCCGATTTCGAGCTTCATCACCCGCTTCAGAGGCATGGTGCATTCGTGGAGGACGCATTTCACGGCGACGTCCGCCTGCCAGACCTCGGTGGCCAGGTGGTTTTCCCAGATCGGGTCGCGCCCGAGCTTCTCACCCATGAAGCTCTCGAGGAGCAGCTCACGGATCGGTTCGATGGTGGCGTAGGGCAGGAGCAGATGGAGCGAGCCGCCGCGTCCTTCCATGTCGAAGCGCAGTTCGACGCGGATCGCGGCATTGGCCGGGCGCGAGATCGAAACGAAGCGCGGATTGGACTCGATCCGGTCGATTCGGAAGTTCACCGGCGATAGCGGTCGGAAGGCGGCCTCGGCATCGCTGAGCACGACGCCGATCACGCGGCGCAGCAGGCTCATCTCGATCGAGGTGAAGGGGCGTCCGTCGACGCGTGCCGCCGCCTGGCCGCGCTTGCCGCCGAGCATGGTGTCGAGCACCGAATAGGTGAGGGCGGACTCGATGGTGACGAGGCCGAAATTGTCCCATTCCTCGGCCTTGAACACCGCCAGCATCGCCGGCAGCGAGATCGAGTTGATGTAGTCGCCGAAACGTACCGAGCGGATGCCTTCCAGCGTCACCTCGACATTGTCGCTGAACAGGTTGCGCAGGCTGGTGGAAAGCAGGCGGACCAGACGCTCGAAGATGATCTCGAGCATCGGCAGGCGTTCATAGGTGACCGAGCCCGAATCGACGATCGCCTGGATGCCGTTGCGGCCGCCCTTGCCGTCATCTCCGATGGAGAAGCCGAGCATGGTATCGATCTCTTCCTGATTCATCAGGCGATCGATATTGGCCTCTGCCTCGCTGCCATCGTCCTCGATGATGTCGGACATGGTGGCCCACTCGGCCGCCATGCCTTCCGGCGTCAGCGGAACCTTGTCCTTGTCTTCGAGATCGTCGTTGGCCATGGCGGTCTGCTTTGCGCGATCGGGCTGCCGCTATTGCAGCAGCAATTCCTTGAAGAGGACGGCGTCGACCTTGGCCGGGTAGACGGTGACGTTGACCCGGCGCAGCAGCTCTTCCTTCAGGCGGTACATGCCGGCCGAGCCGTCGAGGTCGGAGGGGCGCAATTCGCGCATGAAGACCTGGAAGGCGTCCTCGACGCGCGGCAGCAGCGGCTTGACCTGGTCCGCGGTCTTGGGATCGGCGATCTCGAGCGCGACCTTGATCCTGACGATCGGCTGGCGGTCCTGCTGCGGGCCGGCGCTGATGCCGATCATCATGTCCTTCATCTCGACGAAGGTGATCAGCTTCTTGGCGGCCGCGGCAGCCTGCTCGGCGGTCACGTCGTCGGCCGGCTTCTTCTGGAGGAAGAAGAACCAGCCACCGCCGCCGAGCGCGGCGACGAGCGCCAGGGCGCCGCCGATGATGACGAGCTTCTTCTTGCCGGACTTCGGCGCCACTTCGGCGCCGCCCTCAGCGGCTTCCTCGTCCTTTTTCGCCTTCTTCGCCATCTCGGCCCGCCCACTCGGGACGGGCGCCGCCCCGGCCCGTCTCTCTGGCGTTAACCTTCGCCCGATCACGGTTAACGGCCCGTTAAGGGCGGCAATTCTTGCCGGGTCGTTTCTGCCGCGCGGGCGGTTTCCGTCCAGCGGTGGTGAAGGCTCGCTTTCAATCTATCTTCAATGATATCAATAATTTGTCCGGATTAACCATGTTGGCACGTCGCTTGCCACCTGTTTGCCGTGGCCACCGCGCTGGGGAGCGTCGGGGCGGCCACGGGACAGATCGGGAGCAGGAGCCGTGGAAAACGCGCTTCTCGTCAGCCTGTCGCGCCAGATGGCTCTGGCGCGCGAGCTCGACGTCATCGCCAACAACGTCGCCAATGTCGGCACGAACGGCTTCAAGGCCCGTTCCGCCCGTTTTGCCGAGTATATCTCGCCGACGGCGCGGGCCGACACCTTTCCGACCATGGATCGGCGGCTCTCCTATGTCATCGACAAGGGCACGCCGATCGACCTGTCCGGCGGCATGATCGAGCGCACCGGCAACCCGCTCGACGTCGCCCTGCAGGGCGACAACTACCTCGTCGTCCAGACCGCGCAGGGCGAGCGATACACCCGTGCCGGATCGCTCGAGATCAACGGCCGCGGCCAGCTCGTGACCCAGGCCGGCCAGCCGGTCATGGGCGATGGCGGGCCGATCGTGTTCGGCTCGACCGAGAGCAATGCCCGTATCGCCACCGACGGCACCGTCACCTCCGACCAGGGCCAGCGCGGCAAGCTCCGGATTGTGCGCTTCGACAATCCCCGGGCGCTGGCCAGCGACGGCGCCAACCTGTTCTCCTCGACCGCTGCCGCCCAGCCCGCCGGGCCGCAGGCGCGGCTCGAGACCGGAGCGATCGAGCGCTCGAACGTCAAGGCCGTGGTCGAGATGACCCGGCTGGTCGAGGTCCAGCGGGCCTATCAGACGCTGTCGGCGATGATGGGCAAGACCGACGAACTACGCGCCAAGGCGATTTCGCGCCTGGCCGATCAGCAAGCCTGACGCGGAAGGAGCCTGATCCATGCGCGCACTCTACACCGCCGCCACCGGCATGATGGCCCAGGAACTCAACGTCCAGGTCATCTCCAACAACATCGCGAACGTCCGCACCACCGGCTACAAGCGCCAGCGCATCCATTTCCAGGACCTGCTCTACGAGCACGTCCGCCGCGCCGGTACGCAGACCTCGGACCAGAATACGCAGGTTCCGGCCGGCACCTTCGTCGGTTCCGGCGTCAAGACCGCCTCGACCGGGCGGGTGATGAGCCAGGGCAACCTGTCCCCGACGGAGAAGGAATACGACGTCGCCATCCGCGGCGAGGGCTTCTTCCGCATCCAGATGCCGGACGGGCGCACCGCCTATTCGCGCGACGGCTCGTTCGATCTCGACAGCCAGGGCCGGCTGGTCACCCGCGACGGCTATCTCGTCCAGCCGGGCATCACCGTCCCGAACAACGCGACCGGCGTCTCGATCAACGCGCAGGGCACCGTCGAGGTGAACCTGCCCGGCCAGACGGCGCCGCAGCAGCTCGGCCAGATTCAGCTCTCGCGTTTCATCAACAAGGTCGGCCTCGAATCGATCGGCGACAACCTGTTCGTCGAGACGGCCGGCTCTGGCCCGGCGATCGACGGGCTCGGCGGCGAGGAAGGCTTCGGCACGCTGCAGCAGAACTATCTGGAAGAAGGCAACGTCCAGGCGGTCACCGAGCTCTCCTCGCTGATCGCGGCCCAGCGTGCCTACGAGATGAACTCGAAGGTCATCTCGGCCGCCGACCAGATGATGCAGTCCACCACCCAGATCATGCGCTGACGGAGGATGAGCCAGATGATCCGCTCCGCTTTCATCGTCGCGACCCTGACGGCGTTTCCCGCCATGGCGCTAGCCCAGGCTCCGGCTCCGGTCGAGGAGCGCGCACCCACGGCAGCGCCCGCTGCAGCCGCCAAGCTTAGGCTGAAGGCCGATCTCACGCTGTCGCGCGACATCGTCGGCTTCGGCGACATTATCGCCGGACTGTCGCCGCAGAATGCGGCCCTGCCGGCCTTCCGGGCGCCTGCGCTCGGCGACACCGGCACCATCCAGGTCGCCCGCATCGTCGACGCCGCGGTGAAGCACGGGCTCCTGCGCGATGCCCAGGATCTCGACAGCCAGGGCGTCGCCCAGGTGGTCGTGACCCGCGCGGCGCGCCGGATCACCGGGCTCGATGTCGAGGCCGCGGTGAAATCGGCCCTGCTCGAGCGTTTCGGCTTCGACGGGCGTGCCTTCGCGCTGCTGCTCGACGGTGGCGCGCCGTCAGTCGTGGTCGAGCCGGAACTGACCGGAGACCTCGCCGCCCTCGACCTGAACTACGATGCGCGCACCCGCCGCGTCACCGGCCGGCTGACCATGCCGGGAAGCGCCGCGACCAGGCTGAAGCCGGTGCGTGTGTCGGGCCAGCTGGTCGAGACGGCCGAAGTGGTCGTGCCGCTGCGCACCATCGCCCGCGGCGAGACGCTCAAGCCCACCGACGTCACGGTCGAGCGCCGGCCGCGCGATGCGCAGTTCAACGACGTGCTCGGCGAGATGAAGGCGGCGGTCGGCAAGGTCGCCAAGCGGACCCTGATGGCCGGCTCGGTGCTGCGCAGCGGCGACGTCCAGCGCGAGGAGGTCGTCGGGCGCGGCGACATCGTCACCATCCTCTACGAGGCGCGCGGCATCGTGATCAGCATGCGCGGGCGCGCCAGCGAAGCCGGCGCGGTCGGCGACACCATCGCGATCACCAACATCCAGTCGAAGCGCGTGCTGCAGGGAACCGTCACCGGTCCCGGGCGCGTCAATGTCAGCCCGCATGGCGGCGGCCAGATCGCCGCCGCTCGCTGATCCCCATTGCTCAAGTTGCGGACCGTTGCCATGACCTCGACCAGCCCTCTCGCCCTCCCAGCCGTGCTTGGCCTCAGCCTGATGCTGGGCGCCTGCGGCGCCGTCGACCGGCTCGCCAATGTCGGCCAGGCGCCGGCGCTGTCGCCGATCGAGGACCCGACCGCAACGAAGGGCTACAAGCCGGTGCAGATGCCGATGCCGGCGGTGGAGCACGCCTCCTACGCGCCGAACTCGCTCTGGCGCACCGGCTCGCGTGCCTTCTTCAAGGACCAGCGCGCCCGGCTCGTCGGCGACCTCGTCACCGTCAAGGTCAAGGTCACCGATCGGGCCCAGCTCGACAACACCACCAAGCGCAGCCGCAAGAACGGCGAGGATCTCGGTGCCGAGAATTTCTTCGGGGCTGAGAGCAAGTGGAAGAAGAATGCCGATCCCAGCTCGTTCCTGAAACTCGACTCGGATTCTTCCAGCGAGGGCTCTGGCTCAGTGCGCCGGGCCGAGCAGCTCGCCACCAATGTCGCTGCCGTCGTCACCCAGACGCTGCCGAACGGCAACCTCGTCATCGAGGGCAAGCAGGAGATCAGGGTCAATTTCGAGGTGCGCGAACTGATCGTCGCCGGCGTGATCCGTCCGGAGGACATCGAATCCGACAACACGATCGATTCGGCCAAGATCGCCCAGGCCCGCATCGCCTATGGCGGCCGCGGCCAGATCACCGATGTGCAGCAGCCGCGCTACGGCCAGCAGGTGATGGATATCCTGCTGCCCTTCTGAACCGATCCCGAGTTTCCGGCGCGACGGCAACGCTCCCCACGTTCCATGCCTTCGCGCCGGCCCGGCGGTCTCTCCCGAGCCGCCATTCCTCCCGGCCGCCCGCCACGCTCCCCAAGCTACAAAAGCTGGCGGCCAGAAGCCCCGCGCCCTCCCGCGCGGGGCTTTGCTTTCCAAGATTGGATGGGCCTCGCCGGTGCTCAGCGCTGCGGCGTCGTCAGATACGCCCACATGCGGTCGAGGATGGCGCCGGACCAGGTCGCGCGCTGGGCAACCTCTGCCTCGCCGAGGATGACCCCGCCCTCGGCGATCCCTGCCGCTCGCGCCTCGAACTCGACGCGCGCCGCGTCCTCGAGATACCAGGTCAGCACCACCGCCTCTTCCAGGCTTCCGCCGGCGGTGACCGCGCCGTTTCCGCGCATGACGATGGCGCGGGCCGCAGCCATCTGCTCGGCGAGCGCGGCGGCCTGCACGTCATCGCGCAGCAGTTGCGGATCGTCCCAAAGTGGCGGCTGCGGCGCGAAATAGCTGCCGAAGCCGTGCCGCGGCTTCGGGGTGATCCGGGCGGTGCCGAGCGTCATCACCCTGGGAGGCATCGAGCGCACGACGCCGCCGACCTCCGGGCGCCGCCGATAGATCTCGCGATGGATGCGGACCTCGCCGAGCACCCCGTCGGGCAATGGCCCCTCGAGCGGGACGACGCTGCAGCTATCCTCATCCGCGACCAGTCCGAGCGGCTTGGCCGGGGAGACGAGGAAATGGCCCTGGTCGAGGCGCATGCTGCAATGGCCATAGGCATGGACGAGGCCATGGCGCGCCAGCGCACGCCCGGCCTGCCGGACCAGATTCTCCTGAGCGGCGCTCGGCCGCGGCGATGTCGGGCTCACTTGTTGAATTCGGTGATGTTGGGCTTGGCGCCCCATTTGCAGAAGCCCTTCGGCTCGAACATGAACTGGCGCTCGCGCCAGAGCAGCTCGTCGGCGATCTCGCGCACGCCGCTGGAATATTCGAAGACCATGCCCTCCGGCCCTTCGAAATAGAGGAATTTTGCCGAGGAGGTCGGGTGCCGGCCGGGGCCGAAGACCATGCGCACCTGCCGGTCCTTCAGGAACTGGTGCGAGCGCATGATGTCGTCGCCGGTCTCGACCTGGTGGTTGATGTGCTGGATGCCGGGCTTCGCCGAGGGAAACAGCGCGATGGTGTGATGGACCTCGTCGATGCGCAGCAGCGGCGCGTCGCCGATGCGGTCGGAGACCTGCGCATTGGTGACCTTGGTCCAGAAGGCTTCGTCGCGGGCGAGATCGCTGGAGCAGAGGCCGACATGGCTGAAGCCGGTGATGCCGGCATCGCGCGCGCCGTGATAGCGCCGCCCGCTATAGGCCGGGCGCCAGGCGAGCTCGATCGGATTGCCGGTCGGGTCGCGGAAGGCGATGAAATCGTGGACCTTGCGCAGCGCCGCCTCCGAGGCGGTGCCGCGCCGGACGGGATGGCCGAGGCTTTCGAGCTGCGCTGCGGCCTCATCGAGATGAGATTGTTCTTCCACCTCGAAACAGACGACCTGGTCGCCCGGGTCGCCCTCGAAATAGCAGAGCGTGTGCTCGCGCGCGTCCGACTTGAAATAGACCGAGCCCTTGGCGCGCTCGGCGACGTCGAGGCCGAGGTATTCGGTGGCGAAATGGGTCGCGCCCTCGAGGTCGCGGGTCCCGAGCCGGACATAGGAGACATCGGCTAGCTTGATCATGGTCGCTCCCTCCTGCCGGCGCGGCGCCGGCGAAGACGCTTCACTGGTATTCGGGAATCTGCGTGTCGCTGCCCCAGGCGCAGAAGGAGTCGCGCGTGCGCGGGAACTGCCGGGCGCGGCGAGGCGAGGCGAGGCGCTCGCCCTCCGCGACATAGGAGAAGTTGACGCCGTCGGGGCCGGCGACGCTCAGGAAGAGCTGCTGCGAGGCGGTGCGCCGGCCGGGGCCATCCATGATGCGTGCCTGGGCGCCACGCAGATGGTAGGCGTTCTGCATGACGAGATCGACGTCCTCGACGCCGAACTCGACGGAGAGGATGCCCTTCTCTTGCGAAGGATGCACGGCGATCCGGTGATGCGCCTCGTCGAAGCGGATATAGGCGGCGTCGCCGACCCAGTCGCTGACCTTGCCGCCGAGCAGTCTGGTCCAGACCTGCTGGTCGGAGGCATCCGGCGCGCCGCGCAAGGCGATCGCTTCCAGCCCGGTGATGCCGGCATCGCGCGGACCGTGATAGCGCCAGCCGGACTCCAGCGGCCTGACCACAAGCTCGATGTCGTAGCCTGCCGCCATCCTGAAGGAGACGAACTGCCGGACTTTTCTGATGGCGCAGGCCTCGGCATCGCCAGGCGTGGTGGCGAAGCCGGCGCCCTGCAGCAGCTTTTCGGCATGGGCCAGCGCGTCGGAATCGCGCAGCTCGAAGCCGATCGCCTGGCCAGCCTCGAGCCCGTCTACATAGACCAGCGTGTGGTCGCGATAGTCCGAGCGGAAATAGGCCGATGTCTCGGTGCGGTCGACGAGCTGGAGACCGAGGATGCGGGAGGCGAAATCGGCGGCGCCCTTCAGATCGGCGGTGCCGAGCCGGACATAGCGCAATTGCTCGATGGTGATCGCGTCGCTCATAGCCCGAGATGCTCTTTCTGGAGGTCCTTGTCGGCCAGCAGGGTCGCCGACGGTCCGTCGAAGACGACGCGGCCATGGTCGAGGACCAGCGCCCGTTCGGCGAGCGTCAGCGCCATGGCGAGGTTCTGCTCGGCGATCAGCAGGGTGTAGCCCTCGCCGCGCAGGCGCCCGACCGTGCCGATGATGACCTCTTCGATGGCGCGAGGCGAGAGGCCTTCGCTCGGCTCGTCGAGCACGATCAGATCGGCCTGCGTCAGCAAAGCGCGCGCGATCGCCAGCAATTGCCGCTCGCCGCCGCTGAGCGCGCCGCTGGAGAAGGAGCGGCGCTCGGCAAGGCGCGGGAAGTCCTCGTAGATGCGCTCCTTGACCCAGCGCCGGTTCGGCTGCTTGCGCGACCACAGCGCCGCCATGGTCAGGTTCTCGTCGACGGTGAGATTGGCGTAGACGCCGCGCCCCTGCGGCACCAGCGCGACGCCGAGCCGGGCGATGCGGTGCCCCGGCCAGCCGGCGACCTCCTGGCCCTTGATCGCGATCCGGCCGGTGACCTGGGGCTCCAGCCCGAAGAGGGCCGAGCAGAGCGTGCTCTTGCCGGCACCGTTGCGGCCGAGCAGCGCCACGGCCTCGCCATGCGCCAGCGAGAAATCGACGCCGTGCAGGACGCGCACGCCATCATAGCCGGCATCGAGCCCGGCGATCTCGAGATAGGTGGCGGCGGACGCTTGTTGCTGTGCCTGCGCGGACATCATGCTGCCTCCCCGAGCGAGGCGCCGAGATAGGCGGCCTGCGCGCCCTCATGCGCCTTGATCGCGTCGGGCGTATCGCAGGCGATCAAGCGGCCGAGATCGAGCACCGCGACGCGGTCGCAGACGCGAAAGACGATATCGAGATCATGCGCGATCAGGATGGTCGAGAGGTCCTGGCCGAGCGTGCGGACGACCTCGATCAGGTGTTCGCCCTCGGCGCGTGAGAGACCGGCGGTAGGCTCGTCGAGCAGGAGTACGCGCGGGCGCATCGCCAGCGAGACCAGCACGTCGACGATGCGCTGCTCGCCATAGGACAGGCCGGCGACCGGCAAGTCGGCTCGATCGCGCAACTGGGCGCGCGTCAGCAACGCGTCGGCGGCTTCATCCGCTGCGGCGACGGCCTTGCGGCTGCCGAACCAGCCATAGCCTTCGCCGCTTCGGGACCGTGCTGCCAAGGCAAGGTTCTCGCGGACGCTGAGCTCGGGGAAGGCCATGCTCTTCTGGAAGGTCCGGACCAGCCCGGCGCGGACACGCATGTCGGGCTTTGCCCGGGTGATGTCCTCGCCGGCGAAGTCGACGCGGCCCTGATCGGGGATCAGGAAGCCGGTGACGATGTTGAACAGGGTCGTCTTGCCGGCGCCGTTGGGGCCGATCAGGCCGAGGCATTCGCCCTGGCCGAGCGTGACCGAGACATCGCTCAGCACCTTCAGCCCGCCGAAGGATTTGGCGACGCCCTCGATCGCGAGGGCGGGAACGGCGTTCGCGCTCATGAGCGGCCCTCCGCATCATTGCGCCGTCCAAAGGCCGCCTTAAGCCCGGCGACGACGCCCTTCGGCATGATCATCACGGTCAGCACGAAGACGAGGCCGACGACGAGCTGCCAGCGATCGGTGTAGGACGAGACATAGGTCTGGATGCCCAGATAGATCGCCGAGCCGATGAAGGCGCCATATAGCGAGCCGACGCCGCCGATCACCAGCATGATGATCATCATCGCCGACATCGTCCAATGCACGGCATTGGGGCCGACATACTGGTTGACGAAGGGATAGAGCGCGCCGGCTGCGCCAGCGATGGCGCCGGAGGCGAGCAGCGCCATCAGGCGGATGCGCGGGATCGAATAACCGAGCGCGCTCATCCGGAGCTGGCGCTCGCGGGTGCCGAGCAGCGCGCGCCCGATCGGCGCATCGACGAAGGAGCGGGCGGCAAGGAACGCGACGAGCGCCAGCACCAGTGCGGCGAGATAGAGCGCGACGCCGTTGTTGAGCCGGATCGTGGCGAAGCCGGTGTGCAGGGTCAGCACCGGGAAGCCGCGCAGGCCGTCGGCACCGCCGGTGACCTCGCGCCAGTGGAACACAACCTCCCAGACGATCTGGCCGACGATCAGGCTGAGGATCAGGAAGAACAGGGCGATGGTGCGCATCACCACGACGCCCATCAACAGCGCCGCCGCCATGCCGGTGGCGATGCCGACCGCGAGCATCACCACGACATCGGCGCCGAGCGTCTGCGCGGCGATCGCGGCGGCATAGGCCGCGCCGCCGAAGAAGACGGCATGGCCGAGCGAGACCAGCCCGCCGAAGCCGACCAGCAAATCTAGGCTGAGCACGGCGGTGCCGATGATCAGGATCTCGGCGAGGAAACGCAGCTGGTAGTCGCCGGCGAAGAGCAGGGGAGCCGCAGCGGCGAGCGCAAGCAATGCCAGCCTCGCGGCCATCGGCAGGCTGCGCCGCTCACTGGCGGGGCGCGCTTCCACGCGGCCGGTCCCGTCGGTGATCGAGCTCATACCTGCCTCATCTTCCTGGCGACCAGGCCTTCGGGCAGCGCGACCAGCAGCGCGGCCATGACGGCGAGGGCGACGACGTTGGAGAATTCCGGCACCCAGACCTTGGAGAAGGTCATGGCGAAGCCGAGCAGCAGCGCGCTCAGCACGGTGCCGCGGAAGGTGCCGAGCCCGCCGGCAACGACGACGATCAGCGCCAGGATCAGCACCTCCTCGTCGAGGCCGGGATAGGCGGAGAGGATGCCGGCGCCGAGCGCGCCGGAGATGCCACCGAGGCCGGCCGAGATCACCAGCACCGCCGTGAAAATCCGGCGCGTGTCGAGGCCGAGCGTCTCGACGAAGCCGCGATCGGTGACGCAGGCCCTGACCACCGCGCCCCAGATCGTGCGGTCGATCACGAACCAGAGCGCGAAGGCGAGCGCCGCGCCGAAGCCGATGATGAAGAGCCGGTAGATCGGGAACGGCATGTCCATGATGAAGACGACGCCGCGCAGCGCTTCCGGGATTTCCGCCGAGAGGATCTGCGCGCCGAAACCCCAGCGCATCAGGTCGGCGAAGATCACCGACAGGCCGTAGGTCAAGAGCACCTGCATCAGATGGGTTCGTGCGTAGAACTGCCGGAACGGGAAGCGTTCCAGCAGGAAGCCGGCAAGGCCGGCGGCTACAAAGGCGACCGGAAAGGCGAGCCACCAGGGCGCGCCCGAAGCCAGCCAGTAGACGCCGACATAGGCGCCGAGCAGGAAGAAGGAGCCGTGGGTCAGGTTGACGAAATTCATCAGGTTGAGCACCACCGACAGGCCGAGCCCGGTCAGCAGCAGCAACATCGAGAACGACAGCGCGTTCAGGCTCTGGACGGCGTAGAAGCCCACGGGAAAGCTCCTTCGTAGACCTCAGGCCACCGGGCCCGGATCGCGCACGGCCTTGTAGGTGTGAATCACCTGGTTGACCGGGCCGCCGGTGCTGTCCTTGATCTCATTGACGTAGATGTCGAGGATCGCCTGGTTGTTGCGCGGATCGAACGGCATCGGCCCGAACACCGTCTCGACCTCCTTGGCGAGCAGCGCCTCCTTGACCTTCTCCTTGTTGGAGAGATCGCCCTGGACGCGCTCGATTGCGGCCTTGATCACCTGGCCGGTGACATAGCCGGCCGTGCCCATCTCGCCGGGCATCGCGTTGCGGGCGGCCTGATAGGCCTTGGTGAAGGCGGCCGAGCTCGGCGCCGTCGGCGATTGGTTGCAGGTGTTGAGCCCGCCGAGCGCCGCTTCCTTGACGGCCGAAACCACGTCTTCCTGATCGAACAACGCGCCGCTGCCGATCAGCTTGACCTTGCCGTGCAGGCGGTACTCGCGCATCTGGCGCAGGAAGCGCACCGCGTCCGAGCCGGCGAAGAAGGAGAAGATGAACTCCGGCTTCTCGGCCGCGATCGTCGTCAGCAGCGGCCCGAAATCGGTGGTGCCCAGCGGCGCCCAGAGCTGCTTGCCGACCTTGCCGCCCTGCTGCTGGTAGCTCGCGACGAAATCGCCGACGGATTCGCGGCCGGCGGCGTAGTCGGCGGCGATGGTCAGGCAGCCGGACTTGCCGAGCTTCTCGAAAGCCCACTGGCCGGCGGTGTGGCCGAGCATCCAGTTGGTCTTGGTCGGCCGGAAGACGAAGGGGCTCGCCGCCTTGCGCGCGAGGTCGTTGGCCGAGCCGGCCGAGATGAAGGTCAGTGCCTTGGCCTCCGTCACCACGTCGCGGACGGCGAGCGCTACCGCCGAGGAGATCACCCCGGAGACGATGTCGACATTGTCCTGCCCGAGGAGCTTGCGGAACTTGCGCACGCCCTCGTCGGGCTTGGCCTGATCGTCCTCGACGATCAATTCGACGGCGCGGCCGGCGAGCTTGCCGCCATTCTCGGCCAGGAACATCTGCATGCCGGCGCGCATGCTCTCGCCGAGCGCCGTGAACGGCCCCGACAGCGAGGTCACCATGCCGATCTTCAGCGGCTTGCTGGCGCCCTGCGCCAAAGCGGGCGCGCCGATCGCGCCTGAGAGGGCGGTGGCGCCCGCAGTCGCGAGGAGGCTGCGGCGGGACAGCGGAAAGCGCTTGGTCATGGGACGTCCTCCAACGGGGCGATCTTGGTGCCACTCGATTGGCCGGCATCCGATCAGAACGGCTTTGGCCTGTCAATATTATTTCGATATTTTTTCGACGGACTGAATCCGCCTCCGTGCGATCTCTTATGGAGAATCCCTCTAATTATAGGAACTAAAGAGATTTTGGTCGGCCATGGTCATTGCTATCAGGATTGTAATTTCGAAATTTGATGCTAGAGAGGGCTATCGACAACAGGAGCTGCGTGCTTCGGAATGTCCACATCCGACAAGACCCTCGCCGACAGGACCTACCGCCAATTGCGCGGCGATATCGTCAACGGCCGGCTCGCGGCCGGTAGCAAGCTGAAGCTCGAAGGTCTGGCGCAGGACTATGAGGTCGGCATGTCGCCGCTGCGCGAGGCGCTCGCCCGCCTGATGGGCGACCTGCTCGTCGTCTCGGAAGGGCAGCGCGGCTTCTGGGTGGCGCCGCTCTCGCTCGACGAACTCGACGACGTCTCCCGCGTCCGTGCCCTGATCGAGACCGAGGCGCTCAACGCCGCGATCCGAAATGGCGATGCGGCGTGGGAGCGCGACGTCGCGGCGGCGTTCGAGGCGCTGGCGGCGGTCGAGGAGCATCTGCCGCATACCAGCGAGGCGCTGCCGCCGGAACAGCTTGAAACCTGGGAAGCGCGCAACCGCGCCTTCCACGCCGCTCTGGTCTCGGCCGCCGGCTCGCCGATGCTGATCAAGCTGCGCGACCTGCTCTACCAGCAGTCCGAGCGCTATCGCCGCGTCTCGCTCAACGTCTCGCGCGGTTGGCGCAACGTCCATGACGAGCACCGCGCCATCTACGACGCGACGATGCAGCGCAACGCGCTGCGGGCCTGCCGGATGACCGAACTGCATCTCTCCCGCACGGCCGAAGAGGTGCGCAAGGCGATGGCCGCGCTGGCGCGGGACGACGACCAGGTTTCCGGAGGCAAGGCGTGAGCGGTTTTGATCTGAGCGGCCAGACGATTCTGGTCACCGGCGCGGCCGGCGGCATCGGCGCGGTGACAGCGCAGGTTCTGGCGGTTCTTGGTGCCAGGCTCGTCCTCACCGACCGCATCTCCTGCGAGGCGACGATCGCGGGGCTCGGCGAGAAGGCGGGCGCCGCCCGCGAGATCGTCATCGACCTGCTGGACAATGACGCGCCCCGGCGCCTGTCGGAGCAGGCCGGGGCGATCGATGCCGCCGTCCTCGGCGCCGGCATCTACCGCCCGCTCGACTGGGATGACGATGGCTGGGACGAGGTCGCCGAGACGACGCTCTCGCTCAACCTGATGGCGCCGATGCGCCTGGCGCGCGAGCTCGTGCCCGCCATGGCGGTGCGTGGGGGCGGGCGAGTTGTCCTCGTCGGCTCGATCGTCGCGGCGACCGGCGGCTCCTTCCCCGGCGTCGGCCCGCATTACGCGGCGTCGAAGGGTGGCCTGCACACGCTGGTGCGCTGGCTCGCCGCCCGCTTCGGAGGGCAGGGCGTGCTGGTCAACGGCGTCGCGCCGGGGATCACCGACACGGCCATGGTCGGCGTCCACGATCTCTCGGCGGCGCTGGCGAAGCATCCGCTCGGCCGGGCCGCCCGGCCGGAGGAGATCGCCTGGCCGATCGCTTTCCTCTGCTCACCGGCGGCGAGCTTCGTCTCCGGCGCCATCCTCGACGTGAACGGCGGCGCGATGATGCGCCCATGACGACATGACCAGACCGGGAGTGAGACGATGAACAGCGCCGTTCCGCGCTACCAGGGCGCTGCCGCCAGCGCCGAGACCGCCCGCCTGTCGCATTTCATCGACGGGCGCTTCGTGCCGGCCGGCCGCAGCAGCTTCGAGAACCGCCACCCGGCGACTGGTGAGCTGATCAACCTCGTGCCGGAGGCCGACTCGGCCGCGGTGGACGACGCGGTCAAGGCGGCCAGGCGCGCCCTCAAGGGCCCGTGGGGCAAGATGAGCGAGCAGCAGCGCTCCACCACCCTGCGCAAGGTCGCCGACGGGATCATGGCCCGCTTCGACGACTTCCTCGCCGCCGAGGTGCTCGACACCGGCAAGCCCAAGAGCCTCGCCTCGCATATCGACATTCCGCGCGGCGCCGCGAACTTCAACGTCTTCGCCGACCAGGTGCTGACACTCTCGACCGAGACCTTCCGCATGGCGACGCCTGACGGGGCAGGGGCGCTGAACTATGCGATCCGCGGGCCGCGCGGCGTCATCGCCGTGGTCTGCCCGTGGAACCTGCCGCTGTTGCTGATGACCTGGAAGGTCGCGCCGGCGCTCGCCTGCGGCAACACCGTCGTGGTCAAGCCCTCCGAGGAGACGCCGACCACGGCGACCCTGCTCGGCGAGATCATGAACGAGGCCGGCGTGCCCCCCGGCGTCTACAATGTCGTGCACGGCTTCGGCGAGGACAGCGCCGGCGAGTACCTGACCAGCCATCCGCTGGTGGATGGCATCACCTTCACCGGCGAGACCCGGACGGGCGAGGCGATCATGCGCGCCGCGTCGAGGGGCGTCCGTCCCGTCTCGCTCGAGCTCGGCGGCAAGAACGCCTCGCTGGTCTTCGCCGATTGCGACATGGACAAGGCGATC
This sequence comes from Allobosea sp. FBZP-16, assembly GCF_002831785.1. Taxonomy (NCBI): domain Bacteria; kingdom Pseudomonadati; phylum Pseudomonadota; class Alphaproteobacteria; order Hyphomicrobiales; family Alloboseaceae; genus Allobosea; species Allobosea sp. FBZP-16. Next base: position 151,092 of record NZ_LNCQ01000055.1, on the reverse strand, counting down.
GAGGGCGTCGGTCGCGCCGTCTTCGCCAATTGCGGCCAGGTCTGCTTGGGTACCGAGCGCGTCTATGTGGAGCGGCCGATCTTCGCTGAGTTCACGCAGCGGCTGAAGCTGGCAGCGCAGAAGCTGAAGCCCGGCAACCCCTTCGAGGCCTCGACCACGCTCGGCCCGCTGATCAGCCAGGTCCATCGCGACAAGGTGCTGTCCTACTACGCCAAGGCGAGGGCGGAGGGTGCCGAGATCGTCACCGGCGGCGGCATCCCCGAGCTGGCGGCGCCGTATTCCGCCGGCTCCTTCGTCGAGCCGACGATCTGGACGGGCCTTGCGGAGGATTCGGCGGTGATGCGCGAGGAGATCTTCGGGCCCTGCTGCAACATCGTGCCCTTCGACGAGGAGGATGCCGTGATCGCGCTGGCGAACGACAGCCCCTACGGCCTGGCCACCTCGATCTGGACGCAGAACCTGACGCGGGCACATCGCGTCGCGGCGCAGGTCGAGGTCGGCATCACCTGGGTGAACTCCTGGTTCCTGCGTGATCTGCGCACGCCGTTCGGCGGCTCGAAGCAATCAGGCATCGGCCGCGAGGGCGGCGTGCACTCGATGGAGTTCTACACCGAGCTGCGCAACGTCTGCGTCAAGCTCTGAGGGCTCTTCGCTTTCTCCATCGCACCCGGCGCTCGCAAGCGATCGCCGTCTCCACAAGCGCGATCAGCGCAACAAGTCACAGGAAACGTCCATGCTGACCGAAGCCCAGCGCGCGCAGGTGGTGCGCTCCCTGCTCGAGAGCAATCGCACCAAGAAGCAGGGCGAGCGGCCCTCGCAGATGTTCCCGGAGATCGAGATCGCCGATTCCTATGCGATCTCCTCGGCGGTGGCGCAGGAGCGGGTCAAGGCCGGCGCCCGCATCATCGGCCACAAGATCGGCCTGACCTCGAAGGCGATGCAGGCCTCTTCGAAGATCGACGAGCCCGATTACGGCTATCTCTTCGACGACCTTCTCCTGAACGACGGTGCCAAGGTGAAGTTCGAGAACTTTTGCGTGCCGCGCGTCGAGCCGGAGCTGACCTTCATCCTGAAGGAGCCGCTGAAGGGCCCGGGCATCGGGTTGATCGACGTGCTGCGGGCGACCGAGTATGTCGTGCCCTCGATCGAGATCATCGATGCGCGCGTCACCGAGCCGCGCAAGATCTTCGACACGGTCGCCGACAATGGCGCCGCCGCCGGCATCGTGCTGGGCGGGCGGCCGGTCCGGCCTGAAGATGTCGACCTGCGCTGGGTGGGCGCGATCTTCTACCGCAACTCCGAGATCGAGGAGACCGGCCTCGCCGCCGGCGTGCTCGGCCATCCCGCCATGGCGATCGCCTGGCTCGCCAATAAGCTCGCGCCTTTCGACATCACCCTGCAGCCGGGCGACCTGATGCTGTCGGGTTCCTTCACTCGGCCGGTCTGGGCAAACAAGGGCGACACGCTGCATGCCGATTTCGGGCCGCTCGGCAGCGTCTCCGTGCAGTTCGTCTGAAGGATCGCTCGCCAATGGATCTGCCCCGCAACGCCTTCAAGGCCGCGCTCGCCCGCGGCGAACTGCAGATCGGGCTGTGGAGCAGCCTGTGCAGCCCGATCGTCGCCGAGATCATCGGCCATAGCGGTTTCGACTGGATCCTGGTCGACACCGAGCATTCTCCGAACGAGCCACCGGCCGTGCTCGCCCAGCTCCAGGCGCTGCAGGCCGGCACTGCGACGCCGATTGTGCGCCCGGCCTGGAACGATCCGGTGCTGCTGAAGCGCCTGCTCGACATCGGCACGCAGGCCGTGCTGGTGCCCTTCGTCCAGACTGCTGAGGAAGCCGCCAAGGCGGTCGCCGCCTGCCGCTATCCGCCGGCCGGCATCCGCGGCATCACCGTGAGCGGGCGCGGCAGCCGTTATGGCCGCGTGCCCGACTATCTCAAGCGCGCCGATGCCGAGATCTGCGTGCTCGTCCAGGTCGAGACCGGCGAGGCCTTGGCGCAGCTCGAGGCGATCGCCTCGGTCGATGGCGTCGACGGCGTCTTCATCGGCCCGGCCGATCTTTCCGCCTCGCTCGGCCATATCGGCAACCCCGGACATCCCGAAGTCCAGGCCGCCATCAAGGGCGCGGTCGAACGGCTTACGGCCGTCGGCAAGCCGGCCGGCATTCTGACGCCGTCCGAGGCCGATGCACGGCGCTATATCGAATGGGGCTATCGCTTCGTCGCGGTCGGCTCGGATCTCGGCCTGCTGACCAAGCACGCCGACGCGCTGGCGAAGACGTTCCGATAGGCAGCACCCCCATCCTGACGGACATCAGCCTTCCATGCAAAGAGGCCCCGCAGTTGCCTGCGGGGCCTCTTTGCATGAGCGCGATGCGCGCTTTCCTCAATCGTCCCGGAACACCCGCTCATTACGCTCGTGGCGCTCCTGCGCCTCCAGCGAAAGCGTCGCGATCGGGCGGGCTTCCAGGCGCTTCAGCGAGATCGGCTCGCCGGTCTCCTCGCAATAGCCGTAGGAGCCGTCCTCGATGCGGGAGAGCGCGGCGTCGATCTTCGAGATCAGTTTGCGCTGGCGATCGCGGGCGCGCAGCTCGATGGCGCGATCCGTCTCGGAGGAGGCGCGATCGGCGATGTCCGGATGGTTCTCGCTCTCGCTCTGCAAGGTGACCAGGGTCTCCTTGGCCTCCTTGAGAATCTCGTCCTTCCAGGCGAGCAGTTTGCTGCGGAAATACTCCCGCTGCCGCTCGTTCATGAACGGCTCGCTGTCGGAGGGCTTGTAGTCAGGGGCAAGACTAATCTGCTTCGACATGGCAGGCCTTCTGCATGAGCGTTCGATGGCCTCGCCGGCTTTGCCGTGTCGAGGCCGCCGATTTGGCGCCCTTATAGCGATTGGTCACACCGGGAACAATCGCTTTCGCGCAGCCGTGAACAAGCTGGCAAAGCGCTGGAAAATCAGCGCAATCCGGTATCGCAGTGGCGATGCCGGTGCCAGGCCGTGCCGGAGCCTGTCGGGATGGCCGGGTCTGGCCGGAATCGTTGCCCGGCTCTCGATTCTCCGGGCGGGAGCGTGCGGGTCGCCTGGCAGGGTGCATGGCCGGCTCGCGACGCGCTTCGCAGCATCCTGGTGCCGCCGCCGGGACGCGTCAGAACTGGAAGTAGATGAACTCGTAATTGGCGTCGTCGCCGATCTTGAACAGGACCAGCACGAAGAGGATGGCGGTGAGGACGGCGAGCCAGCGCGCCGGCGTCGCCTTGTGCACCGCTGCCCAGGCGGTCGGGCCGATCATCGCGACCGCGATCGCCGGCAGGAAGGCGCGCCATTTGAAGCCGGAGCCGATGGGCGAGAGGCCGAGGAGCCCCTTGTAGATCGCCAGCGCCGCATCGAAGGAGGTGGCGCGGAACAGCACCCAGCAGAGGGCGACGAAGAGGAAGGTCAGCGCCCAGCCGAGCAGCTTGGGCATCGGCAGCCCGGCGCGCCGCCAGAGCACGCCGATGGCGAGCACGACGCCATGCGCCATGCCCCAGGCGACGAAGTTGAGGCCGGCGCCGTGCCAGAGGCCTCCGAGCGCCATGGTGGCGAACAGCGCCCAGAGCTGGAGCGGCAGGCCGTGCCGCGAGCCGCCGAGCGGGATGTAGAGATAGTCGCGCAGGAAGCGCGACAGCGTCATGTGCCAGCGTCGCCAGAAATCCTGCAGGCTGGTCGCGCGATAGGGCACATCGAAGTTCTGCGGCAGCACGATGCCGAAGAGCAGGGCAAGGCCCAGCGCCATGTCGGTGTAGCCGGAGAAGTCGAAATAGATCTGGAAGGTGAAGGCCAGCGTCCCCTGCCAAGCCTGCGCCATGCTGACCACTTCGCCGGCTGCCGCCGCCGCGAAGACCGGATTGGCATAGTCGGAGAGCGGGTCGCCGATCAGCACCTTCTTCGCCAGGCCGATCGTCAGCAGCATGATGCCGCGGGCGATGCGCTCGGCCGCATCGGACCTGAGGTAAGGCCGCTCGTCGAACTGGTGCATGATCTCGCGCCAGCGCACCAGCGGCCCGGCCAGCACCTGGGGGAAGAAGGCGATGTAGAGCGCGTAGCGCACGAGATCGTAGCGCGGGGCTTCGCCGCGGCGCAGATCGGTCAGGTACATCACGTGGTGGAAGGTGAAGAAGGAGATGCCGAGCGGCAGCGCGAGGTCGAGCCTCGTCGTGGGCAATCCCGGAATCATCGCAGCGAGATCGGCGAAGAAGTTGAAGTATTTGAACAGCGCCAGGATCGCAAGATTGATCGCGATGGCGAGCGTGATCAGGCCGCCGGCCCTGGTCTTTTGGAAGGCTTCGGCGATCAGCCAGTTGAGCAGGATCGAGAAGCCGAGCAGCGGCACGAAGCGCCAGTCCCACCAGCCATAGAAGGCGAAAGAGAGCACCGCCAGCAGCGGCAGCCGCCAGGCCGGCGCGAAGCGCTCGACCAGCCAGTGCAGGGCGAGTGCGAGCGGCAGGAAGCCGAGCAGGAAGGCGAAGGAGTTGAACAGCATCGAGCGGGCGAGGGCGGGAGAGCGCCGCCTTAGACGATTATCGCCGCCCTGTCATGGTCAGGACGTCGCACGCCACACTCGCCCGCGCCCGTCGCTCAGATGTTGTCGCCCCTGAGCGCCTCGCAGACGGCCTGCGTTACCTGTGCCGTCGTCGCGGTGCCGCCGAGATCGGGCGTGTGCAGGGCAGGGTCGGCGGTGACGCGCTCGACCGCGCGCATCAGCCGCGCCGCCGCGGCTCTCTCGCCGAGATGCTCCAGCATCATCGCCCCGGTCCAGAAGGTCGCGACCGGGTTGGCGATGCCCTTGCCGGTGATGTCGAAGGCCGAGCCATGGATCGGCTCGAACATCGAGGGCGTCTTGCGCTCGGGGTTGAGATTCGCGGTCGGCGCGATGCCGAGCGAGCCGGCCAGCGCCGCGGCGAGATCGGAGAGGATGTCGGCATGGAGATTGGTCGCGACGATGGTGTCGAGCGTCTCCGGCTTCAACGTCATGCGCATTGTCATCGCGTCGACCAGCATCTTGTCCCAGGCGACATCCGGGAATTCGCGCGCCACTTCGGCGGCGATCTCGTCCCACATCACCATGCCGTGGCGCTGGGCGTTCGACTTGGTGACGACAGTCAGCAGCTTGCGCGGCCGCGAGCGGGCGATCTCGAAGGCGTAGCGGATGATCCGCGTCACGCCGGCGCGGGTGAACATCGCGACATCGGTCGCGACCTCCTCGGGCAGGCCCTTGTGGACGCGCCCGCCGACGCCGGAATACTCGCCCTCGGAGTTCTCGCGCACGATCACCCAGTCGAGCTCGGGGCCTGAAACATGGCGCAGCGGGCTGGTGATCCCCGGCAGGATGCGGGTCGGGCGGACATTGGCGTACTGGTCGAGCGGCTGGCAGATGGCGAGCCTGAGGCCCCAGAGCGTCAGATGGTCGGGAATGTCGGGCGCGCCGACGGCTCCGAAATAGATCGCATCGAACGAGCGGAGCTGGTCTGCCCCGTCGGACGGCATCATCACGCCATGCCTGCGGTAATAGTCGGAGCCCCAGTCGAAGGCCTCGATGTCGAGGCGGAAGCCGCCATCGCGCTCGGCGCAGGCATCCAGGGCCTGGAGCCCGGCGGCGATGACCTCGGGGCCGATCCCGTCCCCGCCGATGGCAGCGATCCTGTGCGTGCGCATGCTTATGTCCGATGCTGTCGTGTTGCTGTGAGAGTTCGGCGCCCTATAGGACGGGACGCCGCCCTGGTGGCTACTGCGCCGTCACGCCGGCATTGCGGATGACCGGCATCCATTTGTCGATCTCGCTGCGGACGAGCTCGGCGAGCGCCGCCGGGGTCTGCCCGGCCTCGTCGGGCAATTCGGCGCCGAGATCGAGGAAGCGCTTGCGCGTCGGCTCGTCCTTGAGCGCGGCGCGGGCGGCGGCGTTCAGCCTGTCCACGATCTCCTTCGGCGTGCCCTTGGGTGCGAACATCGCGTTCCAGCCGGTGGCCTGGAACTGCGGCAGGCCCTGCTCGGCCGAGGTCGGGACATCGGGAATGACCGATAGACGGCTCTTGACCGCGACGACCAGGCCCTTGCCCTCTTTCGCCTGCACGCTCGGAACGATCGCGACGGTCTGGTCGCAGACATAATCGACCTGGCCGCCGAGCAGCGCGTTCAGCGCCGGACCTGAGCCGCGGAAGGGGACGTGCTGCGGCTTGGTCCCGAGCAGCGAGTCGAGGAAGAGGCAGGTCAGATGCGAGGTCGAGCCGACCCCGCCGGAGCCATAGTTCAGCTTCTCGGCATTGGCCTTGAGATAGGTGACGAATTCGCGGAAATCCTTGACCGGCAGGTCCTTCTTGGCGACCACCAGCATCGGCGTCGAGGCCGAGTTCATCACCGGCTCGAAATCGGTACGCGGGTCATAGGCAAGCTTGGGATAGAGCCCGACGCTGGCCGCCTGCGTGCCGAGATTGCCCATCAGCAGCGTGTAGCCGTCCGGCGTCGCCTTCGCGACGCGGGCCGCGCCCGTGGTGCCGCCGGCGCCGGCGACGTTCTCGACCACGACGGACTGGCCGAGCGTGCGGCCCATATGGTCGGCCATCAGCCGGGCGACGATGTCGGTGGTGCCGCCGGCCGCGAAAGGCACGACCAGGGTGATCGCGCGGGTCGGGTAGGGCGCCTGAGCCATCGCCGGAGACGTCGCCGCCAGCCCGAGCGCCAGCGTCAGCAGTATTCGCTTCATCGGTTCTCTCCCTGTGCGAGCGCCGATCGGCGGCGCTTCGATCTGCTCTCCCATTTGTCTTCCATGGAAGTTTGCATGGCTGATCGTCGCGACAGGGATGCGCGCTGTCAAGTTTCCATTCTTGCTTGCATGGAAATAATCAAATGTGCTCAATCGGCCGTGGAGGAACCATGGCCGAGCTTGCGCGTCCCGATATCGTCGAAGTTGGAGCCAGGCGCGGTTCGCTGGTCGACGAGGCCTATGCGGCGCTGAAGCAGGCGATTCGCGACACCGATTTCCCGCCGGGCTATCAGGGCTCTGAGCAGGAGATCGCGGTTCGCCTCGGCATGAGCCGCACGCCGGTGCACGAAGCGATCATCCGCTTGCAGGAGGATGGTCTGGTCCGCGTCCTCTCCAAGCGCGGGGTGCTGATCTGCCCGCTGGCGCCACAGGACATTCGCGAGATCTACGAGGTCGTGATTGCGGTCGAGTCGATGGCGGCCGAGCTGCTGGCGGGGTTGCCGGAGGCGACCCGCGCAACCGCTGCCGACGAACTGGAGGCGGCGACGGCCGCGATGGACGCAACGCTGGCTCAGGGCGACCTGCCGGGCTGGGCCGAAGCCGACGAGCTGTTCCATCGCCTGCTGGTCGAACATTGCGGCAATGGCCGCCTGCGCCGCATCGCCCAGACGGTGACCGACCAGGCCCATCGCGCCCGCATGCTGACGCTGAAGCTGCGTGCCAGGCCCACCGGCTCGGCGCAGGCGCATCGCACGATCATCGCGGCAGTGCGTTCAGGCGATGCGGCGGAGGCACATCGCAGCGCGAGGGGGCACCGCGTCGCCGCCCGCGACGAGATCGTGCCCTTGATCGAGCATATCGGCCTGCGGCAACTTTGAGCCGTCGGCATTCGCCCTGAACGATGCCGCACGCCTGCGGGACCGCCGAATGACGACGGATGCCTTCTTTGCGAAAATCCGGACCTATGCCGCGCTGTCGGAGGCGGCCGAGCGCGCCTGGACTGCCCTTCTGCGACCCAGGCACTATCGAAAGGACGACATCTTCATCAGGGCGGGAGATGTCCCGACCAGCTACGCCTTCGTCGTCGAGGGCCTGTTCTACCAGCACTATGTCGGCCCGGATGGCGACCTGATCGTCAAATACTTCTTTCCGGAGAACCGCATCGCCGCCTCGGTCAGCGCCACGCTGCTGGGCGAGCCGAGCCTGTTCACCATCACCGCGATCGAGGACAGCACGGTCCTCGAATACGACTTCGCGGCCTTCAGGGCGCTCGCCGCGACGTTCCCCGATATCGCCGCCTTCTACATCCGCTACATGGAACGGCACTGGATCATCGAGAAGGAGCCGGGCGAGATCTCGTTCCGACACGATGATGCCATGAAGCGCTATCGCGACTTCATCCGCCGCGAGCCGGAACTGCACCGGCGGCTGAAACAGCACCACATCGCTGCCTGGCTCGGCATCACTCCGGAAAGCCTCAGCCGCCTGCGGCGCGCCATCGCCTACGGCCGGATGGAGCGCGGCTGAGGCGTTTTCTTACCAAACATCAATTCGCCGGCGCCGCATCGCCCCTAGCACTCGCCATCAAGCAGCCGGGATGACGGTCATCGCGGCGCTTGTCGGACAGAGCGTGGCGCGCAGCGCGACGCTCGCGGGAGATGGCAAATGGTCAAGATGATTTTCGTGAACCTGCCGGTGGCGGAACTGGCGCGTGCCAGGGCCTTCTACGAGGCGCTGGGCTTCGTCAACAACCCCCAGTTCAGCGACGAAGGCTCCGCCTGCATGGTCTGGAGCGAGGCGATCCATGTGATGCTGCTTGCCCATGCCAAATGGCAGGGCTTCACCAGCCGCCCGATTCCGCCGGCGGGCATGAGCGAGGTGATGCTGGCGGTCTCCTGCGAGAGCCGCGAGGCGGTCGACCGGATGAACGAGGCGGCGGCCAGCCATGGCGGCACCGCCGACGTCAATCCACAGCAGGATCTCGGCTTCCTGTTCAATCGCAGCCTGGCCGACCCCGACGGCCATGTCTGGGAGGCCGTGTGGATGGATCCGGCGGCGATCCCAGCGGGCTGAGACGCAGGTTCGCTCTTGTAAGGACCTTCCAATAGCCAAACCGGTCGAAAAGCCCGGCGGGGGACCGCCGGGCTTCTTTCAATCCGGTGCCAGGCGGCCGGTGAACAAGTCGCATCACCGCGGCTTGAAGTCCGCCCATCGCTTGTCCCGCTCAGCCGCATAGGCCTCGTCGAGGGTCGAGGTGAGATCGTCGCGGCGCATCACCTCGCCGCAGTTCTGGCAGGTCGGTCCAAGGCCAGGGTCGGCACCGCACGGATTGTGCACATAGCGGACCGCGACCTTCTCCTCGCCGGATTTGAGCCAGGTCTCGCCCCAGGCCCGCAGCGCCAGCAGGACAGGATGAAACGCCAGGCCCATGGGGGTCAGGACGTATTCGTGCCGGAGCGGCCGCGTGCTGTAGGCGCGCCGCTCCAGCAAGCCCAGCGTCTCCAGCTTCTTCAGCCGGGTCGCCAGCATCTGCGGGGTAACGTCGGCCTGGCACTGCAGCTGCTCGAAGCGGCCATTCCCCATGAACAGCTCCCGCAGGATCACCACGGTGAAGCGATCCCCGACGAGCGCCTGGGCGCGTGCGACCGGACAGAGCGTCTGATCGGCCCCCGATGCTCCGGCTTCCATCGTGCAGCTATCCATCGGTCGCTCCCAATATGAAAACCATAGGGATCAAGGTCGGCTTGGCAATACATCAGCCAACAATCGCGGGCTCGCTCGCAGCCATCGTCCATGCGAGGGCGCAGCTCGGCACTGGACACTGCGCAGCGCTGTCCATGCGCTGCGAAGCTGCGCCTCACAGGATGCGGTACATCCGATGATCGATGCGGCCCTGACCGTATTCGCCGTAGCCGACGGTGACGATGCCGCAAAGCCAGGCATAGCGCTCGTCCGACGTCTCGAACCTGGGCGTCGGGCGCACATAGCTCTCGTCGAAGGATATCCGCTCGCCCCTGGCCAGGCGCTGACGGCCATCCGCCGGGAATTTGAGGAGGCCGTGCGACTCGTAGTGGATGAGAACGCCATCATCGGTGCGCAGGGTTGCGCGGACATCCATGCGGCTGATGCCGTCGGCGCCGAGGGAGACCCAGTCGCCGCCGCCCGGCAGCATCTGGCCACGCAGCCGAGGCCCTTCAAGGCGGCCGCCCTTGACCACGAAGGTCAAGCGCGTGCCGACCGGCGTCGGGATCACCTGGCCGATTTCCAGATCGATGCTGAGATCGAACAGGTGCTCGACCGGCAGCGCGTCGACCAGCGGCCGATCGAACAACGGCGCCACGCGGTCGGCGGCAGATGCTTCTTGGTTCATGGCCGTGTCCATCATGCCGCTTCGAACGCCGCCTTGACCTCAGCGAAATTGAAGAAGGTGTCCTTGCTCCTGACGAGCCCGTTGTGGTCGACCTCGACGACATCAAGGGCTCGGAAGCCTCGGCGATCCTTCCCGTCCGGCTTGAACGTCAGCGTCCAGTCGAGCGTCCAGTGACGGTCACCGAGCAAGAGCCGGTGCGTCTCCACGCCGAACTCGGGGTAACGCTGGAAAACCTGCGAGAACTCGGCGCGCAGTGCATCGCGACCTCGAACTTGGCCGACACGGCCATGGGCCTGGAAGGTGGAGTCCTCGGCATGCAGGGCGAGGATGGCATCGACATCATGGGACTTCCAGGCAGCCGCGTATCGCTCCGCGATCTCCGCAACGTTCAAATCGGCATGTGTGGACAAGGCGTCCTCCGGGGTTCGAGCGCGGGCGTCCGCGCTCCAGAACGCTACCTATGATTTTCATAGAATCAAGTGACTATGAAAAGAAAAGTAAATGTCGGCCGACCGCGGACGCGCGTTTCGGACCGTGGCGCTGGCGTGCGCGACATGGCATCGGCTAGCCGGACTGGGACCGCCTCAGGCGTGGCGCTCAGCTTGCGGCCAGCAAGGAGCGAAGCCTCTGCCAGCTTCGCCGCAGTGGTTCGGAGGTCTGCGAGGCCTTCGCCATCGTGATTCCGCCCGTGAATGTCGCCACGACGAGCGCTGCGAGGCCGGCGGCGTCGCCGGGCCCGGCCGGGTCTTCGGAAGCGCGATGGGGAAGGCGCTCGGCTATGACCGCGCGCCATCGCGCATAGATCGCATCCATTTCCAGCCTGAGATCGTCGTCCTGCCGCGAGAGTTCGACGGCCAGGTTCCCGAGCGGGCAGCCGGACACCTTGCCGTTGGCGTCCAGCTCGTCGAGCACCGACAAGAACACCGCATCGAGGCCGGCAATGGCGCTGGGTGCGCGGCGGAGCGGATCGATCCAGGTGGCTTCGATCGACGCTGCGACACGCTCGCGAATGACGGCGAGGCCCAATGCTTTCTTCGTCGGAAAATGATGCGAGAAAGCCCCGCCGGACACACCCATTGCGGCCTTCACGTCGCCGATCGAGGTCGAGCCGAAGCCATGGACGGTGAACGCCTCGAACGCCTGGTCGATGATCGCGTTGCGCAGGCCATCGGGATCGTTGCGCTGTGCTCGGCGTCCCATGCCCTTCTCCCGTTCGTCCGATATCGAGCTCTCCGAAAAATAGGCGATTGACAAAACAGGTCAACTGTCCTGTAAAACAGGACAAATGACCTGTTTGGAGGAATCCGGTGTCGATCCTTTTCGAGCTGCGGCGCTATCGGCTGAAGCCGGGCGCTTTCGACGAGCTGCTCACCCTCTTCGAGCGCGAGTTCGTCCACACCCAGGAAGCTGTCGGAATGGACGTCCCAGCGATTTACCGCGACATCGGCGATCCAGACGCCTTCGTCTGGCTCCGCTCGTTCGAGAGCATCGATGCGCGCGCACAAGCTCTCGCAACCTTCTACACCGGCGACGTCTGGAACCGTTTCGGCCCTGCGGCGAATGCGACGATGGTCAACTCGGACAATGTGCTGCTGCTTGCTCCCGGCAGGCTCGATCCGGCACTGCTCCCAAGATCCGGCGCCGACCGAGAAGACGCATCGGGCACGGCCGGAAAAGGTCTGATCACCATCTCGATCTGCTCACTCGCCCCCGGCCGCGAGCAGGAATTCGCGATCTTTTTCGAGACAGAGGCGAGACCGCTCCTCGAGCAGGCGGGCGCCAGGATCGACGCGACCTTCGTCACCGCAGCAGAGAGGAATTCGTTTCCCCGGCTCCCCGTGCGCGAAGGCGAACCCGTGTTTGTCTGGATCGCGGCCTTTGCGGACGCGGCGGCCGAAACAGCCTATCAGTCCAGGCTCGAGCAGGCAGCAGCGTGGCGGGAGACGGTGTTTCCCGCTCTGGACCGACGGCTATGGCGCCCGATCGAGACGGCGCGGCTCATCCCCACCGGGCGCTCGCGCCATCGCTGGAAGGCGATGCCCAGCTCACGGGCGGCGCAGGTGAGAATAAGTGGCTAGCGGCTGGGCCTGCGCTGCGGCGACGACGATGTTCGTGTGGCCGGACAATACCTGCGCCACCGCTTCGATGGACAGCCGCAGGGGGGGCGAGTTTTTCCCCGTCTCCGTGCGATGCCTGCGCCGGCTCGGCTTCGATAGCCGCGGCGGCATCGCGAGACCCGCGGTGATGCCGCTCGGCTGCAGAAAGATGTCCCGATGAAGCTGCCCCAGCGGCGCCTCGGGCCAGGTGATGGACCGGCTGCGTCGCACTGGCGGACCGCGCAGGCTGGAGAGAATCTCTTTGCGGATCGATACAAGGACGCCCGGATCCAACAACGCTCTCCTCGATTCAATCAATCGATTGATTAAATTGAGAAGCCATGCTATCGGCCTCGCCATGGCACGTACATCCATTCTCAAGGACGCCGAGGGCACGCGGCAGGCGCTGATCCGCGCCGGGCTCGACCTGTTCGGCCGCAATGGCTTCGATGCGACCTCGACGCGTGAGATCGCCCAGGCGGCGAAGGTCAACAGCGCCGGCATCGCCTATCATTTCGGCGGCAAGGATGGGCTCAGGCAGGCCTGCGCCGAGGCGATCATCGCCCGGATGCAGGCCGTGCTGGCAGGTGGGGCTCCCACGGTCTCGATCACGATCGATGCGGCGGATCGCGACGTCGCCACCGAGCAGCTGCTTGCGCTGATCGACCGGGTCGTCGCCTTCCTGACGACGGTTCCGGAGAGCGAGGTCGTCGCTCGCTTCGTCGTGCGCGAGATGCTGACGCCGAGCCCGGCCTTCGAGACGATCTATGGCGGACTGTTCGAACCGGTGCATCGCCGGGTCTGCAAGGTCTGGGCTGCAGCGACGGGTATGGACCCGGAGGCGCCGGCAACCAAGCTCGCCGTCTTCGCCGCGATCGGCCAGGTCTTCTATTTCCGCATCGCGCGGCCGGCGGTCACCCGGCGCCTGGGCTGGGACGCGATCGGCCCGGAGGAGGCGCGCGCCATAGCCGAAACCGTCAGGCGCTCGGTTCGCGCCAGCATCCTCGCCTGCAGGGGAGAGGCGTCATGATTCTCGATTTCATCTGCTCCTTCGCCATCGCCGCTTCGCTCGGAATCTGCGCGCCGCCGACCACTCGCGTCGTCGGCTATGTCGAGGGCGAATATGTCCGCCTCGGCCCGATCGACACGGCGCGGATCGAGAACGTCTCGGTCCGCCGCGGCGAGCGCGTCGCGCCCGGTGCGCTGCTTGCCGAACTGCAGGCCGACGATGCCCGCAACGCCGTCGCCGAGAGCGAGGCGCGGCTGGTGCAGGCGCAGGCGCAACTCGCCAACCTGCTCAGCGGCAAAAGGCCGGAGGAGATCGCGGTGATCGAGGCGACAGCCGTCTCCGCCAAGGCGCAGGAGCGCGAGGCCGAGCGGGCGCTGGAGCGGCGGCAGGATCTCTTCCGGCGCGGCGTCTCGACCCAGGCCGATCTCGATCAGGCCCAGACCGCGCGCGACGTCGCCGCGGCGAATGTGCGCCAGAGCGCCGCCAATCTCGCCGTCGCCCGGCTGGCGGCGCGCGAAGAGGAGATCAAGGCGGCGCAGAACCAGGTGGCGCAGGCGCAGGCCGCGCTCGACCAGGCGAAATGGCGGCTCGGCCAGCGCAAGCTGACGGCGCCGGGGGCAGGCATCGTCACCGACCTCATCCGCCATCCCGGCGAGCTCGCCGGCCCGTCGGCGCCGGCGTTGACGATCCTGCCCGACGGTGCGGTCAAGCTGATGCTCTACGTGCCGGAGGCACTGCTGTTCGGCACCAGCGTCGGCACGCAGCTCGACGTGCGCTGCTCGGGCTGTCCGCACGGGATGGCGGCCACCGTGTCCTATGTCTCGCAGGAGCCGGAATTCACCCCGCCGGTGATCTATTCGGCCGAAACGCGGCAGAAGCTGGTCTATCTCGTCGAGGCGCGGCCCGAGGGCGCCCCTGCGACGCGGCTCCAGCCTGGGCAGATCGTCGACGTCATGCTGCGGGGGCGGCGGTGAGCGAGCGCAACGTCATCGACGTGCGCGGCCTGACCAAGCGCTTCGGCAAGCGCACGGTCGTCGACAATGTCGATCTCGCGGTCAGGGAAGGCGAGATCGTCGGCTTCCTCGGTCCGAACGGCTCCGGCAAGACCACGACGATCCGGCTGATCTGCGGGTTGCTGACCCCCGATGCCGGCGAGGGGAAGGTGCTGGGCCTCGATGTCAGGACGCAGAGCGCGCAGATCAAGCTCCAGGTCGGCTACATGACCCAGAAGTTCTCGTTCTACGAGGACCTGACGATCGAGGAGAACCTGACCTTCGTCGCCCGGCTCTATGCGCTGAAGCCAGTCGAGGATGCCGTGGCGCGCACGCTCGACAGTCTCGGCCTGACCTCGCGCAAGGACCAGCTCGCCGGCACGCTGTCGGGGGGCTGGAAGCAGCGCCTCGCACTCGCCGCCTGCATTATGCACCAGCCGAAGCTGCTTTTGCTCGACGAGCCGACCGCCGGCGTCGACCCCAAGGCGCGGCGCGAGTTCTGGGATGAGATTCACCGCCTCGCCGGCGACGGGCTGACCGTGCTGGTCTCGACCCATTACATGGACGAGGCCGAGCGCTGCCACCGCATCGGCTACATCGCCTATGGCCGCATGCTGGCGACCGGCACGGTCGACGAGGTGGTGAAAGGCTCGGGCCTATCGACCTATGTCGTCCATGGCGCACTGAAGCCGGCCGACATCGCCGAATTGGCAAAGAGCGATGGCGTCGAGCAGGTCGCGCCCTTCGGGACGACATTGCACGTTGTCGGCACCGACAAGGCTAGGCTCGAAGCCGCGCTGGCGCATCTCAAGGACCGTCCCGGCATCCGTGTCGAGCCCGACGCGACCAGTCTGGAGGACGTCTTCATCCAGTTCATGGCGAAGTCCCAGGCCGAGGGGAGGGCGGCATGAGTACGATGGCGCTGGCATCCCTGTTCTCGCCCGGCCGGCTCGGCGCGGTGCTGGCCAAGGAGTTCGTGCAGATGCGGCGCGACCGCATCACCTTCGCGATGATGCTGGTGGTGCCGATCGTCCAGCTGCTGCTGTTCGGCTACGCGATCAACAATGATCCCAAGGGCTTGCCGGCGGCGGTTCTGGCGCTGGGCCAGGATCGCTACACCCGCTCGGTCGTCGCGGCATTGGAGGTCTCCGGCTATTACCGCTTCGCCAGGCGCCCCGAGAGCGCGGCCGAGGCCGAAAGCCTGATGGCGCGCGGCGCGATCTCCTTCCTCGTCACCATTCCCAGCGATTTCGGCATGCGGGTCGAGCGCGGCGACGAGCCGCGCATCCTGGTCGAGGCCGATGCGACTGATCCGGCGGCGTCGAGCAATGCGGTCGGCGCGCTGCAGACCATCGCCAGCCGGGCGCTGACCCGGGCGCTTGGCACCGATGAGCTGAAGCGCGAGCAAAGCGAGAGCGCGCTCTCCTTCGTGGTGCACCGGCGCTACAATCCCGAGGGCATCACCCAGTACAACATCGTGCCCGGCCTGCTCGGCGTCATCCTGCAGATGACCATGGTGATGATGACGGCGATGGCGCTGACCCGCGAGATCGAGCGCGGCACCATGGAAAACCTGCTCGCCATGCCGGCGACCCCCGGCGAGATCATGCTCGGCAAGGTGTTGCCCTACCTCGCGGTCGGCAGCGTCCAGGTCGCGGTGGTGCTCTCGGCGGCGAAGCTGCTCTTCGGCGTGCCCTTCCTCGGCAGCCTCGGCCTGCTCCTGACCTGCGTCACCATCTTCGTGCTGGCGCTGGTGCTGCTCGGCTACACGATCTCGACCATGGCGCGCACGCAGCTCCAGGCGATGCAGCTGACCTTTTTCTTCTTCCTGCCGTCGCTGCTGCTCTCGGGCTTCATGTTCCCCTATGCCGGCATGCCGCTCTGGGCGCAGTGGCTCGGCGAGATCTTCCCGCTGACACATTTCCTGCGCGTCGTCCGCGCCATCATGCTGAAGGGGGCTGATCTCGGCGATATCGGGCTGGAGGTGTTCTACCTCTCTATCTTCGTGCCGCTCTATGCCGGGATCGCGCTGCTGCGGTTCAGGAGCACGCTGGATTGACGCGGAGCGCAACGTCCGCTCTGCGGAATTGTAGCTTGCAAAAAAATAGTGACTGCGGTAGCGAGCCTGGGCCATGCAGCCCAAGCTCGCTCCCCTCACCGAATGCCCCTGCGCCCTCGCTGTCGAGACCGTCGGCGAGTGGTGGAGCATCCTGATCCTGCGCGATGCGCTGCAGGGGCTCACCCGTTTCGACGAGTTCGAGCGCAGCCTCGGCATCGCGCCGAACATGCTGACGCGCCGGCTGAAGCAGCTCACCGAGAGCGGGCTGTTCGAGCGGCGGCTCTATAGCGAGCGGCCGAAGCGCTACGAATATGTCCTGACCGAGAAGGGCCGCGACGTCTTCCCGGTCATCGTGGCGCTGATCGGGTTCGCCAATCGGCATCTCGCGCCGGAAGGCGCCTCGCTGCTGCTGGCCGAGCGCGGGACCGGCCGGCCGATCACGCCGATCGTCGTCGATGCCGCAACCCTGAAGCCTGTCACCGCGGATAGCGCCACCGTCATCGCCGGGCCGCGCGCCAGCAACGACCTGCGCGAACGCCTCGCGGCGCGCCAGGCCGCTACCCGAGCCAGATCGTAATAGGAGCCGCCATGCGCCGCATCGTCGTCACCGGACTGGGCGTCGTCTCGCCTTTGGGCTGCGGCACCGAGCTCGCTTGGCAGCGCCTGCTCGCCGGCCGCTCGGGTCTGCGCCGCCTGCCGGATGCTGTCGCCGAAACGCTACCGGCCAAGATCGCGGGTATCGTGCCTGGCAAGGCCGAGGACAATCAGGGCGGCTTCGATCCCGATGTCGCGATCGCGCCGAAGGACCAGCGCAAGATGGATCGCTTCATCCAGTTCGCGCTGGTCGCGGCCAAGGAGGCGCTGGGGCAGGCCCGTTGGCAGCCGCAGGACGAAGCCGAGCGCGAGCGCACCGCGACCGTGATCGCTTCGGGCATCGGCGGCTTTCCGGCGATCGCCGAGGCGGTGCGGACGACCGACCAGCGCGGCGTGCGCCGGCTCTCGCCCTTCACAGTGCCGTCCTTCTTGGTCAATCTCGCGGCCGGCCATGTCTCGATCGATCATGGCTTCAAGGGGCCGATCGGCGCGCCCGTCACCGCCTGCGCCGCCGGCGTCCAGGCGATCGGCGATGCCGCGCGGATGATCCGGGCCGGCGAGGTCGACATCGCACTCTGCGGCGGCAGCGAGGCCTGCGTCGATCTCGTCTCGCTCGGCGGCTTCGCCGCGGCGCGTGCCCTCTCAACTGGGTTCAACGACGAGCCGGAGAAGGCCTCGCGCCCCTTCGACCGTGACCGCGACGGCTTCGTCATGGGCGAGGGCGCCGGGATCCTGGTGATCGAGGCGCTGGAACATGCGCAGGCGCGCAGCGCGACGATCCTCGCCGAACTGACCGGCTACGGCACCAGCGCCGACGCCTATCACATCACCTCCGGCCCCGAGGATGGCTCGGGCGCACGCCGGGCGATGGAGACGGCGCTGAAGCAGGCGGGTCTCAAGCCCGGCGATGTCGCCCATCTCAACGCCCATTCGACTTCGACGCCGGTCGGCGATCGCGGCGAGCTCGCCGCGATCAAGGCGGTGTTCGGCAGCGAAGGCGGCATCGCGATCAGCGCGACGAAATCGGCGACCGGCCATCTGCTCGGCGCCGCCGGCGGGCTGGAAGCGGTCTTCACCATTCTTGCGCTGCGTGACCAGATCGCGCCGCCGACGCTCAATCTCGAGAACCCGGACGGGGATGCCGCCGGGCTCGACCTCGTGGCGAAGGCGGCGAGACCGATAGCGATGGAGCACGCCATCTCGAACGGCTTCGGCTTCGGCGGCGTCAATGCCAGCGTGGTGTTCAGGCGCTGGACCTGAGAGGGTTCCGGAGTTCGCAAAAAAAAGCGCGAGTCGTCCCGGGCGACCGCAGGCAGACCCGGGACCCATTCCGGAAGCTCTATCGGAAAGGCTCAGGAATGGGTCCCGGATCGGCGCCGCTTCGCGGCTTGTCCGGGATGACATCCGTTTTGATGGCGAAGCCTGGCGGGTTGGCGATTCAGACCCTCAAAGCGTCACCACGACCTTGCCGAACTGCTCGTTCGATTCGAGATAGCGATGCGCCTCGACGATCTCCTCGAACGGAAACGTCCGGGTGATGATCGGCGTTAGCGAGCCGTCGTTCAGGCCGTCCAGGATGAAGGCCTTGGCGGCGGCGAGCCGAGCCGGGTCGCCTGCGATTTCGTGGACGAGATAGCCGCGCAGCGTCAGGCTCTTGCTCAGGACGTTGAAGAGCGGGAAGGGTGTCGTCTGCGGGCTGAGGCCGCCATATTCGAACAGGATGCCGCCGCGCCCCATCGCGGCGGTCAATGGGATGAAGGCTGGGCCCCCGACCGCGTCGAACACCACCCTGACGCCGTCTTCGCCTGCGATCTCCTTCAATCGGGCTTCCAAGCCATCTTCGGCCAGGGCGACGACATGGGCGGCGCCGGCCTCGCGCAGCGCCTGCGCCTTCCGCGAAGTCCGCGTCACCGCGATCGGGATCGCGCCGATCCGGTTGGCGATCTGGATCGCGGCGAGGCCGACGCTGCTCGACGCGGCGGTGATCACCACATGCTCGCCCCGCGCGAGCCGTGCGATGTCGACCAGCGCGCCATAGGCGGTCAGGTACTGCATCCAGCTCGCCGCAGCCGCCTCCCAGCCGAGCGTCGGCGGGTGCTTCACCACCAATTCGGCCGGGACGGTGACCAGTTCGCCATGCACCGGCGAGCTCACCATCGAGCGCGGTGGCACCAGGCTGACGGCATCGCCCGGCGAGAGGCCTTCGACGCCGGCGCCGACGCTTTCGATCAGGCCCGCGGCTTCGAGGCCGATGCCGGATGGAAACCGCGCCTGCTCGATATAGCTTCCCGAGCGAAACAGAACCTCGGCCCGGTTGAGGCCGAGCGCCTTGGTCCGAATCCGGACTTCGCCAGGGCCGGGCGGTGGGACGTCGATGTCCTCGATGGTCAAAACCTCGGGGCCGCCATGGCGGTGAAAGCGGATCGTGCGGGCCATGCTCATGACTCCAAAACAGAGCGAATGAATGAGCTATGGCAGCGCGCCGTCCTGCGATAAATTCCGCTCCACGATCGACAATCGGAACCATTGATTTCGGATGATGGACCGCCTCACCAGCATGGCCGTATTCGTCAGGGCGGTCGATCTCGGCTCCTTCGCAGCGGCAGCAGCGGCGCTCGGCCTGTCCGCGCCGATGGTCGGCAAGCATGTCCGTTTTTTGGAAGAGCGGCTCGGCGTGCGCCTGCTCAACCGCACGACGCGGCGGCAGAGCCTGACCGAGTTCGGCCTTGCCTATTGCGAACGCTGCCGGAGCGTCCTCGCCGAGGCCGAGGCGGCCGATGCGCTCGCCGCCGACCAATTCGGCGAGCCGCGCGGCAAGCTTCGGGTGGCGCTGCCGGTGCTGTTCGGCCGGTGCTGCGTCATGCCGATCCTGCTCGACCTTGCCCGCCGGCACCCGCAGCTGGAACTCGACCTCGCCTTCGGTGACGGCTTCGTCGATCTCGCCGAAGGCGGGCATGATCTCGCCATCCGCACCGGCGAGCTGCACGATGCGGCGAACCTCGTGACGCGCCGGCTCGCCCGCCAGCGCATGATCGTCTGCGCTGCGCCTTCCTATCTCGACGCCCATGGAACGCCGACGCGGCTGGCCGATCTCGCTGGTCATGACGCGCTGATCTATCGCCGTTCCGGTGGCGTGCGTCCCTGGCTGTTCCCTTGCGAGGATGGGCCGCCGGTGGAGGTGATGCCGCGGCATCGTTTGCGGTTCGACGATCTCGAGGCGATCGCCGATGCGGCCTTCCTCGGCATGGGGCTCGCCTGGCTGCCGTCCTGGCTGGTGCGCGAACGCCTGAAAGCCGGCGCGCTCGTCGAATTGCTGCCGGGCGAGGGGCGACTACCCTATGACGTCCAAGCGCTCTGGCTGCAGACGCCGCACCTGCCGCCGAAGGTGCGCGTCGCCATCGACGCGCTGGCCGCGGAGCTGCCGGGACTGATGTGAGGCGCTTGCGCAGCGGCTAGAAAAGACTAGTTATCTGACTAGGTTGATTTGAGCGTCGAGGGCGGGATGAAGAGCTGGCCGGTGCAGGATGCGAAGGCGCGCTTCAGCGAGTTGCTCGAGACCTGTCTCAAGGAAGGCCCCCAGATTGTCAGCAAGCGAGGTGCTGACGCCGCGGTTCTGGTCCCGCTGAAGGAGTGGGAGCGGCTTCAGCGAAGTGCGAAGCCGACATTGAAGGACTTGTTGCTCGCGGACGAGGCTAGGGTCGATCTGGATTTGCTCGGGCGTGGCCGGCTCCGCCGGCGCGAGCCCGGGGAGCTGGTGTGAAACATCTATCTCCTCGATACCAATGTCGTCTCCGAACTGCGCCGCCTGCGGCCGTATGGCGCCGTGCTGGCTTGGCTGGATGGCGTGGCCGATGCCGACCTGCATCTGTCCGCGGTCACCATCGGAGAGATACAGGCCGGTATCGAGATGACTCGTGAGCAAGACGTTGCCAAGGCGGCGGAGATCGAGGCTTGGCTGGATCAGGTCGCGCGGACCTACAACGTCCTCGACATGAATGCCGACGTCTTTCGCGCCTGGGCAAGGCTGATGCACCGAAAGTCGGGTGAGATCATCGAGGACGCGATGATCGCAGCAACCGCCTCCGTCCACGGGTTGACGGTGGTCACGCGCAACACCCGCGATTTCGAGGGGCTGAACGTCCCGCTCCTCAACCCGTTTGCAGCCACCTGAGCGGTGATCAGCTTCGGTTTGCCGGGGCTGATGTGAGGCGGCCCCGGCGTCAGGTTCCGCTCAGAGCGGGATGTTGTCGTGCTTGCGCCAGGGACGCTCGACGCTCTTGGTGCGCAGCATGGCGAGGGCCCGCGCGATCCGGCGGCGGGTCGAATGCGGCATGATGACTTCGTCGATATAGCCGCGCTCGGCCGCAACGAAGGGGCTCATGAAGCGGTCTTCATATTCCTTGGTCTGGCGCGCGATGGTCTCGGCATCGCCGCCGCGGAAGATGATCTCGACCGCGCCCTTGGCGCCCATCACCGCGATCTGCGCGGTGGGCCAGGCATAGTTGACGTCGGCGCCGATATGCTTGGATGCCATGACGTCATAGGCGCCGCCATAGGCCTTGCGCGTGATGATCGTGACCAGCGGGACTGTGCATTCGCTGTAGGCGAAGAGCAGCTTGGCGCCGTGCTTGATCAGGCCACCATATTCCTGCGCCGTGCCGGGCAGGAAGCCGGGAACGTCGACCAGCGTGACGATCGGGATTTCGAAGGCGTCGCAGTAGCGCACGAAGCGGGCGCCCTTGCGGCTGGCGTCGGAATCAAGCACGCCGGCCAGCACCATCGGCTGGTTGGCGACGATGCCGACGGTGCGGCCCTCGATGCGGGCGAAGCCGGTGACGATGTTCCTGGCGTAGGCTTCCTGGATCTCGAAGAAATCGCCCTCGTCGACGACCTTCAGGATCAGCTCCTTGATGTCGTATGGCTTGTTCGGATTGTCCGGGACTAGCGTGTCCAGGCTCATGTCGACGCGATCGGGCACGTCGAAGCTCGGCCATTCCGGCACGCCGACGGTGTTGTTGGCCGGCAGGAAGTCGATCAGGCGGCGCACCTGCAAGAGCGCCTCGACATCGTTCTCGAACGAGCCGTCGGCGACCGAGGATTTGCTGGTGTGGACCTTGGCGCCCCCCAGCTCTTCCGAGGTCACCGTCTCGTTGGTGACGGTTTTCACCACCTCCGGGCCGGTGACGAACATGTAGCTGGTGTCGCGGACCATGAAGATGAAGTCGGTCATCGCCGGCGAATAGACGTCGCCGCCGGCGCAGGGACCCATGATCACCGAGATCTGGGGGATGACGCCCGAAGCCTGAACGTTGCGCTTGAAGACCTCGCCGTAGCCGCCGAGCGCCGCGACGCCTTCCTGGATGCGGGCGCCGCCGGCGTCGAACAGGCCGACGATCGGCGCGCGCATCTTCAGCGCCATGTCCTGGATCTTGATGATCTTCTGGGCGTGGGTCTCGGAGAGCGAGCCGCCGAAGACGGTGAAGTCCTTGGAGAAGACGAAGACGGTGCGGCCATTGACCGTGCCCCAGCCGGTGACGACGCCGTCGCCGGGGATCTTCTCGGCCTTGTCCATGCCGAAATCGACGGCGCGGTGTTGCACGAACATGTCGAACTCCTCGAAGGAGTCCTTGTCGAGCAGCAGCTCGATGCGCTCGCGGGCGGTGAGCTTGCCGCGCTTGTGCTGCGCCGCGATGCGCTTTTCGCCGCCGCCGAGGCGTGCGCCCGCGCGCCGGTCTTCAAGCTGTTCGAGAATGTCCTTCATCAAGAGCCTCCCGGGGCGCAGTCTTTAAAGGTCCTGTTCCCGCTTAAGCGGCGCTGCGGGCGAAGTCCATTGCGGCCTTCGCAGCATGCGGCTGGCGTTTTGTGCACCGCGGTGTCGGTCACGGCATCGCCCGGCTCTGCGGGCCGCTGCCGCCATCGAGAAGCAGGGTCCGCAGGCCTGCGAGTGCATCCTGCAGCCTCTCGAGCTTCGGGCCGCCGAGACTGAGCCGCACGCCCCATGACGGTGCCTGCGCATCGGCCAGGAAAATCTCGGGAGCTGGCAGAAGGATGCCCGAGGCGGCGGCGCGAGCCGGCAGCGCCGTGGCCCGCTCCGGTGCCATCGGCAGCCAGACATGGAAGCCATTGCCCGAGCTCAACGCGGTCCCGGGCGGCAGAAGCTCGCGCGCCAGGGCGACGCGACGGCTCGCCTCATCGCGAATCGAGCGCGTGACCGACGCTGCAGTGTCCTCGCTGAGCCAGCGCTCCATGATCAGGCAAGAGAGCAGGGATGCCATGGTGCAGGTCGCGGCAAGTTCGGCGAGGGCAGGCGTCAGCCAGGGCTCTGGGACGAGCAGCGAGCCGATGCGCAGGCCCGGACTCAGCACCTTCGACAGGCCGGAGACATGCAGCGTCCGCTCCGGCGCGAGCGCGGCGATCGCGATCGTGCCCGGCTCGGCCAGGGCGGCGTGGATATCGTCCTCGATGATCACGGCATCATGGGCGCGGCAGAGCCTTGCGATGTCCTGGCGCCGGGCTTCGCCCATCGTCGCCGTGGTCGGATTGTGCAGGGTCGGCGTGATGTAGAGCACGGCGCGCCGCCCCGCCGTTTTCGCCTCATGCAAGGCCTTGTCGAGCGCCTGCGGGACGAGGCCCTGCTCGTCGATGGCGAGGCCGGTCAGCCGCAGGCCACGTCGGCGGGCCAGGGCGATCGCCCCGGGATAGCTCAGCGCCTCCGTCAGCAATTCGGTGTCCGGCCCACAGGTGATCGCGAATGCGATCGCCAGGGCATGCTGGGCTCCGTGGCAGATCAGCAGCCGCTCGGGGGCAGCTGCAATGCCTGTCGGCGCGAGCCAGCGGGCCAGCAGCGCGCGATGGTCGAGCCTGCCGGCGGGCGCGGCATAGGCTCCGAAGCTGTCGGCATCGAGCCGCCTTGCAAGGTCGGACAGGCTGGCGGCGAGCAGGCGGTCGCTCAGCTGCTGCGGGGGCACGTTCACGCTGAGATCGATCGTGCGACCGGCCGCTCGGGGCAAGCCGGCGACGAACATGCCGCGGCCGCGGACGCTACGCACCAGGCCGCGACGTTCGAGCTGCGCATAGGCCTTGGTCACCGTGCCGATGCCGATATCGAGCTGCCAGGCGAGGGGGCGGTGAGCCGGCAGGCGCGCGCCCGACGGCAGCGAGCCGTCGGCGATATCGCGAGCGAGAGCCTCGACCAGCCTTTCGCTGGCCGAGCCACGGCCCTCCGCGAGGCGCGGTCGCCAGGGTGAAGCGAGGAGCATGTGATCTAACAAATTGCGTCACGGGACACTTTTCACTCTATGCAAGAAGTGTCACATCCACAATCACCGGCGCGACGCTTGCTAACGCTGGACCGGACATGACACCGCAATTGCTGCTCGCCTTCATCGGCTATGCCTTCGTGACCTCGATCACGCCCGGGCCGAACAACACGCTGCTGCTCGCCTCCGGCGCCAATCACGGTTTTCGTGCCAGCCTGCCGCTGCTGCTGGGGATCAATCTCGGCTTCTCCGGCCTCGTCCTTGCGGTCGGCCTCGGGCTAGGGGGCCTGTTCAGCGCGATCCCTGTTCTGCACGACATCCTGCGCTATGCGGGCAGCGCCTATCTTCTTTATCTCGCCTGGAAGATCGCGCGTTCGGCTCCTCTGGAGCCCGGCGCAGAGGCGGCGGCGCCGCTCAGCTTTCCGGCGGCCGCGGCGTTCCAGTGGGTCAACCCCAAGGCCTGGATCATGGCGGTCGGAGCGGTTGCGGCCTACACGCCGACGGAGGGCTACTTCCTCAATCTCGCGATCGTCGTGATCGCCTATGCGCTGGCGAACGGGCCCTGCATCGCGGTCTGGGCCATCGGCGGCACGATGCTGCGCGGCCTGCTCTCCGACCCGGCGCGGCAGCGCGTGTTCAACGTCGTGATGGGGCTGCTGCTGGCTGCTTCGCTCTACCCCATTCTGGCGAGCTGACAGGCGCTCTCGTCAGCCGCTTGCGAATGAAATAAGTATATGCTTATGTGTCTGACATGGAGCAGGACATCTTCAAAGCGCTGGCCGATCCGACCCGGCGGGCGATCTTCGAGAAGCTCGCTGTCGGCGGCATGAACGCCAGTGCCTTGCGCGAGGGCATGGCGATCAGCCAGCCGGCGATGTCGCAGCACCTCGCCGTGCTGCGGACCGCCGGGCTGGTGCGCGAGGAACGGCAGGGGCGCTTCGTCAATTACGAGGTCGACCCGAACGGGCTTGCCCTGATCGCGCAATGGCTGGCGAAATACCGGGCCTACTGGCCGGCGCGCATCGATGCTCTCAAGGATCTGCTGCGGGACATGGACCAATGAGCGAGAGCGAGACGCAGGAGCACACCAAGGAGCTGGTGTTCGCATATCAGCTCGATGCGCCGCCCGAGAAGGTCTGGCGGGCGCTCAGCATTCCCGCCTTCCGCGAGCGCTGGCTGCCGGCGCAGGTCGAGGCGTTGTCCAGCGTGCCGGGCGAAGAGCTGCGCTACCGCTTGAGGGAGGACGAGCCGCCCTTCCTAGAGAGCGTCGTGACCTTCCAGCTCGCGCCGAACGACGCGGGGACCGAGCTGCGGATCGTCCATAGCCTGACCGATACGCGGTTGAGCGCGTCGCCGGCACCTGCGAACAGCAACCAGCCGCTGATGCTGCGCGCCGCCTGACGGCGCGGGCCCAGTCCGCAAGCACCATCAACAATCCGGAACTGAGGAGGTCGTCGATGCACGGCACGATGCAGCTCGTCCCCATGGTCGTCGAACAGTCGACGCGCGGGGAGCGTTCCTTCGACATCTACTCGCGCCTGCTGCGCGAGCGGATCGTCTTCCTGAACGGCGAGGTCAACGATGCCAGCGCCGCGCTGGTCTGCGCGCAATTGCTGTTCCTGGAGGCCGAGAACCCGAAGCGGCCGGTCCACTTCTACATCAACTCGCCGGGCGGCGTGGTCACCAGCGGCCTCGCGATCTACGACACGATGCAGTACATCCGCTCGCCCGTGCATACGCTCTGCATGGGCACGGCCCGCTCGATGGGCTCCTTCCTCCTGATGGCGGGCGAGCCGGGCGAGCGCGCGGCCTTGCCCAATGCCAGCCTGCATGTCCACCAGCCGCTCGGCGGGGCGCAGGGGCAGGCGTCCGATATCCTGATCCATGCCGAGGAGATCCAGAAGACCAAGCGGCGGATGATCCGGCTCTATGCCGAGCATTGCGGACGCAGCGAGGAAGAGGTCGAGCGCACGCTCGACCGCGACCGCTTCATGACCGCCGAGGAAGGCAAGGACTGGGGGCTGATCGACCGCGTGCTGACCGAGGCTCCGGCAGTGGAGGCATGAGGTATTTGCGGGATGTTGGTTCGGGACCTTTTCCCGTGCGCGAGTCGTCCCGGGCGTAAGGCCCGGGACCCATTCCGGAACCTCTCTCGGAAAGGCTCAGGCATGGGTCCCGGATCGGCGCCGCTTCGCGGCTTGTCCGGGATGACATGAAATGAGCAGAGCGACTTTGGCCGGGCAGACCGTCAGGCGCTCGGCTTGCTCGGGTCGCCGAACTCATGGTTGAGAGCGACCGCGGCACGCACGAGCTCGGTCGCGATCTTCGTATCGACCGCATCGCCCGCGCGCAGCACCATGGTCGCGAGCTCGAACTTGCCGCCCGGCTTCAGCCGCGGCTCGATATGGCGCAGGCGCTTGCCGCGCCAGAAGCCGAAGAGCACGCGCTCCGCCTCGGCCCGTATCAGCAGCACGGGCCCGTTCGAGAAATAGACCAGATGCGTCCACTTGATCCGCTCGTCGAGCGGAGCTGCCGCCTTCACGGCAGCGCGCAGGGCCTCGACCGCCTTGAGTCGCCAGCCATCGAGCTGGGCGATATAGTCTTCCGGGTTGTCAGCCTTGGGCGCGCCCGGGATCATCGCCTCTAGCCCTTCGTCAGCAGCAGCACGGCGGCGTCGTATTCCTTGCGGCGAATGGCGCGGCGCTCGGCCGCTTCCTCGTCCTGACCCCAGATCCCGATCTGGTAGTCCTCGTCGAGATGGGCGGCGGCCCAGGCCGCCTCGGCGTCGATCAGCCGCTCAGTCAACGCGAGCATCAGGATGGTCGAGCCGGTCAGCGTCATGACGTTGTGGGCGCCGGCGAGCGCGACCGGGGAGGTGATCACGGCGACGCGCTTGGCCACGGCGTCGAGCACCGTCTGCGGCTGTTGCGTGAAGATCACGCCCTGCGCCATGACGAAACGGCCGCCGATACGGTCTTCGAGCGCCGCGATCAGCGGGTTCCAGACCGCATCCTGCCGCTCGACCAGCGCTTCGGGCTCTCCGGCGCGATAGCAGAGCGCATCGCTGCCGGCATAGCGGACGATCTCGGCGCGAACCGCCTCATGCTGGTCGGCCACGCCGTCGAGCGCCGAATTGACCAGCCGGGTCAGCGGCATGCGGGCCGGGTCGATCTCACCGGTCTGGGCGTCCCATTCCGCCGCCAGCGCTTCGGCGACAGTGCGCGATGCTACGGCGAGCGGCTTGCGGGCCGGGGTGCGGGCGGTGCGGCCGTCGAGCGCGACATGGAACAGGTCGTCACGCTCCAGCACGCCCGCTTTCTCGTAGAAGCGCTTGGGCAGCGGGTTGCGCATCGCCTGCTGGGCGGCGGCGACGGGATCGGGCTGGCGCTGGCCGGCAGCGCCGAAGCGGGCAAGGAAATCATCGGTCGACATGGGCCGGGGTCTAACACGACGCCGAGCGCTGGTCAGCCACCGAACCTGTCGCGCCAGGCCGGCTTGGCGCCCGCAAAGGGCAGGGCGCTGGCTGAGTATACCGCCCGCGCCACGGCGCGCGCCAGCACGTCGGCGGCGGTGGCGCAGAGCTCGGTCAGGGCGAAGGCGTCGGAGGGCGCGCCGCTATGGCCGGTCGCGGCGGCGAAGACGACGTCGCCATCGAGCGGGGCATGGACCGGCCGCAGGGCCCGCGCCAGCCCGTCATGGGCGCAGAGCGCCATGCGCTTGGCCTGTGCCTTGGTCAGCACGGCGTCGGTCGCGACCAAGGCGATGGTGGTGTTGGCGCCCGGCCCGCCCTTGAAGCGCAGGCCGAGGTCTTCCGAAGGGATCGTCGCCGGCCAGCCGCGGCCGCCGAATTCGGCGCCTTGCTCGTAAGGCGCGGCCCAGAAATGCGGGCTGTCGCCTATCGTCGCCGTGCCGACCGCGTTGACCGCGACGAGCGCGCCGACGACCTGGCCTGTCGCGGCCCGCGCACTGGCCGAGCCGAGCCCGCCCTTGAGATTGGCTGTGGTCGCGCCGAAGCCGGCGCCGACGCTGCCGAGCGTGAACTCGGCCGCAGCGGCGGCGCTCGCAGTCTCGGCGAGAGCGCGATAGGGCGCCTCGCCCTGGCCGCGGGCGAAGGGCTTGTCGCCGCCATTGGCGAGATCGAACAGGATCGCCTGCGGCACGATCGGCACGCGATAGCCGCCGATCGGGAAGCCGCGTCCTTGCCGCGCCAGCCAGCTCAGGGTGCCATCGGCAGCGGATAGGCCCCAGATCGAGCCGCCGGAGAGGACGATGCCGTCGATATGCTCGACCGTCATGCCCGGCTCGAGCAAGGCCGTGTCGCGCGTGCCGGGCGCGCCGCCGAGCACGGCGACGGAAGCGATGCTCGGCCGCTCGAACAGGGCGACGGTGACCCCGGTCGCGGCAGCGGAATCCTCGGCATTGCCCACGAGGACGCCACGAACGTCGGTGATGAGGTTGCGCATGGCTGAAGCTCGTTGCGGATTCGGCGCGGTGATCATTGCCGGCATGCTGCGCCGATTCGGCGTAGCGCGGCGACCCTGATGGAACTTACCGCTCGTCGGCGCGTCGTGCCGACATTACGATCTTGTCATGCGTGCGCCATGGCCGGGTCAGGCCGTCCGAGGCATCGTGGCGACATCGCGACCCGGCTTCGAGACCCGCAAAGCGACCCGTTGTTGTAGACACCACAATCGGAGACCTCGCATGAAACGTATCGCCCTCATCGTCGCCTCCAGCGCTGCGGCTGTCGCTGCGACACTGGCGATCGCACAGCCGCAGCCGATCCCGCCCGCTCCGGGCAGCAATCCGCCGGGGCAGCAGCAGAACGAGACGCGCGGTGATCGTGCGGATCGCGGCGAGCGCACCGACCGGCGCGAGGAATGGCGCCAGCGCCGCGCCGAGCGGGCGACCGCACGGATGAACGAGCGCCTCGCCCAGCTGCGCACCGACCTCAAGCTCAAGCCCGAGCAGGTGCCGGCCTTCGAGAAGCTGGAAGCGCTGATCAAGCGCAATGCCGAGCAGCGCCAGGAGCGCTTCGCCAAGATGCGCGAGCAGCGCGAGACCTTCCGCGACGCCGACATCATGGAGCGGCTCGACATGATGGCGAACCGCCAGGGCGAGCGCGCGGCCCGCAGCAAGGAGATGGCGGATGCGGTGCGCCCGCTCTGGTCGACACTGTCGGACGAGCAGAAGACCGTGGCACGCCGGGCCGTGCGCCAGGCGATGTCGGAAGGCCGCGAGCGGATGCGCGAGATGCGTGGGCGCTCGATGGAATGGCATGGCCGGGGCGGCGATCGTGACCGCTATGGCGATGACGATCGGGGACCGCGCCGCTGGCGCGACCGCGGCCATGACGACGACGATCGCGGCTGATTGCGCGCTGTTGGAAATGAGAAGGGCGGCCCCGGGGGCCGCCCTTTTTTGTTTGAGCCCCACAAGCTCTAATCTTGAGGAGATCGCGTCAGCGGCCGTCTCGAAGGATGCTCCAGCTGGTTCCGGAGCTTCCTGGACGATCCTTTGAGACGCAGCCGAAGCCTGCTCCTCAGGATGAGGGCTTGAGGTGAGTATTCGGACTGCTCAGGTGCCGACAGCGTCCTTGACGCATTTCGTCGTGAAGCTGGTCTTGGCGGCGCCCGCCAGCTTCTTGTCGGCCGCCTGCTTGTCGCAAGCCGCGCCGGCGTCCTTCTCGCATTTGGTCACGAAGCTGGTCTTGGCCGCACCGGCGAGCTTCTTTTCTGCGGCCTGCGCATTGCAGCTCGGGCTCTGGGCGACGGCGGCACTGGACAGGCCGATGGCGAGGGCAGCGAGGATGAGCGTCTTCATGGCGGGATGATCCCTGTGGCGGGACAAGGATGCTAACCTGAGTCGCGACGCAGCGTCATCGCGGAGGCAGAATGCGCAGGTCGTCGGTCCAGCGCGCCGATTTCGCGAATCGGGCCAGAGCGTTGCCGCGTTCGGCTGAGAGGTTGAATCAATATCCGAGGCGCAAGCGACCGCGCCTGCCGGCAAGATCGGGTCCCCTTCATTGAACCGTCACATCCTGCCCGCTATAGGCGGCCGGTCGCGGCAGTCGGAAGCGCGCCGCCGTTACCGGGGGCAGGCGCATGCGCTTCATCCAGACCTTCGAGCTCTATCCCTTCCTCGATTCGGTCGTCAGCCTGCTTGCCGCCTTCGTGCTGGGCGCGCTGATCGGGGCCGAGCGTCAATATCGCCAGCGAACCGCGGGCCTGCGCACCACCGTGCTGGTCGCGGTCGGCGCCGCCGCCTTCGTCGATCTTGCCATGCGGCTCGCCGGGGCGGATGGCGCGATCCGCGTCATCGCCTATGTCGTCTCCGGCATCGGTTTCCTCGGCGCCGGCGTGATCATGAAGGAGGGGATGAACGTCCGCGGCCTCAACACCGCGGCGACGCTCTGGTGCGCGGCCGCGGTCGGCGCCTGTACCGGCGCCGACATGGTGGCGGAAGGGGCGCTGGTGACGGTCTTCGTCATCGCCGGCAACACCTTGCTGCGGCCGCTGGTCAACGCGATCAACCGCATCCCGATCAACGAGAAGGCCTCGGAGGCGACCTATGAGGTCGTCGTCACCACCGATCCCGAGGCACTGCCCTCGGTGCGCGAAAAGATGGTCGAGCTGCTCGAGCAGGCAAACTATCCTGTCGGCGACGTCAAGACCGTCGAGCGCGGCGAGGATGCCATCGAGATCGTCGCGACGCTGATCAGCACGGCGGTCGAGCGCAAGGAGCTCGATGCCGTCGTCGAGCGGATCGAACGCGTGGATGGCGTGACCCACGCGACTTGGGAGAGCAGCACCAGCGATTGAGCGCTGCCCTCAGCGCCTGACGATGCGGTTCTCGACGCCCGAGGTCGAGATGCTCGGTTCCCGGACATCGGCGGCGGCCGTCCAGCTCAGGCTGTTCTTGACGCCGCCGACCTCGATCTTCGCCGGTCCGGTCAGCTCCAGATCGATCGTATGATCGGCGCCTGAGACATCGATCTCGGCCGCGGTCTCGCCGGCGTGGACCTTGGTCGAGACCGTGTTCTCGGCCGTCTCGACGGTGAGGCTGCCGGTCGAGCCGCCGTTCGCCTTGTTCTGAGCGCCGCTGACCGCGAGCGAGGTCGAATCCTCGAAACTGACCTTGTGGCCGCTGCCGTGGATGCCGATCGCGCCGCAGCTTCCCTTGAGCTCGACCGTATGGCCCTGGCCGGTGATGGCGACATCTTCGCCATTGCAGGTGAAGTCGCGCGACTGGCCGACGCCGGCGATGCTGATTTCTCCTGCAACAGCGAGTGTCGGGGCGGCGAGCACAACGAGCAGGATGGAAAGGGTCGGTTTCAAGGGCCTTCTCCTTTGGCGACCACCAGGCAGCCCAGGGCGGCTGCCATCAGCCTGCCTGACGGCGAACTATGGCCGTGATGAGGAGGCTCCCGAGCAGGCGGGTGGCGTTCGCTGTCGGGTGCGCCGGCGCAATCGGAGGTTGATCAGCGTGGGAACGACGGTAACGTCCGCTCCGGAGCATTAGAGAGGTGGGGACGGAATGAAGCCTATCGCGCAGGACTGCAGCCTGGCAGCTGCGGCGCTCCTTTTCGGCTTGGCTCTTGCCCCGGGCGCGAGCCTCGCAGACGGCCCGCTCCCTGCGTTCCAGACGAGCTTCGTGACGAACTGCCTGAGCTCGAAAGACTGGAAGATTTCCGGGCAGCTCGACAAGGCGGTGCGGGCCGATCGCATCCGCTGCGTCGAAGGCGAGCGGGCCGGGCAGGAGAGGCCGGCGCTCGCGATCACGGTGAAGCCCGGCGACGCCTACGACCCCAATCCCGGCTCGACGCCGACCGAGCGCTCGGAAGTCCAGATGACCGCCGAGTTGATCCGTTTCGATGCGACGAGCTGGTACAGCTTCCGTTTTCGGGTCGAGAGCCCGTGGGCGCCGCGGCGCAACCGCACGGTGATCCAGCAGATCAAGCAGAACATCGACCTGCGCTACGAGAAGGGCCGGGGCGGCGAGGAGATCTGCGACGCCGCCAACCCGCTGTTCAAGATCGAGGTCGACTCGGACAACGGCAAGCCGGTGTTCCGGGCCAAGACGGCGGGGACCGAAACCTGCGGCGACAGTGTCGGCCAGGCGCAGTTCTGCGGCGACTGGCCGGTCGAGCCGGATCGCTGGCACCGCGTCAACGTCATGATCCGGCCGAGCCAGCAGGCAGGCGACAGCCGCCTCAGGCTCTGGCTCGACGGGCGCGCCTGCCCCGAGTTCCGCGGCGTGCTCGGCTATCCGCGCTATGGCACGGTGAAGGACGGCAAGCCCTTCATCGACACGCAGCCGCGCTTCGGCATCTATCGCGATGCGCTGCCGGATGTCAGCCAGACGATCCTGTTCGACGACATCGCCTTCTGGACGCAGGACCCGGCCGGCCATCCGGGCTGGGACGGGATCGCCGATACGCGTCCCGATCAGCCGATGGTGCAGGCCAATCGCTAGCTCGCATCGCGGCTGGAGCGGTCATCCACCATGCAGGATCGCCCGCGCCCTCGACCGGGTGCGAGGCGGCGGCCCTTCCTTGCCGGAAGAGCGACATGCCAAAATGAGGAGTCCACATTCCGGCTCGATGCTCTAGCATTCCGTTGGGTCCGGGGCGGATCGATCGTGGAAAAACGGCTTTGTTAGACGGCTGCTGCGTATCGAGACCGAATATGCTTCACGTGGAGTCTCGTCATGGGCAACATCGCGCAGTTCACGCCGGTCGACTACATCAAGCGCCTGCATAGTCTTTCAGTTCCTGGTTATGATGGAACTGTCGCAATAACGCGATACATGTCGGCTAATCCTGCCTATGGCGGTAATGCCCGCCCGGCCGACTTGCTGAACGCAATCGCCGCCGCGGTGAAGAAGCGTACCGATCTGGCAGCGAAGACGAAGGTCGACGGCTATGCTCGCGTCTTCACCGGGCAGGGCGATCCCGACGGTTTCATCAATGTCATGAGCCTCGTCGTCGAGCTGCGCGAGGAGCTCATGAAGACCAAGGCGCTGGCCGAGCCGCTGAAGAAGGGCAACTATCTGCAGGAGCTCTGCGACAGGGGCGTCTTCGGCATGGACTGCATCGGCTTCGTCGGGACGTACATGTCGGAATCCTGCCTCGAGCCGAGCTATCCCGGCGGGCGACCGCTCGACTACACGGCCAAGTTTCCGCCGATCAAGGATGTCGACGAGATCGAGCAGTACAGCGTCGTGATGAAGGCTGACGGCCAGCACATCCAGATGATCAACGACTATGAGCTTCTGGCGAACGGTACTCTGAAGGTCGATCTCTGCCAGTCGGCCAGCTGGGCCGGCGCATTTGATTCAAGCAAGGGATACGGGCCGCAGTTCAATGGCGGCGTCCTGCTCCGCCCCGGCGGCGGCAGCTACCTCCCCGTCGAAGCATTCCGGGCCGCGATGGCCAAGTTCAAGCAGCAGAACAGCGATCCCAAGGCGATCGTGGCCAAGGAGAAGGAACTCCGCAAGGAAATGACGGAAACGAACCGGAAGTTCGGCTTCTGTGGTGGCGCGATCTTCCAGCTTGGCGGAGACGGCAGCCCGCCGAACCCGGTTTCCGGCTCGGTCTATATCGGCGTGATGAAGGGCGGCGGAATCCGGATCAAGACACCGCGGGACTGGTCGGCCGTGGAATACCAGCAGCGCTGAGACAGCGAGCCGATAAAAAAGGAGAGGGCGATGTTTCGCCCTCTCCTGAAACGTTGACAGCTGCCGGACCGTGCAAACCGGTCCGAACGATCAGCGCGAGTAGAACTCGATGACCAGGTTCGGCTCCATCTGCACCGCATAGGGCACGTCCGACAGGGTCGGGGTGCGGGTGTAGGTGGCGGTCGACTTGGTGTGGTCGGCGTCGATGTAGTCAGGCACGTCGCGCTCGGCGAGGGCGGCCGACTCGATCACGATGGCGAGCTGGCGCGAGCTCTCCTTGATCGCGATCACGTCGCCCGGCTTGACCTGGTACGAGGCGATGTTGACGCGCTTGCCGTTCACGGTGATGTGGCCGTGATTGATGAACTGGCGGGCGGCGAAGACGGTCGGGACGAACTTGGCGCGGTAGATCACCGCGTCGAGACGGCGCTCGAGCAGGCCGACCAGGTTCTCGCCCGAGTCGCCCTTGAGGCGGATCGCCTCGGCGTAGTAGCGGCGGAACTGCTTCTCGGAGATCGAGCCGTAGTAGCCCTTCAGCTTCTGCTTGGCGCGCAGCTGGGTGCCGAAGTCGGACGGCTTGCCCTTGCGGCGCTGGCCGTGCTGGCCGGGGCCGTATTCGCGGCGGTTGACCGGGGACTTCGGGCGGCCCCAGATGTTCTGACCGAGACGGCGGTCAATCTTGTATTTCGCCTCATGGCGCTTCGACATGTCGCGTGTCCTCTATGGTTCGCGAGTTGAGGACCGCGCCCTCCTCCTCCCCGTCTCCGGGGCGACAGATCCGGCTCGAGAAGACGAGCGGATCACGGGTGCGGAAAAAGCCACGCGGCCCCATGAGGAGCCGCGCGACGCCGGCTTACAAGCACTGCCGGCGTGATTTGTCAAACCTTTCCGCGTCAGAGCGGCAGCGGCTCGGTGTCGATGCGCGCCAGGCCGAAGCCGGCGAGCGCGATATGGGCCGGGCCGGAGAGGCTGGTACCGTCGGTGAAGACGGCGACCGTCGAAGCCGCCTCCGGGCGCGGCTGCGCCGGTCCGAGCAATTGTTCCGTGCGCCGCGCGATCGCAGGGGCGGGGTCGATCCACTCGACCGGCCAGGGCGCGAGACGCTGCAGGCGCGGCAGCAGCAGCGGGTAATGCGTGCAGGCGAGCGTCACCACATCGGTGCGCCGGCCTTCGCGGGCGACGAAGCAGGGCGCGATCTCGGCGGCGATCATGGCATCGTCGGCCGGCTCGCCCTTCAGCACCGCTTCCGCCAGAGCGGCGAGGTTGCCGGCGCCGACCAGAATGACCTCGCAGCCGGCGGCATAGCGCTCGATCAGGTCGTGCGTGTAGTCGCGGGCGACGGTGCCGGGCGTCGCCAGCACCGAGATCAGTCCGCTGCGCGTGCGCTCCGCCGCGGATTTCACTGCCGGGACCGTGCCGACAAAGGGGATGGCGAAGCGGGCCCGGAGCGCCGGCAGCACCAAAGTGGAGGCGGTGTTGCAGGCGATGACGACGAGATCGGGATGGAAGCGGTCGACCAGACGCTCCATCACAGACAGTACTCGATCGACCAGCGCCTGCTCGCCGAGGCGGCCATAGGGGAAGGCGGCATCGTCCGCAGCGTAGACGATGTCGGCATCGGGGCGCTGGCGCATAACCTCGCGCAGCACGGTGAGGCCGCCGAGACCGGAATCGAAGACGAGGATGGTCGGGGTTCGCAAGCAGAGCACCGGCGCGGCATAGCCGGCTCCGGCCAGAAGATCGACCCGCATCGCACTCATACCCGTCGCGCCCGGTAAGCTCTCGATTGGACGCCTGGCGAGTTAAGGAGCGGTGAACGCTTCGCTACGCGCCGTTTGATAATTTAGTTGACTCTGTCCATTAACTGGCATTTCTCATCGCGGGATGAGTAGGTCAGCCATGCCCGCCACAGACACGCCTGCCATCGCGGCGATCCGCCGTTTCGGCCGTTTCCACACCCGCTTCATCGGAGCGCTGGGCGGCGACCTGCATGGCTCCGGATTCGGGCTGACGGAAGGGCGCGTGCTCTACGAGCTGGCGCAGCGCGATGGCTGGCGGGCCGGCGAACTGGCGCGTGAGCTTGGGCTCGACCCGGCCTATCTCTCGCGATTGCTGAAGCGCTTCACCGCACTGGGCTGGCTGGGGCGGGCGAGGGCGGACGGCGATGGGCGCGCCTATGAGCTAAAGCTGACGGCCGCAGGGCACGACGCCTTCGCGCCGCTCGACGAGGCCTCGCGCCGGCAGGCCGACATGATCCTGTGCCGACTCGGCACGGGCGAGCAGGCGAGCCTCGTCTGCGCGCTGGAGCGGGCGCAGACGCTGCTGTCGGGCGCCGCCGGCCCGCAGCCGGCGGTTGTGATCCGCGAGCATCGTCCGGGCGATATCGGCTGGGTGATCTCGGCGCATGCCAGGCTCTATTCCGAGGTCTATGGCTGGGACATCAGCTTCGAGGCGCTGGTCGCCGAAATCGCGGCGAAGTTTCTGCGCGAGTTCAAGCCGGGGCAGGAGCGCTGCTTTATCGCCGAGCTCGACGGCGAGCCGGTCGGCTCGGCTTTCGTGGTGCAGGAGAGCGAGGAGGTGGCGAAGCTGCGGCTCGTGCTGGTCGAGACGCGGGCGCAGGGGCTCGGCCTCGGCAAGCAGCTGGTGCGCGAGGCGATCGCTTTCGCCCGTGCGGCCGGCTATCGCCGCATGGTCCTGTGGACCAACGACATCCTGCACGCCGCCCGCGCCATCTACATCGCCGAGGGCTTCAGGCTGGTGGCTGAGGAGCAGCATCACTCCTTCGGGAAGGACCTGGTTGGGCAGAACTGGGAGCGCGATCTGTAGCGCTCGGCCAGAGCAGCAGGAACAGCAGGTAGGCGATCGAGAGCGCGCCGCCGACCGGCGTCATCGTTTCGAGTGGCGCCGGCAGGCGCGCCTGCATCAGCATCGGTAGCACGGCATATTCGAGCAGCTCGATCGCAGCCATCACGGCGATGACAGGCAGGACCGGAAAGGCGGTGTCACGAATGCGCTGGATCGCAAGCGCCAGCAGCGTCCAATAGAGCAGGACCTGGATCGCGGCGTTGGGGATTGGCTCGACGAAGAGGCGGGGGTCGGCGTCTTCCGCCCAGGTCAGGCCGAGAAGCCGCTCGGCGATGACGGCGACGACGAGCAGCAGCGCGCAAGCCAGCAGCAGATAGCCCGCGAATCTGCCTCGCCCGAGCCTGCCATCGAGCCGCCACAGGCGGGAGAAGCCGGAGAGCATGCGTTCGCCGTCACTGCACCGAGGTCAGCGCCGCCCGCTGGAAGTCGGTGCGGCGCTGCTGGTGCAGCGCGCCGTCTCCCGTCGTCACGACCGAGAACATCACGAAGCCGCCCTGCTTGCGCGGCAGTACATAGAACTCGGAATACTTGGCATCGCCGCCATTCTCGCAGGACGAGAAGCCGCGCAGCACGCTCGCCCCTTCGACGGTGTCGGTGGTCCGGCCCGAAGCGAACCGGCCCTGGCAACCGCGCGCGTCGGCGGCGGAGACCGCGGCGGCGACGTCGACATCCTTCTGGTTCGGATTGGAGAGGACGCGCACGAGCCCGGTCGCGCCCTTGGCCTGCCAGCCGGCGCCGTTGCCGCCGATGCCGGAGGGCGCCTCCGCGCCGCTCAGCACCTTCGGCTCGGGCAGTTGTGCCTTGAGCAGGAAATTGGTCGCGAGCGTCACCGCCTCGAGCTGGATCGCCGGATCGGTTGCCGCGGCGGTCGTGGTGCCGCCGCCCTGCGCGGGCGCCGGCGTGCCGGGCGCGACCTTCAGGCTGGCGTTGGCCTTCACGCAGTCGAGCAGCGCCGGCATGATCTCGGCGGTCGCGGTCAGGCGAAAGGTGTAGCGCGCGCCGAGCATGTTGGCTTCGAGGAACTGCGCGCCGCGGAAGGCGCGGACGATGTTGGAGTTCGCCGGCATGGTGACGACGACGAGCTGCGGCTGCACTGCCTTGGCGTTGATGCGGACGATGTCGTTGCGGTCGAAGGCCATCTCCATCGGCACGTCCGTGCCGGGCTTCAAACCCCAGGAGCGGTTGGAGAAGCCGAGGTTCCAGCCGTAATTGCCATTGAGCGAGGCGTGCATGGTGACGCCGCTCTTGTAGCTTGCCGAGACCGCGCAATGCGAGAACACGCCGGTTTCGTTGTTGGTGAAGGCGCCGCCGGCCCAGTTGCCGACCGAGAACTTCGCATAAGGCCCGGCAGCCAGCACAGGCGAGGCCAGCAGGACACCGGCAAGAACGAGCGACAGGCGCATTATCAGGCTCCGCATCGATCCCCAGCGCAGCCATGGTGGCAAAAACCTGCCGGGTTGGGCAAGCCTTGTCCGTGCCAGAGCCGGTCTCGGGAGCGCCTAGACCTTGAGGCGGGCCACCGCCGCGGCGGCTGTGCGCCCGGCGAGAGTCGCGCCGCCCGCGGTCATGGCGCCGCCGCCGGCGGTCGCCTCGCCGGCGAGCCAGAGCTTGCCGCCGATCGGCTCGGCCAGGATCTCGCGCGCATCGGCATGGCCCGGCCGGCAGACGGAATAGGAGCCGTGCGAGAACGGGTCGGTCCACCAGGCCGGGAAGGAGACCGGGCCGGCCGCCTTGCGGAACTCGGTCCCGACCATCGCGGCGAGCAGGTCGACGACCTGCTCGCGGGCGGCAGCGGGGCCGGCGCTCGAGAGATCGCGGGCGAAATCGCCGCCGCAATAGCCGATGACCAGGTCGCGATCGTCGGGGAAGAGATCGAAGCTGATCAGCCGCTCCGCCGAGCCGGCCTCGAAATAGGTCGTACCCGGGACGATGCCGAAGCGATCGCCTGCGACCTTGAGCGCGATCTTGGTGAGCGCGCCCATGCCGATGCCGGCGAGCGCGTCACGGGTGCGGGCTGGAAGCTGGGGCGTGAAGCGGATCGCGCCCGATTTCAGCACGCCGACCGGCACGGTGACGATGCAGGCGCGGGCCCGCAGCGTTCCCGCGGCGGTGGTGACGGCGACGCGCGAGCCGCTCCAGTCGATCGCAGTGACCGGCTGGCCGAGGCGGATGTCGAGACCTTCGGCATAGCGGGCGACGAGATTGCCGTAGCCGCTCGGCACGACGTAGTCCTCGCCCGCCCAGAGCCGCT
Source organism: Allobosea sp. FBZP-16 (assembly GCF_002831785.1). NCBI lineage: Bacteria > Pseudomonadati > Pseudomonadota > Alphaproteobacteria > Hyphomicrobiales > Alloboseaceae > Allobosea > Allobosea sp. FBZP-16. The sequence continues at coordinate 112,183 of NZ_LNCQ01000055.1, read as the reverse complement.
GATAGTCGCGGGCCGAGATGCGCGCCGATTCCTCGCCGATCGAGAGCAGCATGCCGGACGCCGCGACCGGCGCGAGATCGGGGCCGAGATCGGCCAGCACCTGCGCGACCGAGAGGTCGCGATCGTCCAGGTCGGCATTGTCGAGCCGCCGGTCGATCTCGCCGAAGGCGCCGCGGCGGCGGGCACGGTCGCCGGCGGGCATGGGCTTGCCGCTCTGGAAGAGCTGGAAGCCGCCGCCGCGGCTCTCGCTCGGGGTCTGTACGCCGAGCTCGCGGGCGATCTCGGTCCACGGGTTGCGCTCGGCCCAGTGGATGAACATCGCCCCCGCGTCATAGGCCGGGCCGAGCGAGGAATCGGTGAAGGTGCGCCCGCCGAGGCGATCGCGGGCTTCGAGCACGACAACGGAGCGCCCGGCGGCCTGGAGCTGTTTCGCCGCGGCGATGCCGGCCGCTCCGGCACCGATCACCACCGCGTCCGGCTCGGCGGCGCGGGCGGGCGAGTGCCCACTGGCGGCGCTCATCGCCAGCGCGCCAGCGCCTGTCAGCAATGTCCGGCGGTCGAGCATGAAGAAAAGTCCGTGTGTCTGCGCGGGCCGATGATGCCAGCCGCTTTTCGCGCTGCAATACACGAGCACGCGTGTGGCGGGAGCAGGGCCATCACAGCTTTGCGAGGCCGATCGCATGTCCGTCTCGGCCGCTCTCCGCCTTTCAGTTTAGACCAATGATAAATTCAGTTTAGAATTCCAATAAATAAGTAATCTATCACGCAAGCGCGAGTCTATTGACAGTTAAATTGGGATTTAATAACCGCTGATGGTGAAAGTAAGGCGCAAGGCCTAGTTTTCATGGATTATAAAAAGCATTTCGACTTGGCAAGTCAGTTTGACGGGTCGATCTGCTTGTCAGCGACAGGACATGGGCGATGGGGACGAATGGCAGTGGGCTGCGCCGGGGCGTAGCGCTTGGAGCCTTGATGCTGGCGGCAGCGCCGGCGCTGGCGCAGCAGCAACGCAATTCCGCTCCGCCTGCGGCCACCGAGCAGCTGCAGCTCGACCAGATCAACGTGCAGGGCGAGCGTGAGGCTGCGCCGCTGCTGCAAGGGCCGACGACCACGACGACGACGCGCGCCGAGCTCGACCGCCAGCAGGTGCAGAGCCTGACGGACCTGTCGAACCGGGTCGAGGCGGGCATCACCTTCAATCGCCAGAACGGCTCGCTCAACATTCGCGGCCTCGACGGCGCGCGCGTGCTGACGACGATCGACGGCATCCGCCAGCCCTTCCTGATCGACACCCGCATCAACCGCGCCGGCACAAACGCCTTCGACTTCGACTCGCTGTCCTCGCTCGACCTGCTGCGCGGCGGCAGCGGCGGCGCCACCCTGGGTGGCGGCGCGCTGGGCGGCGCGCTGGCGGTGCGCACGCTCGACCCCGAGGACATCATCCGGAATGGCCGCTCCTATGGCGCGCTCGCCAAGACCGGCTATGACAGCACCGATCGGGCCTGGTTCGGCAGCGCTGCCGCGGCGGCCCGCATGGGCGGCACTTCAGTTATGCTGCAGGGCGGTTTCCGCAACGGCAACGAGATCGACAGCAAGGGCAATGACAAGTCGATCGGCGCCACCCGCACCGCGCCGAACCCGGCCGACTTCAATCAGTACAGCTTCCTCGGCAAGATCTACCAGCAGGTCGGCGAAGCCCATCGCTTCGGCATCACCGGCGAGTTCTTCAAGCGCGCCGACCGGATCCAGACCCGGACCAGCACGGTGTCGCTGACCGGCAATTTCCGCCCGGGCGCCTATCAGACCGGCGAGGATGTCGAGCGCAACCGCGTCTCGCTGACCTATGACTACAAGCAGCCCGGCGGCCTCCTCATCGACGAGGCGCATGCCAATCTCTACTGGCAGCGGCTGAAGCGCAACGACCTGGTCAGCGCCTATCGCTACACCAGCATCGTCGGGCCCTATGGCCGCGACAACGAGAACGAGCAGACCGCCTACGGCTTCAACGGCCACGTCATCAAGAACCTGCAGACCGGCGGGCTCTCGCATCGCGTCCTTCTCGGCACCGAGCTTCGCATGTCGTCGCTGAAGCAGTATTCCTCCGGCGTGGACAACTGCCCGGCGCGGCCGGCGAGCGGCTCCTATACGGGGGCGTTCACCACCTGCAACAACCTCTTCACCAACCAGTCGGACCAGCCCGACATCGATGGGCGGCTCGTCGGCGTCTACGTCCAGGACGAGATCGGCCTGCTTGAAAACCGCCTGCGCGTCACGCCCGGCGTGCGCTTCGACTGGTATGAGGAGAAGCCGCAGTCGACGCCGGCCTATTCGGCCGGCGGCTCGCGCCCGGTCGGCCTGCCGCCGTCCTCGAGCGACTCGGCCTGGTCGCCGCGCATCAGGCTGGAATACGACATCCTGAAGAACGCGCCTTGGGTGAAGGATGTCACCGTGTTCGCGCAATGGGCCAAGAGCTTCCGCGCGCCGACGGCAGATGAGCTCTATGGCCGGTTCGGCGGACCAAGCACCTATCTGCGCGCCGGCAATCCGCTCCTGCGTCCGGAGGAAGGCAATGGCGTGGATGTCGGGCTTCGCTTGGGCGACAAGCAGCTCGGCGGCTCGATCACCTATTTCCACACCAGCTACCGCAACTATATCGAGCAGTACCAGCAGCAGGCCGCGGGCGTGGGCGGGCTTTACCCGCAGGGCGGCATCGTCGGCCTGCGCAACATCCCGCGCGCCGAGATCCAGGGCGTCGAGGTCAACGGGCAATACGGTTTCGCGCCGAACTGGCTGGTGCGCGGCTCCTTCGCCTATACCCGCGGCCGCAACAAGACCGACGACATTTTCCTCAACTCGATCCCGCCGATGCAGGGCATCGTCGCCATCGCCTACGGCACGGATCGCTGGGGCGCCGAGGTCTCGGCAAAGATGGCCGGCAAGCGCGACGACGTCTCGACGGTCCAGGCCGGAACCGGCTTCAAGGCACCGGGCTATACGCTCTTCAACGCGTCGGCCTGGTGGCGCCCGATGCCGGAGATCGCCGACCTCGAATTGCAGATCGGCGTCTACAACATCTTCGACCGCAAGTACTGGGATGCCGCCAACGTGCCGCTCTCCCGCCCGCAGCCGCGCGACTACTACAGCGAGCCCGGCCGCACCGTGAAGGCGACGCTCAAATACCAGTTCTGAGCGTCGGAGGTTTCGAGGCCTGACTTAGGCCGGTCCTTCGGGGCCGGCCTTTTTTGTGGGATGGCGTGCTCGGGCGGGGCTCGGGGACTGCCGGTTACGGGTCGGAAGCGGACACACAGAACTTCAATGATTCGACGCCTCTGCCCACTGGCGAAATACGGCGATGACTGAGTTTAGGTCCAGCGGTCCGCAGGCCGCCTCGAACATGTCTCCTTCTACCTTGGCGGTCCACCAACCACCTGTCTGTTGCCACTCTTCAAAATCAGCCGCGGCCGTTCCGTGGACAACGGGAATGAACTTGTGGCCGTGAAGCGGAGTCTCGCGAAGAGCGATCCTTAGCAACCAGCCTGGATTGTCCAGCGTTTCGACTTTAACGCCATAAAAGTGTTCCCAGCGCCCGTTGCATTGGCGAAAATACCACGCCATTAGCCAGTTCAAGCCGTCATCCATGCGCGAAGTATGCTCGGCATGGTTGACGGCTGCAATGGGTCGAAAGCGGACTTCTGGGCTTTGTGGCTGCGACGGCGTAGTCTTGCATGCCCCTTCAGGCTTTCGGCTCTCCGCGGCCGGCTCTCGGTCCCTCGGCCAATGATTTGAACACGCCGCGCAAGGTCCGTGCCTCCTGCTCGGTCATGTCGAGCCGGTGCAGGATGTCGCGCAGATTGGCTGTCATGATCGGCTTCTTGCCGGGCGGAAAGAAACCGCAGCGATCGAGCTCGCCTTCAAGATAGTCGAACATCGACAGGACGGTAGCGCGGCTTGCCGGCGGGGAGGGGTTGTTCTCGCGAAAGGGCGGCTCGCCGCCACTCGCCTTCAGCCATTCATAGCCGCAGAGCAGCACCGCCTGCGCCAGGTTGAGCGAGGCGAAGGCCGGGTTGACCGGGAAGGTCAGGATCGCGTCGGCGAAGCTGATCTCCTCATTGGTCAGCCCGATGCGCTCGCGCCCGAACAGGATGCCGACGCGTTCTCCTGTGCCGATGCGCTCGGAGAGGCCGGGCATCGCCTCGGCCGGCGTGACGACGCGCTTCATCTGGCCGCGCTCGCGCGCCGTCGTCGCCAGCACATGGTTGAGGTCGGCGATCGCCGCGGCGGCATCGGGGAAGAGCCGGGCATTGTCGAGGATATGGGTGGCGCCGGAGGCAGCCGCCGTCGCGCCCTTCTTCAGGCCGCCGCCGCTCGGCCAGCCGTCGCGCGGCGCTACCAGCCGCAGCTCGGTCAGGCCGAAATTCGCCATGGCGCGGGCGCACATGCCGATATTCTCCGCGAGCTGCGGTTCGACGAGGATGACGATGGGGGCCTGTCCCGCGATGGACGGGCGTGTGCGGTCGGTGCCGGAACCGGTCATGTGATCAAGGCTGCGTCCTGAAAGAGCGCGCAGCCATGCGCCGGCTGTGCCGCTCCCGTCAACCGCCGCGCCGGGATCAGGCGCGGCGGCGCTCGCGGGAGAAGTCGACGACCGGGCCCCCCCGGCCGCTGTCATGGGTCCGGAAGGCCGCAACCAGGCTGTTCAACCGCTCGATCTGCTGCCCCAGCGCCGTGGCCGAGGCGGCGCTCTGCTCGGCGAGCGCGGCGTTCGCCTGGGTCATCTCGTCCATATGGGCAATGGTCTGGCTCATTTCGTCGATTCCGCTGGCCTGCTCGGACGAGGCCGAGGAGACCTCGGTGACCGTCGTCGCGACGCGTTGCGAGGCCTCGACGATCTGGCCGAGCACGGCGCCGGCCGAGCGCACCAGCTCGACGCCGTCGCTTACTTGCGTGTTCGAGGCCTTGATCAGCGCGGAAATGCTCTTGGCGGCTTCGGCCGAGCGCTGGGCGAGGGTGCGCACCTCGCTGGCGACGACGGCGAAGCCCTTGCCGGCATCGCCGGCGCGGGCGGCTTCGACCGCGGCATTCAGCGCCAGCAGATTGGTCTGGAAGGCGATCTCGTCGATGACTGAGGTGATGTCGGAGATCTTCTTCGAGGCGTCCTCGATCCGGGTCATCGCCTGGACCGCGTCGTCGACGATGGCGCCGCCCTTGCGGGCGATGCCGCTCGCCTCGTGGGAAAGATTGGCGGCCTGCCTCGAGGCGTCGGCCGCGGCCTTGACCGAGGCGGCGAGCTCCTCGGTCGTGGCGGCGCTCTCCTCCAGCGAGGAGGCCTGCTCCTCGGTGCGCTTCGAGAGGTCGTCGGCGCCGCTGGTGATCTCGCGGCCGGCAATCGCGACCTCGGCCGAGGTCGCCTTGATCGCGTCGACGGTGGCGGCGAGGCGCTCGATCGCGCTGTTGAAGTCCTGCTTCAGCGTCTCATAGTCCTGCGCGACGGCATCCTCGATCCGCACGGTGAGGTCGCCCTGCGAGAGACGGGCGAGCGCATCGGCCAGCAAGGCGACGATTTCGCGCTGCTCGGCGAGCAGGGAGCCTTGTGCCGCGGCGGCCTCCTCGCGCTGCCGCGCAATGGCGAGGTTCTGGCGCTCGGCTGCGGCCCGGCCCTCGCTTGTCTCGGCCTCCAGCCGCTGCACGGCAAGCCCGTTATCCTTGAACACCTGCACGGCCTGCGCCATCTGGCCGATCTCGTCGCGGCGCGACAGGCCGGAAATCGCGACCTCGTAGTCGCCGGCGGCGAGCTTCAGCATGGCATCGCGCAGGCGGCGCAGTGGCACGGCGGTGGTGCGGCCGACGATGTAGGCGGCGATCAGGCCGAGCACCAGCGCGGCCGCGATCGTCCCCAGGATGATCCCTTGCGTCCAGCTCTGCGCTTCGGCGAGGCGGGCGCCCGCCTGGGCCTCCTCCGTAGAGAGCCGGGTTTCGAGCTCCTGCAGCGGCGGCGCGATCAGGTCGAATTCGCCGGAGAGCTTGTCGCCGGCAAGCATGAAGTCCTTCTCGGCCTTGCTCCAGGCGGGAACGATCTCGGCATAGGCCTTGAAGGCCGGCTCGATCTCGGCCTTGGCTTCGGCTGGAACGCCCTGGCGGCCGAGCGCGCGCTCGAAGCGGCCCTGCTCGACCTCCCATTGGCCGAGCAGGCTCTCGTCGAGGGAGAGTCGATAGGCGGCGTCGATGCGGCGCAGGGCCGCGAGGATGCCGGGAAGGCGCGCAAGGTCGGGCGAATCAGAGCCCATGCTGTTGGATCGGACCTTGGTCTCCAGAGCCTCGGCGGCGTCTTCCAACCTGGCCGCGAGACCGTCCGGAGCAGCCGAACGGAGGGCGAGCTGCATCGTGCTGATCGCCTGGAAATCGGCTTCGATCGCCTTCATCGGCGTATCGAGCGCGGCGATGCTGTCGCGCACGCGCTCGCCGCCATTGGCGTTGCCGAGGCGCGCGATCGCCTCCTTCAGTGATTCAAGACCGGTGCCGAAGTCCTTGAGATCGGTGGCTTCCTGGCGGAAGCGGACATCGCGGCTCTGCGCTTTCAGCGCGAAGCTCGCAGCACGCACCTCGCGCGAGCGGGCGGCGAGGGCTGAATAGGCCTTGTGATCCTCGAAGGCGGCGGTGAGCCGGCCGCTGCCGGTCCAGGATGCGGCGCCGATCAGCACGAGGCCGAGAACGAAGACGACGCTGACCAGCGCGATCCGGAGCTGGATCGTCAGGCGCGATGCGGCCGAGCGCGAGTGTTCGGTAGACAACGCAATAGCCCTCACGCCTGTCGAGATCGGGCGAGAGCCTGCCAAAACAGGCTTAATGTTCCCCTAAACGAAGACGGGCGCGGCCTCGCGGCTGCGCCCGCTTTTTCGATGAGACGGCCTGTGTACCTCAGAACGCTTCCCAGCCGGACTCGTCCGAGCGGGTATTGACCTGCCTGCGGGCGGGAGCCTGGCGCGGCGCTGCCTTTTTCTGTTCGGCGATCGCAGCCGCGAGTTTGCGCAGCCGCTGCGGCTCAGCGCCCTGGCCGGTGGCGATCGCCGCGAGGTCGGCGGTGCGCAGGGGCGGGGGCCCATAGGGAGCGGCCGCGGCTGGTGCCCTGGCAGCCGGCGCAAGCTCGTCGCCGGTCCTGAACGTCGCGACCAGTGCATTGAGCTCGGCGATCTTGCCTGCGAGCGCATTGGCCGAGGCGGCGCTCTGCTCGGCGAGCGCGGCGTTGGCCTGGGTCATCTCGTCCATATGCGCGACGGTCTGGCTCATCTCCTCGATGCCGTTCGCCTGTTCGGCCGAGGCGGTCGCGACCTCGGAGATGGTGGTCTGGACGCCGCGCGAGGCTTCGACGATGCGGGTCAGGGCATCGCCGGCCTGACGGACCAGCTTCACGCCGGCCTCAACCTCATTGTTCGAGGAGGAGATCAGGCCGGAGATGTCCTTGGCTGCCTCGCCGGAGCGCTGGGCGAGCGTACGCACCTCGGAGGCGACGACCGCGAAGCCCTTGCCGGCGTCGCCGGCGCGGGCGGCCTCGACCGCGGCGTTGAGCGCTAGCAGGTTTGTCTGGAAGGCGATGCCGTCGATCACCGAGACGATCTCGGAGATCTTCTTCGAGGCCTCCTCGATCCGGGCCATGGCGGCGACCGCCTCGCCGGCGATCACGCCGCCATCCTGGGCGACCTGCATCGCCTGGCCGGCCTGGCGTACGGCCTGCTGCGACGACTGCGCGGATGCCTTGACCGAGGCGGCGAGCTCCTCGGTGGTCGCAGCGCTCTCCTCCAGCGACGAGGCCTGCTCCTCGGTGCGCTTGGAGAGATCGTCGGCGCCGGTCGAGATCTCGCGGGCGGAGAGGCCGACATCGGAGGCGTTGGCCTGGATCGTCCGCATCGTGGTCGAGAGCCGCTCGGCGGTCTGGTTGATCGCCTCCTGCAGCGCGGCGAAGCGGCCGCGATAGCCGGTCGTCACGCGATGGGTGAGGTCGCCGGCGGCGAGCGACTGCATCGCATCGGCGAACTCGGTGGTCGCGGCATCGACGACGGCGTTGATCTCGTTGACGCCCTCGACCAGCTCGCGCAGCGGGCCGTCGACATCGCCGGCCTCGGCCTGGCCGGAGAAATCGCCGGCGCGGGCCGCCGCGACGATGCCTGCGACCTCGCCGACGAGGGTGCGGACCTTGGCCGCCTGCTCGGCGTCGGCCAGCATGGCGACCTCGCGGTCGCGCCGGTTGGTTTCGAGCGCGAGCGCGTTCTGGCGATAGTCCTCGAGCGCGCCGCTCAGCGTGCCGATCTCGTCGGGGCAGGGCGGGGCGGGGATCTTCTGGGCGAAGTCACCGGCCTGCATGCCGGCCAAGGCGGTCTGCAGCTGGACCAGCGGCCGGGCGATACGGCGCTGCACGCCGCGCCAGCTCACGACGCAGATGGCAAGCAGAGCGAGGAAGAGGCCGCCGGTGATCGCGAGCCGGGTCCAGGCCCGCGTCAGCGTCGCCCGGGTCACGTTCTCCATCTCGTCGAAGGACTGGCCGACGGCCGCGAGGATGGTGTTGAACGGGCCGTTGCACTGCTTGGTCCAGTCCTCGGCGGCGACGACCGGGCTGCTGCCCTGGCCGACGCGGCCGAGCTGCTCGTCCATCAGGCGGTTGGCGGCGGTGACCTCGCTGTTCATGGCGCCGACCTTGCGCACAAGCTCGGGGCTGACGCCCGGGCGCGCCGCCAGCTGGGTCAGCTGCGCGACGCTGGAGTCGGACGCGCCGCGCATCTCGCCGAGCCGACGCAGTTGCGCGGCGTCCATCGGCTTGTTGCTGCCGAAGACGGGGCGGAGCACCGAGCACTGCGTGCCGTAGTTTGAGCGCACACGCCAGCCGGCCGCCTTGAAGTTCTGCAGGTCGGCGAGCGCCGGATCGGACATTCGGACTGCGGTCGAGGTCGCGTCGGAGGCCGTCGTCATTGCGGTCTCGATATCGCCGACGCCGTTGTACCAGGGCATCGTCGCCGCAAGGCTGCGCTGCGCCTTCGGCTTGCCAGCCTCGGCGTACATCTCCGGCAGCTTGGCGGCAGTCGCCTTCTCCTTCTGGTCGATCGCGTCGGCGAGCGCCTTGCGGTCGGAAAGATCGGTGCTGCGCAGCAGGGTCATGGCGCTGGCGAGCGCGTCGCGATTGGCCTGCTCGATCTTCTTCAGCGTCGGCGCCGGATCGTCGGCGACCTGGATCGCGGTCTGGGCCTGGCCGCGATTGGAGCGGATCGTGTTGCCGGCGTTGAGGAGGGCTTCGTCGGCGGCGACCAGCTCGACGAGCCGCCTGCTGGTCAGGACGTCATCGACAGCCTGCCCGGCGAGAAAGGCGAGCGCGCCGAGGCCGGGCACGCACAGGCAGGCCATAGTGGCGACGAGGTAGTTCCTGATCGAAGCGGGGAAAAGATTCACTGGCACTGTCCGGGCTGTTCTGGCGCGGACAGGGAGGAGTTAGCGCTCCGCCCCCGTTCGCAATGTCGGGTCCGGCAGCCTTGCCAGCATACCTTTAAAATTTTGCCTCATTTCGGCCTTGCCGATTGCCGCGCTCAGCGCGCCGCTGCGCTCGCGACCGAGCGCATCACCCGGAGCATGTTGCCGCCGGCGAGCTTGGCGAGGTTCTCGGCCGACCAGCCGCGCCGGATCAGCTCGGCGATCACGCGCGGGAAGGTCGAGGCATCCTCGAGGCCCTCGGGATTGAGGCCGCCGAAGAAATCGGAGCCGATGCCGACATGGTCGTGGCCGATCCGCTTGGCGAGGTATTCGACATGATCGCAATATTCAGCCAGCGTCGCCTTCGGGCGAGGGCCGGCGGTGCGGACGATCTCGGCCTCGGCCTTCCTGTAGTCGAGCCCGTCCGGCGTCTTGCCGTACTGGTCCTTGGCCGGGCGATGCCAGTCGCGCGAGGCCTGGCTGATGAAGTCGGGCACGAAGGTCGCCATCACCAGCCCGTCGTTCCCTGCGACCCGATCGAGCACGTCGTCCGGGACATTGCGCGGATGGTCGCAGAGCGAGAAGGCGTTGGAATGCGACCAGACCACCGGGGCCGTGCTGACGTCGAGCACGTCGTGCATCACCTTGGGCGAGACATGGGCGAGGTCGACGATCATGCCGAGCCGGTTCATCCGGCCGATGACTTCCTTGCCGAAGGCGGCGAGCCCGTTGTGGCGCGGGGCGTCGGTGGCCGAGTCGCACCAGTCATGAGTGTCGTTGTGGCAGAGCGTCATCAGCCGGACGCCGAGATCCCAATAGGCGTCGAGCGCGTCGAGCTCGTTGTCGAGCGCCGAGCCGTTCTCGATCGTCATGAACAGGGCGATGCGGCCTTCCTTCCTGGCGGCCTCGACGTCGTCGGCCGACAGGCCCGGCCTGAAGACATCGGCATGGCGCTCCCAGATTCGGCGCATCAGCGCGATCTGCGCCAGCGCGAAGCCGGCGGGCTTGGGGTGATTCGGCGGGACATAGGCCGCGAAGAATTGCCCGGCGAGCTTGCCGGCCTGCATGCGCGGGATGTCGGTGTCGGTCTCGGGATGGACCTTGCCAAGGTCATAGGCGGAAAGATCGCCCTTCGCCGTCCGGTCGAGCCTCACGACATAGGGAAGGTCGTTGTGGCCGTCGATCAGCGGGACGCGGTCGAGCAAAGCGAGCGCCATGTCATAGGCGGCATCGGTGACGGGAGCGGCGGCGAGGACCATGGCGCACCTGGGAAGCAGGTTTCGGGAAGCGGGATTCGCAAGGGGTGATCGTGGCAGCGCCCGGTTCCCGGCGCGAGGCCAAAAAGCGCATGCCGTGAACGCGATAGAGGCCGCCATTCCGGTATCTCGCGCTGGGGTGGTGCGACATCGGGCCCATAAGGAGCCGGTATCGCAGGATCGTGTACTGCATGCCGAGCAATCATCTTGCGCCGAATGCGCGCAGGGCCGCAGCATTGGCTGCCTATTGCATATGCAATGTGACGCAGATTGCTTTTGACAGAAATGTGGCGCGGAGTGATTGTCGAGCGCGCAGACGGTTGGTAGCTCTGCGCCGTAATCGCATCCCGCATGCGCCGGTATCATATCGCGCAAAAAAGAACGGGTAACTGATTCGAGGGGTTAGGCGTCGTTCAATGGAAGTATTCGTCCAGCAGCTCATCAACGGGCTGACCCTGGGGTCAATCTACGGCCTCATCGCCATCGGCTACACGATGGTCTTCGGCATCATCGGCATGGTGAACTTCGCGCATGGCGACGTCTTCATGCTGTCGGCGTTCATCGCGTTGATCTTCTTCATGCTGATCTCGGCCTGGTTCGGGGCCGGTCTGATCGTGCTGGCGCTGATCTTCGTCCTGATCCTCGCGATGTTCTTCACCTCGCTGTGGAACTGGACGATCGAGCGCGTCGCCTACAGGCCGCTGCGCGGTTCGTTCCGCCTGGCGCCGCTGATCTCGGCGATCGGCATGTCGATCTTCCTGATGAACTTCGTCCAGGTCGTTCAGGGGCCGCGCAACAAGCCGACCCCGCCGATGCTGAACCAGTCGATCCTGCTGATCGACAGCGCGACCTATCCAGTCTCGATCTCCTACAAGCAGATCGTCATCATCGTGACCACGATCGTGCTGCTCGCAGCCTTCTGGTACCTGGTGCAGAAGACGCCGCTCGGCCGGGCCCAGCGCGCCTGCGAGCAGGACCGCAAGATGGCTTCGCTGCTTGGCGTGGACGTCGATCGCACGATCTCGATCACCTTCGTGATGGGCGCGGCGCTCGCGGCGGTCGCCGGCGTCATGTACCTCGTGCTCTACGGCGTCGTGAACTTCGCCGACGGCTTCACGCCCGGCGTCAAGGCCTTCACCGCGGCCGTGCTGGGCGGCATCGGCTCATTGCCCGGCGCGGTGCTCGGCGGGCTGCTGATCGGCCTGATCGAGGTGATGTGGTCGGCCTATTTCACCATCGACTACAAGGACGTCGCCGCCTTCTGCATCCTCGCGGTCGTCCTCGTGTTCATGCCCTCCGGCATCCTCGGCCGGCCGGAAGTCGAGAAGGTCTGACGCTCATGGCAGGAGAGGCATCGACCCCGGCCAAGCGCCAGGCTGACATGATGAAGGCATTGAAGGAGGCGGCCTTCGCGGCGCTGGTCACCTTCGGCCTGTGCATACCGATCATCGCCTGGGGCACCCGCCAGAATCTCGACAACCAGCTCGTGCTCGATCCGCGTTGGGACGCGGTGGCCTGGGCCGTGGCAATCATCTTCGTCGGCCGCTTCCTGATGGCGCTGCGCCAGCAGAAGCGAGGTGAAGGCAAGTCGGCGGTGCGGCTGCTGCCGCATGGCACGATCGGGTTCTTCCAGCGCCATTCGCGAATCTTCTCGGTGTTCGGCCTGGGCTTCCTGCTCACCTTCCCGATCATCGCGATCACCCTCGCGGGCTGGGGCGGGGCGCTGAAATGGATCGACAATTTCGGCGTCCAGATCCTGATCTACGTCATGCTCGGCTGGGGGCTGAACATCGTCGTCGGCCTCGCCGGCCTGCTCGACCTCGGCTATGTCGCCTTCTATGCGGTCGGCGCCTATTCCTACGCGCTGCTCGCCAAGAATTTCGGCCTGTCCTTCTGGATCCTGCTGCCGCTCTCCGGCATCCTCGCCGCCTTCTGGGGCATGCTGCTCGGCTTCCCTGTGCTGAGGCTACGCGGCGACTATCTCGCCATCGTGACGCTGGCCTTCGGCGAGATCATCCGCCTCGTCCTGATCAACTGGACGGACTTCTCGAACGGCTATGCCGGCATCTCCGGCATCCCGCGGCCGAGCTTCTTCGGGATACCGTTCACGGCCGGCGATGACGGCTTCGCGGCGGTATTCGGGCTCGAATTCTCGCCGCTCTACCGGACGATCTTCCTCTACTATGTCATTCTGTGCCTGGCGCTGCTCACCGCCTATGTCAGCCTGCGCCTGCGCCGTCTGCCGGTCGGGCGCGCCTGGGAGGCGCTGCGCGAGGACGAGATCGCCTGCCGCTCGCTCGGCATCAACACCACCAATACCAAGCTGACGGCCTTCTCGCTCGGCGCCATGTTCGGCGGTTTCGCCGGCTCGTTCTTCGCGGCGCGGCAGGGCTTCATCTCCCCTGAATCCTTCGTCTTCATGGAATCGGCGGTGATCCTCGCCATCGTCGTGCTCGGCGGCATGGGCTCGCTCTGGGGCTGCGCCATCGCCGCGATCGCGATGATCGGCGGCACCGAGCTCTTGCGCGAACTCGACTGGCTGAAGCAGATCTTCGGTCCCGATTTCGACCCGACCAAATACCGCATGCTGATCTTCGGCTTCGCCATGGTGGTGATCATGATCTGGAAGCCGCGCGGGCTGATCTCGACCCGCGAGCCGACCGCCTTCCTGAAGGAGAAGAAGGTCATCTCGGCGGACATGGTCCAGGAGGGGCACGGCTGATGACGACCAAGCCGCTTCTTCAGGTCGAGCATGTCACCATGCGCTTCGGCGGCCTGACCGCCGTCAACGACCTCTCCTTCGAGGCCCGCAAGGGCGACATCACCGCACTGATCGGCCCCAACGGCGCCGGCAAGACCACGGTGTTCAACTGCATCACCGGCTTCTACAAGCCGACCGAAGGCATGATGACGCTGACGCAGGACAGCGGGGACAGCTATCTGCTCGAGCGCATGCCGGACTTCCGCATCGCCTGGAAGGCCAAGGTCGCCCGCACCTTCCAGAACATCCGCCTGTTCGGCGGCATGACGGTGCTGGAGAACCTGCTGGTCGCGCAGCACAACCCGCTGATGATCGCCTCGGGCTTCACCTTCCTCGGCGTGCTCGGCATCGGCGGCTACAAGGCGCGCGAGAAGGAAGCGATCGAGAAGGCCAAATTCTGGCTGGAGAAGATCAATCTGATCGATCGTGCCGACGATCCGGCCGCCGACCTGCCCTATGGCGACCAGCGGCGCCTCGAGATCGCGCGGGCGATGTGCACCGATCCGGTGCTGCTCTGCCTCGACGAGCCGGCCGCGGGCCTCAACCCGCGCGAGAGCCTCGACCTCAACAATCTGCTCCTGTCGATCCGCAAGGACCACGGCACGGCGCTGCTCCTGATCGAACACGACATGTCGGTGGTGATGGAAATCTCTGATCATGTCGTGGTGCTCGACTACGGCACCAAGATCGCGGACGGCACGCCGGCCGAAGTCCAGGCCGATCCGAAGGTGATCGCGGCCTATCTCGGCGTCGACGACGAAGAGGTCGAGGCGGTGGAAGCGGAGGTCGGCCTATGAGCGAAGCAGGGGCGCTTCTCTCCGTCCGCGGCGTCAAGACCTATTACGGCAAGATCATCGCGCTGAAGGGTGTCGACGTCGACGTCCGCCAGGGCGAGATCGTGACCATGATCGGCGCCAACGGTGCGGGCAAGTCGACGCTGATGATGACGATCTTCGGCACTCCGCAGGCGCGCGAAGGTACCATCACCTATGAGGGGCGCGACATCACCAAGATGCCGAGCCATCAGATCTCGCGCCTCGGCATCGCGCAATCGCCGGAAGGCCGCCGCATCTTCCCGCGCATGACGGTGTTCGAGAATCTGCAGATGGGTGCGGCCGTCGCCGGCATGCAGCATTTCGACGAGGATCTCGAGAAGATCTGCGCGCTCTTTCCGCGCGTGAAGGAGCGGCTGCAGCAGCGCGGCGGGACGCTCTCGGGCGGCGAGCAGCAGATGGTCGCGATCGCCCGCGCGCTGATGGCGCGGCCGAAGCTCCTGATGCTCGACGAGCCCTCGCTCGGCCTCGCCCCGCTGATCGTCAAGCAGATCTTCGAGGCGATCAAGGAGCTCAACCACAGCCAAGGGCTGACCGTGTTCCTGGTCGAGCAGAACGCCTTCCATGCGCTCAAGCTCGCCCATCGCGGCTATGTCATGGTCAACGGCGTCATCACCATGAGCGGCTCCGGCAAGGAGCTGCTCGCCAATCCGCAAGTGCGGGCGGCCTATCTCGAAGGCGGGCGGCATTGAGCGCCGCGAGCTTGAACGGAGCACGATGATGCAGGGCATTCTCTACGAGGAGCCGACCATCTGGCTCTTCCTGCTGGTGACGGTGGTGATGGGCGGCTGGGCCGCCTGGATGGCCGGCCGGGCGGTGGCGATCACCTGGCGCCCGCCGATCCAGCTCGTCTTCTACACGCTGATCCTCGGGCTGGTGATCCGCTTCATCCATTTCGCTTTGTTCGAGGCGACGCTGCTGACGCTGCACTACTACATCGTCGACACGCTGGTCCTGTTCGCCTTCGCCGTCGCGGGCTGGCGCTACAACCGGGCACGGCAGATGACGATGCAGTATCGCTGGCTCTACGAGCGCACCGGGCCCTTCAGCTGGAGGGCTCGCGAGAGCTCCTGACGCCGCGCAAACACCACGAAAGTTCACCGGGCTTGCCGCGTGACAGCACCTCGAAAAAGCGCAAGACTGCGCATTCCGGTGGCACCACGCGCCGAGACGGGACGGCCAGGCCGACCCGTAATATACTCACAGGGGAGTCACAACGCATGAAGAAGCTGCTCTTGGGCGGTATTGCCCTTGGCGCGGTCCTCGCCTTTTCGGGCGTAGCGAACGCACAGATCAAGCTTGGCGTCGGCGGCCCGATCACGGGGCCGAATGCGGCCTTCGGCGCGCAGCTGAAGAACGGGGCGGAACAGGCTGCCGAAGACATCAACGCGGCCGGCGGCATCCTCGGCCAGAAGATCCAGGTCGTGGTCGGTGACGACGTCTCGGATCCGAAGCAGGGCGTCTCTGTCGCCAACAAGTTCGTCGGCGACGGCGTCAAGTTGGTGCTCGGCCACTTCAACTCCGGCGTCACCATGCCGGCGTCGGAAGTCTATGCCGAGAACGGCATCCTGATGATCAGCCCGTCGGCGACCAACCCGAAGATCACCGAGCGCGGGCTGTGGAACGTGTTCCGCACCTGCGGCCGTGACGATCAGCAGGGTTCGGTGGCGGCCGAGTACATTGCCAAGAATCTCAAGGGCAAGAAGATCGCCATCGTTCACGACAAGACGACCTATGGCCAGGGCCTCGCCGACGAGACCCGCAAGGGCCTGACCAAGGCCGGCGTCAAGGACGTGCTCTATGAAGGCGTCAACGCCGGCGAGAAGGACTTCTCGGCGCTGATCTCGAAGCTGAAGTCGACGGGTGCCGACTACCTCTACTGGGGTGGCCTGCACACCGAGGGCGGCCTGATCGTGCGCCAGATGCGCGACCAGGGCCTGAAGACCGTGATGATCTCCGGCGACGGCATCACCACCGACGAGTTCGCCACGATCGGCGGCCCGGGCGTCGAAGGCACGCTGATGACCTTCCCGCCGGATCCGCAGAAGCGTCCCGAGGCGGCTGCGGTCCTGAAGAAGTTCGAGGCCCGCAAGTTCAAGCCGGAAGCCTACACGCTGTACAGCTACGCCGCTGTCCAGATCATGGCCGAAGGCGCCAAGCGTGCGAACTCGGTCGATCCCAAGAAGATCGCTGCGGCGCTGCACGGCGGCCAGCCGGTCGATACCGTCATCGGCAAGATCGGCTTCGACAAGAAGGGCGACATCACCCGCCCGGACTACACCGTCTACACCTGGAAGAAGGGTGCCGACGGCAAGATCGGCTACGTCGAGAACTGATCGGCGCTGATCGCCGCAAGGCATGAGACGAGCCCGCTCCGGAGCGATCCGGGGCGGGTTTTTCTTGGGGCTGCCTTCCATCGGATCACCGGGCCACGAAGCAGAAAAAGAACGCGCGGATTGTCGGGAGCCGCGATGGCTTTTCGTCCTTTGGATGCCGAGCCCGTCAAGCAGTCCGTGGGAGCCTGCCGATGACCGTCACCGTCACCGCCTTTGAACGCTCGCCCGACCGGGGCAATGGCCTGGCGCGCGACATGCGCGTGCGTTGGGCGCTTGAAGAGGCCGGCCAGCCCTACGAGGTCCGGCTGCTGTCGTTCAAGACGATGAAGGAGCCCGCGCATCTCGCGATTCAGCCCTTCGGGCAGATCCCGACCTATGAGGATGGCGATCTCACCCTGTTCGAGTCGGGGGCGATCGTGCTTCATGTCGCGGAGCGCCATCCCGGCCTGCTGCCGGACGAGGCGAAGGCCAGGGCGCGGGCGATCATGTGGATGTTCGCGGCGCTCAACACGCTGGAGCCGCCGATCTTCGACCGCAGCCTGGTCAGGATCCTCGAGCGCGACAAGCCCTGGTACGAGGAGCGCCTGAGCGCCCTCGACGAGATCATACGCAAGCGCCTAGAGGGCCTCTCCAGCCATCTCGGCGATGCGGATTGGCTCGACGGTGCATTCAGTGCGGGGGATCTCCTGATGGTGACGGTGCTGCGCCGGCTGCAGGGTTCGGGCCTGCTGGAGGAGCGGCCGAACCTTGCCGCCTATGTCGCCCGCGCCGAGGCGCGACCGGCTTACCAGCGCGCTTTCGAGGCTCAGCGAGCAGTGTTCGCGGCCTCATCGGCGGGTTGAAGCAGCGCTGGGACGGGACGTCGTGCGGCTCTGCCGGTGCGGGATTTGAAGCTAATCGAAGCCGGGTTCTTAACGTCTGTCGAGTATCGAGCCCTCGAGACGTGGGAGCGCGATGTTCAACAAGCAGAGTCATCCCCTGCCGGCAGCGGTCGAAGCCGAGATCATTTCTCGTCTGTTCAACGCTCTGCCCCAGATCGGCTTCGTAACCACCTGTTTCGTCGCCGGGACGATCTTCATCGCCTGGGAAACCGGCGATGCCTGGACGTGGGCGATCCTGGGCGTCGCGATCGCGACGAGCGTCGCACGTATCGCCGGCATTCTGGCCTATCGGCGCTGGGCGCCGAAACCGATGACGCTGGAGCAGGCGCGGCGCTGGGAGCGTGCCTATTCGCTTCCGGCCCTCGCGTTCACGGTCGGCATTGCCCTTCTGACCGTCAGGGTCTTCGCTGCCGGCTGGACCAATGGTGAAATCCTCGCGGTCGGCCTGACCATGGCGCTGACGGCCGGCTCCTGCGCGCGGACCTTGCGCTATTGGCTCTGCGCAACGCTTTCGACCATCGCGTTGACCGTATTGATCGTGATGCTCCTTTTGTCTGCCGATCCGGTCCGGATCGGCATTGCCGCATTGTTCGCGCTCTACCTGTTTTCGATCTTCGAGTCGTCGCGCCATATCGTCGGCCAGGTCGAGGCGCTTCTCATCGCAGAACGGGAACTCGAGGCTGCGGCAAGACGAGATCCCCTGACCGGCCTCGCCAACAGGCGCGCTTTCGACGAGGCGCTCGCCGAGGCTTCAGCCACCGGGGGCTTCGCTTTGCTGCTGCTCGATCTCGATGGCTTCAAGGCGGTGAACGATCGCCTGGGCCACGCCGCCGGCGACGAACTTCTGCACCAGGTCGCGGCACGGCTCTCCGGCATGCTGAGGACTGGCGACATGCTGGCACGCCTCGGCGGGGACGAATTTGCCGCGATCCTGCCGACCGCCGACACGGCTGCGGTGAAAGCGATTGCCGATCGGGCGGTGGCGCTGGTCGGGCTACCCTACGCCGTGCTCGGCGCGCCGGCGATCGTCGGGATCTCGATCGGCTTCGAGGTCGTGGAGATCGGGCACGCCGTCGATGGACAGCAGGTCAAGGAGGCGGCAGACCGCGCGCTGTATTCTGCCAAGGCGGCGGGCAAGGGCCAGGCGGTCTTTGCCAGAGCCGCCTGAACCTGAGGAGCGAGCCTCGCTCCTTTGACGGCCAGCACAGGCCTGCGTCGATCAGACCGCCGTCAGGTTCTTCATGAAGCCGGCGAAGCGCAGCAGCCCGTCCGGCCAGGGACCATGGCCGGATTCGGTGTTGATATGGCCGCTGTCGCCGGCATCCACGAACTCCGAGCCCCAGGCTTCGGCCAACGCCCTGGCCTCGTCCGGCGTGCAATAGGGGTCGGTCGCGCTGGCGATCAGCACCGAGCGGAAGGGCAGGGGCTTTTGCGGGATCGCGCTGAAATCGTCGGCCATGCCGGGGATGGCGCGCTTGGCGCGCTCGGAGGCCGGGGCGACCAGGAAGGCGCCGGCGACCTCATGCGGTTTCAGATGCTCGGCCGCATGCGCGACGGCGCTGCAGCCGGCCGAATGGGCGACGATGACGACCGGCTTCGTCGCGGCGCGCACGGCGGCGACGATACGGTTTGCCCAGCCGTCGCGGGTCGGCTTGTACCAGTCCTCCTGCTCGACGCGGCGGGCGGTGGGCAGCTTGGCTTCCCAACGGCTCTGCCAATGGTCGGGGCCGGAGCCCGACCAGCCGGGGACGATCAGGATGTCGGTGTCGGAGGTTTTCATAGCCGCTAGATAGCGCTCGGTTCCGTGAAATCCAGCAGGCGCCTCAGGCTTCCCCGAACACCCGGCGGAAGATCGTGTCGACGTGCTTGAAGTGATAGCCCTCGTCGAACATCGCCTCCAGTTGCGCCACCGAGAGCTTGGCGGTGACGTCCTTGTCGGCCTTGAGGTTTGTGAGGAAATCCTCGCCATGCTCCCAGGTGCGCATCGCATTGCGCTGGACCATGGAGTAGCTGTCCTCGCGGCTGGCGCCGGCCTGAGTCAGAGCGAGCAGGACGCGCTGCGAATTGTGCAGGCCGCCGAGCTTGTCGAGGTTCTTCCTCATGTTCTGCGGATAGATCAGCAGCTTGTCGACGACGCCGGTGAGGCGGGCCAGCGCGAAATCGAGCGTCACAGTCGCATCGGGGCCGATCATGCGTTCGACGCTGGAATGCGAGATGTCGCGCTCGTGCCAGAGCGCGACGTTCTCCAGCGCAGGCGTCACCATGCCGCGCACCAGCCGGGCGAGGCCGGTCAGGTTCTCGGTCAGGACGGGGTTGCGCTTGTGCGGCATCGCCGAGGAGCCCTTCTGGCCCGGCGAGAAATACTCCTCCGCCTCGTAGACCTCGGTGCGCTGGAGATGGCGGATCTCGGTGGCGAGGCGCTCGACGCTGGAGGCCACGACGCCGAGCGTGGCGAAGAACATGGCGTGGCGGTCGCGCGGGATGACCTGGGTCGAGACCGGCTCGGGCGTCAGGCCCATCTTCTCGGCAACATATTCCTCAACCTGCGGATCGATATTGGCGAAGGTGCCGACGGCGCCGGAGATGGCGCAGGTCGCGATCTCGGCGCGGGCGGCGACCAGCCGGGCGCGGCAGCGGTCGAACTCGGCATAGGCCTGGGCGAGCTTCAGGCCGAAGGTCACCGGCTCGGCATGGATGCCGTGCGAGCGGCCGATGGTCGGGGTCAGCTTGTGCTCGAAGGCGCGGCGCCTGATGGCGGCGAGCAGGGCGTCGACATCGGCGATCAGGATGTCGGTGGCGCGCGCCAACTGCACCGAGAGCGTGGTGTCGAGCACATCCGAGGAGGTCATGCCCTGGTGGACGAAGCGCGCCTCGGGGCCGACGATCTCGGCGAGATGGGTCAGGAAGGCGATGACGTCATGCTTGGTGACGCGCTCGATCTCGTCGATGCGGGCGACGTCGAAGGTGGCGTCCCTGGCCTTGGCCCAGATCGTCGCCGCCGCCTCCTTCGGCACGACGCCGAGCTCGGCGAGCTTGTCGGTGGCGTGCGCCTCGATCTCGAACCAGATGCGGAAGCGCGTCTGCGGCTCCCAGATCGCGACCATCTCGGGGCGGGAATAACGGGGGATCATGGCGGGCTCGCGACGTGACGATGAAAGGCTCGCCGGCTCGCTAGCACGGACGGGCCGCCGACGGAATGCCGGAGGGCCGCTGCTGACAGCTTCGGACCCCCGTCCTGCCTAGCGTCCGCGCCGGCTGGGCGGGATGCTCCTCGTTTCCGGAGCGTCGACAGACCCAAGGAGGAAAAGACCGATGTCCTATGTCGATGGTTTCGTTGCGGCCGTGCCTGCCGCCAATCGCGACGCTTATGCCGAGCACGCCCGCAAGATGGCGCCGATCTTCAAGGAATTCGGCGCTACGCGGGTCGCCGAGAACTGGGGCGACGATGTCCAGCACGGCAAGCAGACGGACTTCTATCGCGCCGTCGCGGCCAAGGATGACGAGGTCGTGGTCTTCGCCTGGGTCGAGTGGCCGAGCAAGGAGGCGCGCGACGCCGCTTGGCAGAAGATGATGGAAGATCCGCGCATGGCGCCGGGCGCCAACCCGATGCCCTTCGACGGTGCCCGGATGATCTATGGCGGCTTCGCCGCGATCGATCTTTAGAGCGTCAGACCCAGTCGCCGCGCGCCGCCTCCGCCGCCGTGCGGATGGCGGCGATGTTGCCGGCATAGGCCGAGGGGCCGCCCTTGAACACCGCCGAGCCGGCGACCAGCGTATCGGCGCCGGCCTTGATACAGAGCGGCGCCGTCTCCGGCGTGACGCCGCCGTCGATCTCGAGCGCGATCGGCCGCTCGCCGATCAAGGCGCGCACCTGCGCGATCTTCTCGACCACCGAATGGATGAAGCTCTGGCCGCCGAAGCCTGGGTTGACCGTCATCAGCAGGATCAGGTCGACATCGCCGATCAGCGGCTCGGCCGCGCTCGCCGGCGTGCCTGGGTTGAGCACGATGCCGGCCTGCTTGCCCTGCGCCTTGATCGCCTGCAGCGTCCGGTGCGGATGCGCGCCGGCCTCGACATGGAAGGAGATCAGGTCGGCGCCGGCCTTGGCGAAGGCCTCGATGTAGGGATCGACCGGCGCGATCATCAGGTGGACGTCGAAGAACTTCTTGGTATGCGGCCGGATCGCCTTCAGCACGTCGGGGCCGAAGGTGATGTTGGGCACGAAATGCCCGTCCATCACGTCGCAATGGATCCAGTCGGCGCCGGCCTCGTCGATGGCGCGGACCTCTTCGCCGAGCTTGGCGAAATCGGCGGAGAGGATGGATGGGGCGATGCGGATCGTGCTCATGCGGAGTGGTCTAGCGCCGCGCTGCTGCTCTCGCAATCGCGAAAGGCTGCCGTCAGGCCCGCTTCAGCGGAAACGACAGGCGTCGGTCGGCCTCGGCGATCTCGACGGCGGCCTGGGTGAAGGCGGGACGCAGCTTCAGCCGCTCAAACCAGCGTGACAGGCCGTCGAACGGCGCGAGCGAGGGGCCGCCGAGCCGAAGCGAGAACAGCACGCTCATGAACAGGGCGATATCCGCGACCGAGACAGCATCGCCGAAGAACTCACGGCCTGCGAGCCGGTCTTCGAGCTCGGCATAGTGCTTTTCGAGCGCGTGCTCGGCGATCAGCGCATCGGCTTCCTGAGCGAGGCGCTTGGTCTGGTCGCTGCTCGGCGGGCTGGTGCGGTGCATCAGCGGCTTCAGCGCCTGCAGCATGATCTCGTCGGCATAGAGCTCGTCGAGCCGGCAGCGGGCGCGGGCGCCGGGGCAGACCGGCAAGAGCGGCGGCTCAGGATAGGCGTCTTCGAGATATTCGAGGATTATCGTGGAATCGTAGAGCACGATTCCGTCATCGTTCAGCACCGGGACCTGCCGCTTGGGGTTGAGAGCGACGACTTCGGGATGCTTGGGGTCGTAGCCGGTCGTCTGGTTGAACGGCACCATGATGCGCTCGAAAGCGAGACCTTTCTCGCGCAGCGCGATCTCGACCTTGCGCGAGAACAGGCTGAGCGGCCCCGAATAGAGCGTGATCATAACAGGAACTCCGGTTTTGCTTGCCGGAACTCTGACAAAGCTTGCAGTCAGCCCACGTCAGCAGGGGCTTCCCTGCGTCTGATCCGCGCTGCGACACCGCGCAGCAGCCAGGGCAGCAGATAGATCGGGAACTGGGCCAGCGCGAAATACAGATAGGTGGTCGGCGGCACGCCGGCGCCGAGCGCCGCAACCAGCAGGCCCATGTTCCGCTGCCCGGTGCCGTAGCCGATCATGAAGCGCTCGGAGATGGGGAAGCGGCGCAAGGCGAGCCAGGCGCTGGCGAGGCCGACCGCGGAGACCAGGAAGGCGACGGCTAGGAACAGCGCGACCTGCCCCGGCCGGTCCATTGCCGCTTTGGTCACTCCGTCCATCGCCGCGATGGCGAAGACGAAATACATCAGCACGCCGAAGCCATCGAGATTGGGCTTGAGCTCCCGGATGCGCTCGGCCCCGAGCCAACGCCTTATCGCGAAGGCGACGGCCATGCCGCCGCCGATGAACATGACGAGCCGCAGGGCCAGCGCCAGCCGGTCGAGCGGGACGGCGGCCCCCGCCAGCCAGTCCACCAGGAACGGCGCAATGATCGGGCTCACGATGGTGGTGACGATCACCCCTGCGATGATCAGCGAAGGCTCGAAGCCGTAGAGGATGGCGACCGCAGGCGACGACATGATCGGCGGCGCCGCGCCCATGATGGCGATGCCGAGCAGAAGGCCGGGGTCGAGCGCCTCGCGCCCGAGCACAGCGAGGGCTGCGGCGATCAGCAGCGCGGGGACGAACAGCAGCCAGAGGCAGGTCACGACCAGCTTCGCCGGCCGGCGCACCAAACCGCCGATGACGCGCAGGTCGGCGCGCATGAACACGACGGTGGTGAAGCAGAAGATCGTGATCGGCAAGAGCGGGCGCGCCGCCGCGGAGAATTGCGGCAGAGCGAGGCCAAGGAAGATCGAGAGCGCGAAGCCCTGCGTGCCGTAGCGGCCGAGCAGAGCGAGGGCGGAGGCGAGGGCGGCGAGCATCGAGACCGGAAAAGCGAAACGGGGCGCCACACTGGCCGATCCGAAGGGCGGCGTCATCTGGGGGCGGCGCAGGGCGGTACGTCGTCAGTGCGCGACCGTGGCCACAAACCGGCGTCCACTTCGCTCGGAATTGCTCTAGACGCTGCTCAGCAACAGGCTGGTTTCGCTGTTCGCGACGCCGTCGATCATCCGCACCTCGCGCAGGACGCGGTCGAACTCGGCGAGGCTGCCGGCGCGGATATTGGCGACCAGGTCCCAATTGCCGTTGGTGGTGTGCAGCGTATGGACCTCCGGCAGCCCGCGCAGCTTGCGGATGACCTGCGTCGTCGACTTGCCGACGACCTCTACCATCATCACCGCGTGCACGGCATTCTCATCGTAGTCGTCGCGGACGCGGGCGGTGAAGCCGAGCAGCGTTCCCGTCTCGAGCAGCCGTTCCAGCCGGTTCTGGACGGTGCCGCGGGCGACCCCCAGCACGATCGCAAGCTTGGAGAGCGAGGCCCGGCCATCGGCCCGCAGATGCGTGATCAACGCGCGATCGAGCGTGTCGGGGACATATTTGGCAATCTCTGCGACCATCGAGGCTCCTGACCGAAAGAGCAATTCAGGTAAGCAATCTGTTCAATAGATTGTCGAAAATAACACAGTTCTGATCTTTCGGCCAACATGCCGCCAGCTGTAGAATCGCCTCTCAACAGCACGGGACCTGGCACTGCCGATGACCGCATTACCTCCCTCCGCGAAGGCGATGGTGCCGTTCGTCAGCGTCGACAACATGATGCGCCTCGTCCATCGGGGCGGCATCGAGACAATGCTGCGCGAGCTCACTGACCGCATCGAGGAGGATTTCCGGCGCTGGGAGAGCTTCGACAAGACACCGCGCATCGCCAGCCATTCGCGCGACGGCGTGATCGAGCTGATGCCGACCTCGGACGGCACGATCTACGGCTGCAAATACGTCAACGGTCATCCCAAGAACGTCGCCTCCGGCCTGCAGACGGTCACTGCCTTCGGCCTGCTGGCCGAGGTCGCCAGCGGCTATCCAGTCCTGCTCACCGAGATGACGCTGTTGACCGCGCTGCGCACCGCCGCCACCTCCGCCATGGCGGCCCGGTACCTGGCGCCGAAGGGCGCCCGCACCATGGCGATGATCGGCAATGGCGCGCAAGCCGAGTTCCAGGCGCTGGCGATGAAGGCGGTCATCGGCATCGAGGCGGTCAGGCTCTACGACATCGATCCCGCCGCCACCGAGAAGACGCGGCGCAACCTGCAGGGGAGCGGGCTGTCGGTCACCGCCTGCGGCACCGCGCAAGCAGCCGTCGAGGGGGCTGAGATCATCACCACCTGCACCGCCGACAAGCAGTTCGCGACGATCCTGACCGACAACATGGTCGGGCGCGGCGTCCACCTCAACGCCATCGGCGGCGACTGCCCCGGCAAGACGGAGCTCCACCGCGACATCCTGCTGCGCGCCGACACCTTCGTCGAATACCCGCCACAAACCTGGATCGAGGGCGAGATCCAGCAGATGGAGAAGGATTATCCGATCACCGAGCTCTGGCGCGTCGTCACCGGGCAGGCGCCGGGCCGGCGCGATCCCACGCAGATCACGCTGTTCGACAGCGTCGGCTTCGCGATCGAGGACTTCTCGGCGCTGCGCTATCTGCGCGAGCGCATCGCCGGCACGGACCTCTACCAGAACCTCGACATGATCGCCGATCCGGACGAGCCGCGCGATCTCTTCGGCATGCTGCAGCGCGCCGCCGACTGACCTGCCAATGCGATCGAGCTCCAGGGCCGGAACGGGCGCGTCCTCGCCTTGTCGACGATGGCCTTTTCCGCTTTGACGTCCGAACAATTCGCATCATCGGCGAGAGTGCGCGGCCGCTGCCGCTCGCGCTCCCGACGATCGAGCGGGCCGGTGGTTCGACCCGCTGTACGATCGCGGGAGTGCATCTGATTCCGCGTTCTTTCCCGTCAGCGGAATGACGAGTGCAGGCCTGTGCAGAAAATTGCGCAGGATCAGCTTGGATTCCAGCTCGGGTCGCTGCACTGCAATCGGTGCGGCAGAAGCTGCGAAATTTTGCCGGTTTATCCGCAACATTCAACGAAATGGCTGACAGCGCTGCGGCTGGCGCTATTCTTGCTGGCGGGGAAGGCTGGCGGAGACAGGGCCGATGCGTACGGACGCGATCGTTGTTGGGGCGGGCATCGTCGGGATTTCGGTGGCGCTGCATCTGCAAAAGGCAGGCCGCTCGGTGCTGCTGGTCGATCGCGGCCAGCCCGGCGGTGAGACCAGCTACGGCAATGCCGGCCTGATCCAGCGCGAAGGCGTCTACCCCTACGGCTTCCCGCATGATTTCGGCGCGCTCATCCGCTATGCGATGAACAACACCATCGATGCGCACTACCATTGGAACGCGATCCCCAAGCTCGCCCCCTTCCTGTGGTCGTACTGGATGCATTCGCGCGCCTCGCAGCACGAGGCGATCGCCCATAAATACGCGACCCTGATCGAGCATTGTGTCGCCGAGCACGACGCGCTGGCGCAGGAAGCCGGCGCGACCGATCTTCTGCGCCGCAAGGGCTGGATGAAGGTCTTCCGCACGCAAGCGCAGCAGGATGAACGGCTCGCCGAGGCCGAACGCTGGAAGCGCGATTACGGCTTGAACCATCGCGCGCTCGACGTTGCGGCCTTGCGGGCCGAGGAGCCGCATCTCGACCAGAGCCTGATCGGCGGCCTGCATTGGACCGATCCGGTGACGGTGATCGACCCTCTTGGCCTGTCCAAGGCCTATCTGGCGCTGTTCCAAAAGCTCGGCGGGCGCTTCGCCCAGGGCGATGCCGGCACGCTCGCGCAGGACGGCGATCGCTGGAGCGTGACACTGGCCGATGGCACCAAGGCGCTCGGCATGGACGCGATCGTGGCGCTCGGCCCCTGGGCCGACGTGCTGACGAACCGGCTTGGCTACCGCCTGCCGCTGGCGGTCAAGCGCGGCTATCACATGCATTACAAGCCGCTCGGCAACGCCGTGCTGAATCATCCGGTGCTCGACACCGAGCGCGGCTATTTCCTGGCGCCGATGCGCCAGGGCGTGCGCCTCACCACCGGCGCCGAATTCGCCAATCGCGGCGCGCCGAAGACGCCGGTGCAACTCGCCCGGGCCGAGCCGATCGCCAAGACCCTGTTCCCGCTGGGCGAGCGGCTCGACGCCGAGCCCTGGCTCGGCAATCGGCCGTGCACGCCGGACATGATGCCGATCATCGGTCCGGCGCCGAAGCACAGGAACCTGTGGTTCTCCTTCGGCCACGCCCATCATGGGCTGACGCTGGCGGCGGTGACCGGCCGCATGGTCGCCGAGATGGTGAGCGGCCAGAAGGTCTTCGTCGATCCCACGCCGTTCGCACCGGCGCGGTTCGGCTGAATCTCAGGCGGGGCGCAGCGCCGCATTCCGCCGCACCAGCCAGACGGCGAAGGCCGAGGCGGTCACGTACATGATCAGGCTGTAGATGCCGGGCACCACGGCTGCAGCCGGATTGCGCAGCACGTTGAGGGCGATGAAGATCGCCAGCGCGGCATTGTGGATGCCGATCTCCATGGCGATGGCCACCGCCTGGCCCTTGGGCAGGCGCAGCGCCAGCGGGGCGAGGTAGCCGGTGAGCATGCTGACCAAGTTGAAGGCGAGGCAGGCGCCGCCGACTGCGATCAGGCTCGGCAGCAGTGCCTTGCGCTCGATATAGATCGCACCGGCGATCAGGATGGCGAGGACCAGGATCGAGAAGATCTTGATAGGTTTCTCGGCGCGAATGGCGACGCGTTCGGCGCGCGCCCGCAGCAGCATGCCGAGCGCGACCGGGATCAGGATGATTGCGCCGACCTCGATCACCTTGCGATGCGGCGGCGGCACGTACTGGCCGTTGCCGAGGAAATAGCTCAGCGAGAGATCGAGCACGATCGGCAGCGTCAGCAGGCAGAGCAGGCTGTTGACCGCCGTCAGCGTGATGTTGAGAGCGACGTCGCCGCGGGCGAGGTGGCTGTAGATACTGGCCGTCGCGCCGCCCGGCGCGGCCGCGAGCAGCATCAGCCCGACGGCATGATCGGGCGACAGCTTGAGGCCGATCGCGATCGCGAAGGCGGCGAGGGGCAGCAGCAGGACCTGAAGGAAGAGACCGAAGCCGACCGCCAGCGGATAGCGTGCAACGCGGCGGAAGTCCCCGATCGTCAGGCTCAAGCCCAGTCCGAGCATGACGATGCCAATGGCGAGCGGCAACAGCAGATCGGTCACGATCGAACCCTGCATTGCGCGCTTCCCCTAGTCGGCCTTTTCTATGCCGTTGTGTCAGGCTAGTTGAGGAATGGATCCTACGCCACTGACTGGGTTGGATCTTTTCGTAGCAAGGTTTCCGATTCTTTCGATGATGCTCAGAAAGACGCGCAGACCGGCTTGAGAATCACTCCGACCGATTGCTGGTGGAAGCGGTGCTTGTAGGCTTCGGCGATGGCGGCGAGCTTGTCACGATTCGCAGGTTCATCCGAGATCGCGATCTGGACGAGCTTGCTGGGCTCGCGCATCAATCGGCCACGCTCGCGGTCACGATATTGCCCGCTGGCGTCGAGAATGGTCAGTCCGTCAGGGAAGCGCGGCGTCAGCTCTTCATCGACGAAGCGGCGGAAGGCCGCTTCGCTGATGCCGATACGGTCGCCGATCTTGCGGCCGAAGAGCAGCTCGGCTGAGAGCATTGCCTGTTGGCCGGACAGGCAGGACTGCGGCGCAAGGCCGGCGCAGCCGGCGAGGGTGCTTGCAATCAGAAGCGCAAAGCTGAGTCGGATCATGGCCTTGCCCCTGTCGGCTGAGAGATCGATTCGGTCAGCCGAGCTATGCGCCGGGCATTGCCGCCTCAGAAGCGCTGTGGGCTGAAATGGCCGACGTCGATCGCCGGCGAACGGCCGGCGATCAGCGTGGCGACCAGATCGGCCGTCGCGGTCGATTGGGTCATGCCGTAATGGCCATGGCCGAAGGCGTAGACGACATTGGGGTTGCGGCTTGCCTTGCCGATCACCGGCAAGGAATCCGGCAGCGAGGGGCGGAAGCCCATCCAGACCCTGCCGCTGTCGAAAGCCGGCAGTCCGTCCACCAGCCTCGTTGCCTTGTCGTAGAGCGCCCTTGTGCGGGCATGGTTGGGCGGCGCCTTGAGACCGCCGAACTCGACCGCACCGCCGATGCGCAAGCCGCTTTCGAGCGGGGTCATGACGAAGCCGTCATCCTTGAAGCCGATCGGGCGGCTGGTCAGGCCGGTCACGCCCGGGAAGCTGACATTGTAGCCGCGCTCGGTGTCGAGGGGGATGGTATCGCCCATCGCCGCCGCCAACGGCTTCGACCAGGCGCCGGCCGCGACCACGACGCGATCGACGACGCGCTGCCAGCCATCGGGACCGACCAAGGCAGGGCGCTCGCCCAGCGAGATGTTGGTGACCTCCGCCTTCTCGAAGCTGGCGCCGCGCGCGAGCGCCGTCTCGAACAGGGCCATGGTGAGGGCGAGCGGGTCGCTGATATGGGCGCAATCGGGATGGAAGGCGGCGCCAGCGAAGCGATCCCTGAGCGCCGGCTCGAGCTGGCGCAGCTCCTGCGGGGGCAGCATGTCGACGGCGATGCCGGCGGCGCGCTGGCGCCGGGCGAGCGCTTCGAGGCCGGCGGTGTCGCCCGGATTGCTGTAGGTGTAGAGCGCGCCGCGGCGATGGATATGGTTGCTGATGCCGGCCTTTTCGGCACGCGCCAGCCAGGCCGGCAGCGCCAATTGCTGGATCGCGATCATGCCGGCGATCGAGCGCTCATAGGCGGCCGGGCGGGCCGCGAGCAGGAAGCGCGCCAGCCAGGGCAGCAATTGCGGGAGATAGCCGAGGCGGATCGCCAGCGGCCCGAGAGGATCGAGCAGGAAGCCCGGCACCTTGCGCAGCATGTTCGGGCTGGCGATCGGCAGCACGTCGGTATGCGCGATGATGCCGGCATTGCCGCGCGAGGGACCGAAGGCCGGCCCCTCCTTGTCGAGGATAAGGACCTCGTGGCCCTCGTCGAGCAAGGCGTGGGCGGTCGCCGTGCCGACGATACCGGCGCCGATGATCGCGATCTTCATGTGGTGGGCAGCAGCTTGAGGGCGGCCGGCTGCTTCACCTCGATCTCGACGAAGGCGATCGGGTGGGGCGAGCCGTTCATCACGTCGTGCTGGATGCCGGCCTGGCGCATATACGCCTGGCCCTGTGCCAGCGGCACGTCTGTTTCCTTGGTGCCGTCATGGATGCGCAAGGTCCCGGCGACCAGCATGATCACGAAATAGGGCCAGCCATGGCTGTGCCAGCCAGTGACCGCGCCGGGTTCGAAGTCCCAGCGGGTGATCCGCACGGTGTCGTCGTCCTGCTGAAGCGTGGCGACGGCGGGGATCGTGCAGGTGAACGCCATGTCGCCTCCATGCGCGGATTATTTACCGTCGATCGGCCGGCTTGCCCGCCTTGCGGTTCTGGTGAAAGTTCTGATATATCAATGCTGTCCGACGCGTCAAGCATCACGGGGGCTGCCCATGACTGAGGATGCCCGCGTTTCCGGCGAGGATTCCGTCGGCGGCCGCGCCTCCGCCAGCCTGTCCGACCTGGCCTATCGCCGCCTCGAGGAAGCGATCGTGACGCTGTCGCTGCGGCCGGGCGCAGTGCTGACCGAGGCGCAGATGATCGATCTCGTCGGCGTCGGCCGCACGCCGGTCCGCGAGGCGTTGATCCGGCTGGCGCAGCAGGGGCTGGTCGAGATTTTGCCGCGCAAGGGCGTCGCCGTCACCGCCATCGACGCGATCGACGTGATGGCCGCGCTCGATGCCCGCGAAGTGCTGGAGCGCCTGATCGCGGCCGAGGCGGCCAGGCGCGCCGGCCCGTCCGAGCGCAGTGCCATCCTGGCCAAGGCCCGGGCGATGCGCGAGGCGGCGCAGGCCGACGATGTCAACGCCTATATGCGCCTCGACAAGGAGCTCGATACGCTGGTCGCGGCGGCGGCACGCAGCCCTTATGCCAGCCGGGCCGTCGAGCCGCTGCAGGCGCTGATCCGCCGAGCCTGGTATTTCTTCGACCGGCAGATCGATCTGGTGCCGGCCGCGCAGCATCATGTGATCCTTGCCCAGGCGGTGGTTGCAGGTGAGGCGGAGGCGGCCACCGAGGCGAGCGATGCGTTGATGGGACATCTGCGTGCCGGGCTGCTCGCCGCCCTGAGGCGCGAGTGAGCGCGTTCCGCCAACGTGATATATCTTAACCCTCCTGCAGAATCGCCGGGAATGTCGACAATTGATGCAACTGGCCTTTTACACCTGCGCGCTTAGATAAAAGGCGGTAACCTCGCGCAGAGTTGGGCGATGAACAGCATGGTCGATGCCGCCTTACGCGCCGCGCTCCCCGATGCGCAGGCCTTCCGCGAGGCGATGGCGCAGGTCCCGAGCGCTACTCATATCGTGACGACCCTCGGCGCTGCCGGCCGCCAGGGGCTGACGGCGACTGCGTTCAGCTCGGTTTCGGTTGCGCCTCCGACCGTTCTGGTCTGCATCGAGGCCGCCAGCCGGACGCTGGCGGCGATCGAGGAGAGCGGCATCTTCTGCGTCAACACGCTGGCGGCGGCCGATCATGAGCTCGCCACGGTGTTCTCGGGCCGGCGCGGCCTGACAGGTGAAGAGCGCTTCGCTATGGGCGAATGGGGCGAGCTTTCGACCGGGGCGCCCGTGCTCGCGAGCGCGCTCGCCAGCTTCGATTGCCGGGTGGCGGCGGTTCACCGCGTCACCACCCACCGCATCCTGATCGGACAGGTGGTCGCGCTCGGCGGCGGCGGCTCCGGCCCAGGCCTGGTCTACCGCCATCGCCGTTTCGGCGGCTTCTGAGACAGGCCTCTCGGCTCAGCCATTGCCGCCCATGTATTCCCGTTCTTCCTCGTAGAGCACGAGGATGCGGTCGATGATCGCATCGGTCGCGCCGCGATAGGTGGTCGGGTCGAACAGGTCGTCGAGTTCCTCGCCGGTGAGCCTGCCTGCCAATGTCGGATGCTCGGCCAGCACATCCCTGAGATGGCGGCCGCTGGCGATGCAATCGCGGCTGGCCTCCTCCAGCAGATGATGGGCCTCGCCGCGGCCGATCGTCTGCGCCAATGCGAGCGAGACGCGTTCGGCCATGACGAGGCCGTTGGTGAGGTCGAGATTGTACTGCATCTGCTCCGGGAAGACCTGCAGCCCCTCGACCAGGGCGACCGCATGGTTCAGCGCTGCGCCCGCGACCAGAAAGAGCTCGCGCAAGGTCGGCCATTCGGCATGCCAGCCGCCCATGGCACGCTCATGCTCCTGCGGCATCGCCGCGAGCATGGTCGCGACCAATCCTGGCGCGCGCTTGGCCGCGGTCAGGATCAGCGTGCACAGGACCGGATTGCGCTTGTGCGGCATGGCGGAGGAGCCGCCTTTGCCCGGAGCCTCCGGCTCGGCCAGCTCGCCGATCTCGGTCTGCGCCATCAGGGCGATGTCCCCGGCCATCTTGCCGAGATGGCCCAGCAGCAGGCCGAGCTCGGTCGCGATCCGGGCCGGGCGCCGGCGCTGGGTGTGCCAGGGCACGCGCACGGCGCCGATCGAGGGCATGATGCGGGCGAAGGCTTCCGAGACCGCATCGGCCTTGTCGCCGAGCGAGGCGAGGCTGCCGGCGGCGCCGCCGAGCTGATGCGCCGACTCCCCCCAGATCATGAAGTCGTCATGGAAGGAGACGATCGGGTCCAGCCAGTTGGCCGCCTTGAGCCCGAAGGAGATCGGGACCGCATGCTGGAGGAAGGTGCGGCCGATCATCGGCGTGCGGCGATGATCGCGAGCGAGGGCGGCAAGAGCATGGGCGAGGCGGGCCGAGCGGGCGAGGATCAGCTCCTGCGCGGCCCGGTACTGCTGGGCCTGGCCGGAATCGATCACGTCCTGGCTGGTCGCGCCGTAATGCACCCATTTCGCCGCGTCGGCATCGGCAGCGGCGACGCGGGCCGTCAGTGCCTTGACCAGCGGGATCGCCGGATTGCCGGCGAGCGTGGCGGCCTTGCCGATCGCGGCGATGTCGTAGAGTTCGGCCTTGCACTGCGGAGCGATCGCCTCGGCTGCGGCGGGCGGAATGACCCCGACCTCCGCTTCGGCCCGGGCGAGGGCAGCCTCGAAATCGAGCATGCCCTGCAGCGCGGCGCGATCGTCGAGGACGGCTGCCATCTCGCGGTCGGCGAAGAGCTCGCCATAGAGGCCGGCCTCAGCCATGTCGGCGCGCGCCCTGGTGCGGAGCGGTCATTGCAACCCACATCCCAGCTTCGTCCTCTTGTGCGCGCCGGTCATTTCCGGCCATGGATTAAGGGAACTTGGATAGACCCGAGGCGGGGCCGGCTGCAACCTGCCGGCCATCCTGGGAACGGTGAGGAGCTCAGCCCATGGCGATGACGATGAACGGCGAGGCGACGCTGCCCGCGGCCAAGCAGGTGGTCTGGGAAAAGCTCAACGACGCCGAGGTGCTGAAGGCCTGCATCCCTGGCTGCGAACAGCTCAACAAGGATGACGAAACGCATTTCTCGGCGGTGGTGAAGGTCAAGCTCGGCCCGGTGAAGGCGACCTTCAAGGGCAAGGTCGAATTGCAGGACCTCGACCCGCCGAACGGCTATCGCATCGTCGGCGAAGGCGAGGGCGGCATCGCCGGCTTCGCCAAGGGCGGCGCCAAGGTCATGCTGGAGGACGCCGAAGGCGGGCAGACCCTGTTGCGCTACGAGGTCGATGCGCAGGTCGGCGGCAAGCTGATGCAGCTCGGCTCGCGCCTGATCGATTCGGTCTCGAAGAAGCTGGCAGACGAGTTCTTCGCCAATTTCGCCAAGGCGGTCAGCGAGGGCTGACGATCACGAGGCCCGCCGGAGCGCTGCCAGCGCCTCGCTGACCGTCGCCTCGGCCGCGCCGACCTGGAGGGCGATGTCGGCCGCGGCGGCATTGGCGCGTTCCAGCGCCCTCTCGGTCGTGCCGAGGCTGTCGTTGACGCGGGTCGCGCTGCCGATCGCCTCGTCCGAACCGTGCGCGACCTCGGCGGCGTGCCGGGCGATGCCGCCGGTGACGCTGCTCTGCTGGGCGACCGCGTCCGAGATCGCCTCCGAATCCGACTTGATCTCGCCGATGGTCGCGCCGATCGAGGCGGCACGGACGCCGCAGGCTTCGGCGCTGGCCGAGAGTTCGGCGATCTGGGCGGCGATCTCCTGTGTCGCCGAGGCGGTCTGCGTCGCCAGCGACTTCACCTCGGCCGCGACCACGGCGAAGCCCCGGCCGGATTCGCCGGCGCGGGCCGCCTCGATGGTGGCGTTGAGGGCGAGGAGATTGGTCTGCGCGGCGATGTCGGCGATCATGCCGACAACGGTGCCGATGCTGTTGGTGACGTGGCGCAGCCGGGCGATCGCCTCGTCCATCGCCTCGGCATCGGCGACGGCGCGGTTGGCGATCTCGAGGCTCTGGCGGGCGCGCTGGCCGATCTCGGCGATGTTCGCCGACATTTCCTCGGTCGCGGCCGCGGTCTGCATCGCCTTCTCGCGGACGAGCAGCGATGTCTGGGTGACCGAACCGACCTGATCCTTGATGAAGCTGCTGGCCGCCGAGGTCTCGCCGGCGGTTTCGACGAAGAGATCGACCGCCTTGCTGATCGCGCCGTCGAGCTGGCCGATCCGCGAGGTCAGCGTCGCGGCGACCTCGTCGAGCGCGACGCCGCGGCGGCGGGCCTCCGCCGCCTCGAATTCGCGGTCGAGCGACATGGCGGTGTTGACGTCGTAGGTCAGCACCCGCTCGATGATGAAGAGGTCGTGCGGGATGTCGCGCCGCGAGAAGACGAGGCGCGTGCGGCTCTCCTGCAGGAAGATCCGGAATAGGGTGAAGGCGATCGAGGCGCGGGCACGGGCGCCGACCTGGCCGTGCCGCTCGAGAATGGTGAGCCGCTCGAGCGAATCGCAATAGCGCTGGTCGAAATCGCCGTCGAAGAGCAGGCGGAAGTGGTCGGCTTCGGCGGCGTAGAGCTCGGTGGCGGCCGGCTCGACCGCGAGCTTCAGCATCGGATGGATGGCGAAGGCGCGCGCGAAATCCTGCTCGACGACCTCGGTGATGACCCGCTCGACAATCGCGCGATAGCGGCGCAGGCGCTGCCGCTGGCGCTCGTCATAGCCGATCGCCTTGAGGCGACGCTGGACGTGTTCGAGGATCGAGGCCAACCGCGCCATCCATGAGCGCGACGATCGGAGATCGTCATTCCAGTCCACGAGGTTGCATGGGCGTGGTTAAGAATCGGCAAAGGGGATGACGCCGCGATGGTGCATCGCGAAGCGGCTGTTCAGGTGTCCTTCGTCAAAACCATGCAAAAACATCGCCAAAACAGCAGGCTTCCGGAATGGCGGTGCGCTTGACCGCGGAAAATCCCGGGTCCACATTGGTTTTTGAAGTTGTTCCAAGGAAATTCTCCGCCGGCCCGTGACGGGCCGGCGCATGGATCGTGCGGTCTTCGAGATGTCGTGGGCCGTTCAGAAAACAGGCTTTCGGAGGAGTGCCCCATGGCCAATCTGTCCATGACGGTGAACGGCAAAGCCGTCACCGCGACTGTCGATCCGCGCACCCTCCTGGTGCAGTTCCTCAGAGAAAATCTCCGGCTGACCGGAACGCATGTCGGCTGCGACACCAGCCAGTGCGGCGCCTGCGTCGTGCATCTCGACGGCAAGGCGGTGAAGGCCTGCACCACGCTGGCGCTGTCCTGCGAGGGCGCCTCGGTGACGACGATCGAGGGGCTGGCTAATGGCGGGGCGCTGCATCCGATGCAGGAGGCCTTCCGCGAGCATCACGGCCTGCAATGCGGCTTCTGTACGCCTGGGATGATCATGGCGGCGGTCGATATCGTGAACCGGCGCGGCAACCACCTCGACGAGAAGACGATCCGCGAAGATCTCGATGGCAATATCTGCCGCTGCACCGGCTACCACAACATCGTCAAGGCGATCGCCGCCGGCGCGCAGGCAATGGCGGGTGGCTCGACCAAGGACCGTGAGCCGCCGCGGCAGGCCGCCGAGTAAGCGCCGTCTCGGGCCGCGCCGTGATGCGGGCCTCGCCGATGTGATCCAGCCATAGTCGCTTCAACGCCCAATAAGAGGCGTCACGCCAGGAGGAATCCATGTCCGCTACCGGAATCGGCGCTTCTGTCCGCCGCAAGGAAGACCATCGCTTCATCACCGGCCAGGGCCGCTATACCGACGACATCAACCGGCCGGGCCAGGCTCACGCCTATTTCCTGCGCTCGCCGCATGCGCATGCCACGCTGAAAGCGATCGATACGAAAGCTGCCGCGGCGATGCCGGGCGTGCTGGGCATCTTCACCGGCGATGATCTTGCTGCCGACAAGGTCGGCGGGCTGATCTGCGGCTGGATGATCCACAACAAGGACGGCTCGCCGATGAGGGCAGGCCCGCATCCGGCGCTCGCCCAGGGCAAGGTCCGCTATGTCGGCGACCATGTCGCGGTGGTGGTGGCCGAGACGCTGGCGCAGGCGCGCGACGCGGCCGAGGCGATCATCGTCGATTACGGCGTGCTGCCGGCGGTGGTCGACACCGCGACCGCGGCGAAGTCCAAGACGCAGGTCCATGCCGAGGCGCCGGACAATACGGTGTTCAACTGGCATCTCGGCGACAAGGGGGCGACCGATGCCGCGTTCAAGGCGGCCAAGCACGTCACCAAGCTCGACATCGTCAACAACCGGCTGGTGCCGAACCCGATGGAGCCGCGCGCCGCGGTCGGCGATTACGACCAGGGCGAGAGCGCCTTCACGCTCTACACAACGAGCCAGAACCCGCATGTGGCGCGGCTGGTCCTCTCGGCCTTCATCGGCATCGCGCCGGAGAACAAGCTGCGCGTGATCGCCCCCGATGTCGGCGGCGGCTTCGGTTCGAAGATCTTCATCTATGCCGAGGAGACGGTCTGCGTCTGGGCGGCGAAGAAGGTCGGCCGTCCGGTGAAATGGACCTCGGACCGGACCGAGGCCTTCCTCTCCGACGCGCATGGCCGCGACCATGTCACCCATGCCGAGCTCGCCATGGACGGCGACGGCAAGATGCTGGCGATGCGGGTGCACACCACCGCCAATCTCGGCGCCTATCTCTCGACCTTCTCGTCCTCGGTGCCGACCTATCTCTACGCGCCGCTGCTGTCGGGCCAATACGACATCCCGGCGATCTATTGCGAGGTCGACGCGGTCTACACCAACACCGCTCCAGTCGATGCCTACAGGGGCGCCGGCCGGCCGGAAGCGACCTTCGTGGTCGAGCGGCTGGTCGAGGTTGCGGCGCGCGAGCTCGGCAAGGACCCGGCCAAGTTCCGGACGCATAACTTCGTCAGGAAGTTCCCGCACCAGACGCCGGTGATCATGATGTACGACACCGGCAACTACAGCGCCTCGCTGAAGAAGGCGCTGGAGATCATCGACTACAAAGGCTTTCCGAAGCGCCGGCGCGATTCCGCCCGCAATGGCAAGCTGCGCGGCATCGGTTTCTCCGCTTATATCGAGGCTTGCGGCATCGCCCCGTCGGCTGCGGTCGGCTCGCTCGGGGCCGGCGTCGGCTTATGGGAATCGGCCGAGGTCCGGGTCAATCCGGTCGGCACGATCGAGGTCCTGACCGGCTCGCACAGCCACGGCCAGGGCCATGAGACGACCTTCGCCCAGCTCGTCTCCGATCGGCTCGGCGTGCCCTTGGAGAATGTCTCGATCGTCCATGGCGACACCGACAAGGTGCAGATGGGCATGGGCACCTATGGCTCGCGCTCCGGAGCGGTCGGCATGTCGGCGATCTTCAAGGCGATCGACAAGGTGATCGCCAAGGGCAAGAAGGTCGCGGCCTATGTGCTGGAGGCCGACGAGGCCGATATCGACTTCAAGGATGGCAACTTCACCGTCAAGGGTACCGACCGGAAACTCGATTTCGGTTCCTGCGCGCTGCAGGCCTATGTCGCGCACAAGTTCAACGGCCAGGACCTCGAGCCGGGCTTGAAGGAGGGGGCGTTCTACGACCCGACCAACTTCACCTTCCCGGCCGGCGTCCATATCTGCGAGCTCGAGATCGACCCCGACACCGGCATCACCAGGATCGAGCGCTGGGCCGCGGTCGACGATTTCGGCAATGTCATCAATCCGATGATCGTCGAGGGCCAGGTCCATGGCGGCATCGCCCAGGGCGTCGGCCAGGCACTGCTCGAAGGCGCCCGCTACAACGCCGAAGGCCAGCTCGTGACCGCGAGCTTCATGGACTACTGCATGCCGCGCGCCGACGATCTGCCGTCCTTCGAGGTCGGCATGACCGTCACGCCATGCCCGTCGAATCCGCTGGGCATCAAGGGGTGCGGCGAGGCCGGCGCCATTGCCGCGCCGCCCGCGGTCATCAACGCCATCACCGACGCGCTCGGCCATGAGGACATCGCCATGCCGGCGACGCCGCAGGCCGTCTGGCGCGCCGCGCAGAAAACGCTCAGCCGCATGGCTGCCGAGTGATCTGAAAGGACGAGACCATGTACGCCTTCACCTATCACCGCCCGGCGACCGCGCGCCAGGCCGCCAGCCTCCTCGCCAAGAAGGAGGATGCCAAGCTGCTCGCTGGCGGCCACACTTTGCTGCCGACGATGAAGCAGCGCCTGGCCTCGCCCGGCGCGCTGGTCGACCTGTCGTCCTGCGCCGACCTCAAGGGCATCGCCCGCAAGGGCCGCAACCTCGTCATCGGCGCGATGACGACCCATGCCGAGGTCGCATCATCCCCCGAGGTGCAGCAGGCGATTCCGGCGCTGGCCTATCTCGCCAGCCATATCGGCGATCCACATGTGCGCCATCGCGGCACGATCGGCGGCTCGGTCGCCAACAACGATCCGGCGGCCGACTATCCGGGGGCGCTGCTGGCGCTCGGCGCGACGGTGGTGACCAACAAGCGCAAGCTGCCGGCGGAGGAGTTCTTCAGCGGCCTCTACGAGACGGCACTGGATGAGGGTGAGATCATCATCAAGGTCTCGTTCCCGGTCGCGTCCAAGGCAGGCTATGCCAAGTTCCGCAATCCGGCCTCGCGCTATGCGCTGGTCGGCGTCTTCGTCGCCAAGCGCGGCAGCGAGGTCGCTGTCGCCATCATCGGCGCCGGCGAAGGCGGCGTCTTCCGCTGGCCGGAGGCGGAAGCGGCGCTGAAGGCGCGTTTTGCGGTGAAATCGCTCGACGGGCTCAAGCACACCGCCAAGGGCATCAATGGCGATATCCATGCCGATGCCGAATATCGCGCCCATCTCATCGGCGTGATGGCGAAGCAGGCGGTGGCGCAGGCGACGGGGAAATAGGTGGCGCCGCCGGCCAGGTCGGGTGCGCTTCTGGGAGTTCCTGCTGACCGCGGTCATCGCCGAGCTCACGCCCGGGCCGAACATGGGCTATCTCGTCGCGCTCAGCCTGGCGCGCGGTCAGCGCGCGGGACTTGCCGCGGTTGCCGGTGTAGCGCTCGGTCTTGCGTTTCTCGGCTTGGCGGCGGCGTTCGGGTTCGCCTTCGTCAGCGCGCAGGTGCCGCTCGCTGCGCAGGCTCTGCGCTGGGCCGGCATCGCCTATCTGCTCTGGCTCGCCTATAACGCTTGGCGCGATCCGCCGCCCGGGGCGGGTGACGAACTCGGCCCGTCCTTTCGGCGCGGCCTCGTTACCAATCTGCTCAATCCCAAGGCGGCAATCTTCTATGTCGCGGTGATTCCGCTGTTCCTGCCGGTGCCGGCACCGCGCGACCAGCTTCTGCTGCTCACCGGTTGCTTCGTGGTGATCGCAACCGTGATCCACGTCGCACTTGTGGTCGGTGCCTCCGCCTCGCGCGCGCTGCTCTTCCATCCGTCGCGCGAGCGTGCGATCCGTCGAAGCGCGGCAGTGGGAATGGCGCTGGTCGCGCTATGGTTCGCCTGGTCGACGCGCTGATCCCGTGTCCGGCCATGCCGCTCGTCGAGATGAGTTTTTAGACTGGATGCCGATGTCCGCAAGCCGCTCTCTTCCGTCTTCCATCGACGCCACGCTGTCCCTGCTGCAGTCCCAGGGCTATGTCTCCGACAGGGCGCTGGCGACCGTGCTCTTCCTGGCGCTCAGGATGAAGCGGCCGCTGCTGCTCGAGGGCGAGGCCGGTACCGGCAAGACCGAGATCGCCAAGGTGCTGTCCGCCGCGCTCGGGCGCCGCTTGATCCGCCTGCAATGCTATGAGGGGCTCGACCTCGCCTCGGCCGTCTACGAGTGGAACTATGCCGGCCAAATGATGGCGATCCGCCTTGCCGAGGCCGGCGGCGTCGCCGGCGACCGCGAACGGCTGGAGAGCGACCTGTTCTCCGAGCGCTATCTGGTCAAGCGCCCGCTGCTGCAGGCGCTGGAGCCGCAGGAGGGCGGGGCGCCGATCCTGCTGATCGACGAGCTCGACCGCACCGACGAGGCCTTCGAGGCTTTCCTGCTCGAAGTGCTGGCCGATGCGCAGGTGACGATCCCCGAGCTCGGCACGATCAAGGCAGCCGAGCCGCCGATCGTGATCCTGACCTCGAACCGTACCCGCGAGATCCATGACGCGCTGAAGCGCCGCTGCCTCTATCACTGGGTCGGCTATCCCGACGCTGCCCGCGAGCTCGCGATCCTGAAGGCGAAGGCGCCGGGCGCTCCCGCCAAGCTCGCCAAGCAGGTCGTGTCCTTCGTGCAGGCGATCCGCAAGGAGGAATTGTTCAAGGCGCCGGGCGTCGCCGAGACGCTGGACTGGGCGAGCGCGCTGGTCGAGCTCGACGCGGTGGCGCTCGACCCGGCCATCGTCTCCGACACGCTCGGCGCGCTGCTGAAGTACCAGGACGACATCCAGGCGATGCAGGGTTCTAAGGTGGGGGAACTACTCGACCAGGCCAAGCAGGCGGCGCGGGGATGAGCTTTCGCCGTCATTCTCGGGCGAAGCGAAGCGCAGACCCGAGAATCTCAGGCAAGATGAAACTGGTTTCCGAGGTGCTCGGGACGAGCCGAGCATGACGCGCTACGACGGGAGCAAGCGATGAACGACGACATCAAGGCGATCGAGGCCGCGACCTGGACCTATCTCGACGGGCTCTATGAGGGCGATGTCGACAAGCTCGCCTCGGTCTTTCATCCGACCAGCGCGCTCACCCAATCGCTCGACGGCGAGCTCAAGGTCGTGCCGCGCGCGCAGTGGTTCGAGGCGGTGCGCGGGCGCAAGTCGCCGAAGGAGACCGCGCTGGAGCGCGACGATCATATCCTCGCGATCGATCTGGTCGGGCCGTCCATGGCGCTGGTCAAGGTCAAGTGCCAGATGCCGCCGCGTTATTTCACCGACCTTCTGTCCTTCCTGAAGGTCGACGGCAAATGGGTCGTGGCGCAGAAGGTGTTCATGACCGAGACGGCGGCGTGAGCAGCTGTCCTGCCAGGAAGGGCGCGGGGAACCCCTCTCCCGAGTGGGAGAGGGGCAGGGGTGGGGGACCGCCGCCGATTACGAGGGCAAGACGGTTGCCGCCGCGCCTTCCGTGGAAAGGGCAGGCCCGCATCCGGCGCTCCGCGCCACCTTCTCCCATCCGGGAGAAGGAAGAGGGCGGCTCGTGCTTCATCGGCGATGCGAGACGTGGATGCTCGCCACAGGGGCGAGCATGACGGTGGAGAGATGACCGGCAAGCTGCCCGAGAACGTCGCCTATTTTGCCCGCGCTTTGCGCGGTGCCGGCCTGCGCGTCGGGCCGGGCGCCGTGGTCGAGGCAGTCGAGGCGCTGGCCGATGGCGCACTTGGGCAGCGCGACGACGTCTATTGGGCGCTGCATGCGATCTTCGTGAAGAAGCACGAGGATTCGGCGGTCTACGACCAGGCCTTCCGGCTATTCTGGCGCCGGCGCGGGCTGATCGAGAAATTGATGGCGCAGATGTCGCCGGTGACGCCGCGGGTCGACAGCGAGCCGCAGAAGCCGGAAGCCGGCGCCTTGCGCGTCGCCGAGGCCTTCACCCCGCCGCCTCGGGAGGAGGAGCCCCCGGTCGAGCTGACCGAGCTCAGCGCCAGGCTCACCGTCTCCGAGCGCGAGACGCTGAAATCGCGCGACTTCGCCCAGATGAGCGCCGCCGAGATCGCCAAGGCACGCCAGCTCATCGGCGAGCTGCGATTGCCCAACGATGCTGTGCCGACACGGCGCTTCCAGCCCGCCCATGTCGGGGCGCGGATCGATCCGCGCCGCACCTTCCGGCGCTCGCTCAGGG
Organism: Allobosea sp. FBZP-16; assembly: GCF_002831785.1. Lineage (NCBI taxonomy): Bacteria > Pseudomonadati > Pseudomonadota > Alphaproteobacteria > Hyphomicrobiales > Alloboseaceae > Allobosea > Allobosea sp. FBZP-16. The sequence continues at coordinate 70,278 of NZ_LNCQ01000055.1, read as the reverse complement.
GGGGCGGCGCCTCGATCGACCTCGCCTTCCGCGAGCGCGCCGAGGTCCATCCGCCTGTTGTCGCGCTCGTCGACATCTCCGGCTCGATGGCGGAGTATTCGCGGATCTTCCTGCATTTCCTGCACGCTGTCACCGAGCAGCGCCGGCGCGTGCATTCCTTCGTCTTTGGCACGCGGCTGACCAATGTGACGCGCATGCTCCGCGCCCGCGACCCGGACGAGGCGCTGGCGCTCGCCGGCAAGGCGGCGCCGGACTGGGAGGGCGGCACGCGCATCGCCTCGGCGCTGCACGCCTTCAACCGGGTCTGGTCGCGCCGGGTGCTGGCGGGCGGGGCGGTGGTGCTGCTCTTCACCGACGGGCTGGAACGACATCTCGGCCCTGACCTTTCGTTCGAGATGGACCGTCTGCACCGCTCCTGCCGGCAACTGACCTGGCTCAACCCTCTCCTGCGCTATGATGCCTTCGAGGCGCGGGCCAGCGGCATCCGGGCGATGCTGCCGCATGTCGACCAGTTCCGGCCGATCCACAATCTCGCGGCGATGGCTGATCTCTGCGCCGCGCTGTCCGCCGACGCACGGCAGATCACAGATCCGCGCCAGTGGTTGAAGAAGGCGGGTTGAGGCATGATCTGTTTTGTCGATGGCCCCAACGTCATTGCGAGGAGCATAGCGACGAAGCAATCCAGGAGTCGTAGAGCTCGGCCGCTCCTGGATTGCTTCGCTGCGCTCGCAATGACGGAAGCGGCCATCTGCTCGTTTCACGAGGTTGCGCCATGATCAGCACCGACACCGACATCCTCGCCACCGCCGAGGCCTGGGCCAAGGCCGGGCGCGGTGTCGCGCTCGCCACCGTGGTCGAGACCTGGGGCTCGGCGCCGCGCCCGGTCGGCTCGCATCTCGTCATCGATAGCGAGGGCAACTTCCTCGGCTCGGTCTCCGGCGGCTGCGTCGAGGGCGCGGTCGTGGCCGAAGCCGGCGACGTCATTGCCGACGGCAGGCCGCGCACGCTCGAATTCGGCGTCGCCGACGAGACGGCCTGGCAGGTCGGCCTCTCCTGCGGTGGGCGGATCAAGGTCTATGTCGAGCCGGTCCGGGCTTAAGGGAAACCGTCGATGGCCTCCTGGGAAACGCTCCTCGCCTTCGCGACGGTGACGCTGCTGATCGCCTATTTTCCCGGTCCGGCGCTGCTCTATACGGCGGCGCAGACCATCGCCCATGGCCGCAAGGCCGGGCTGATGGCGATGCTTGGCATCCATCTCGGCTGCTATGTCCATGTCGTCGCCGCGGCCTTCGGCCTGTCTGCCGTATTCAAGCACGTGCCTGAGCTCTATCTCGCAGTGAAGATCGTCGGCGCGCTCTACCTGGTCTGGCTCGGCATCGGCATGATCCGCTCCAGGCTCGGCGGCGAGGTGCAGGCGGTCGCGCCGGCCAAGACGGTCCGGCGCGCGCTGATCGATTCCTTCATCGTCGAGGTGCTGAACCCGAAGGTCGCGCTGTTCTTCATCGCGCTCCTGCCGCAGTTCGTCGATCCCACGGCGGCGCTGCCGGTCTGGGCGCAGTTCCTGATCCTCGGCACGATCGTCAATTTCGCCTTCTCGTCGGCCGACCTCGTCACCGTTCTGGCCGCCAGCCTGGTGATGAGGACGATGAAGGCGAGCCGCGCCGGCTTCGCCTTCGGGCGCTGGCTCGGCGGCTCGCTGATGATCGGGCTCGGCCTCAAGCTCGCCACCGACAGGGGTTGACGCCGTGGATATCCAGCTCCTCTCCACGCTCAACAGCGAGCGCGCCGCCCGCCGCGCGACGGTCCTCATCACCGAGCTCGGCTCGGGCGAGCAGCGGCTGGTCAAGGAGGCCGATTTCGCCGGCGATGAACTGGCGGAGGCGCTCGACAAGCAGTTGCGCAGCGGCAAGAGCGGCACTGTCGAGGTCGACGGCAAAGCCTATTTCCTGACCGTGCAGGCGCCACCGCCGCGCATAGTCGTCACCGGCGCGGTCCATATCTCGCAGGCGCTGGCGCCGATGGCCAAGCTGCTCGATCTCGACGTCACCGTCATCGATCCGCGCACCGCTTTCGCCACGCAGGAGCGCTTTCCGGACGTGACGCTGCTGGCGGAGTGGCCGGAGGAAGCGCTGCAGAGCGTGCCGTTCGACGGCTATACCGCCTTTGTCGCGCTGACGCATGACCCCAAGATCGACGATCCCGCCTTGCAGGCGGCGCTGCGCTCGAGCTGCTTCTATATCGGCGCGCTCGGCAGCCGGAAGACGCACGGCAAGCGGCTGGAGCGGCTCGCCGCGGCCGGCTTCGGCGAGGCCGATGTGGAACGCATCCATGCGCCGATCGGGCTCGACATCGGCGCGGTCTCGCCGGCCGAGATCGCGCTCGCGATCCTCGGCGAGATCGTGCAGGCCCTGCGTGGCCCGCGCCGCAAGCCGGTTTGAATGTAGGGACTTGGCTGTTCCCCGGGTTCATTCGCGAGCCGTCCCGCACGGAGCGCAGCGGAGATCCGGGACCCATTCCGGAACCTCTTTCGGAAAGGCTCCGGAATGGATTCCGGGTCTCCCTGCGGTCGCCCGGGACGACCTGAGAGGGCGGGCGGAGGACGGACTTTGAGGATGATAGTGCGATGAAGTTCGGTCCCATCCCTATCGCCGAGGCCGCCGGCGCGGTCGCGGCCCATACGGTGCGCGCCGGTGAGGCGATCGTGCGCAAGGGCGCGACGATCGGCGAGGAGGATGTGCGCAAGCTCGCCGCCGCCGGCCTGACCGAGGTCGTCGCGGTGCAGCTCGAAACCGGCGACATCGACGAGAACGCGGCCGCAGAACAACTGGCGCGGGCGCTGGCCGGCCGGGCGGTGGTGACCGAGGCGCCGTTCACCGGCCGGGTCAACCTGTTCGCAGCTGCGCCGGGCGTGCTGCAGATCGATGCGGGCGTGATCGATGCGCTCAACGCCGTCGACGAGGCGATCACGGTCGCGACCCTGCCGGCGCTGAAGCCGGTGGTTGCCGGGGAGATGGTCGGCACGGTCAAGATCATCCCCTATGCCGTGCCGGAGAAGCGGATCGCCGAGGCGCTCGAACGGCTCGGCGCCGCCAAGCCGATCGCGATCGCCGAATACAAACTGACATCGGTCGCGGTGATCTCGACGCTGCTGCCGGGCCTCAAGACCAGTGTGGTCGACAAGACGCTGCGGACCATCGCCGAGCGGCTGGAGCCGGCCAGCGCCACGATCGAACGCGACGCCCGCGTCCCGCATGAAAGCCCGCCGCTGGCGCAGGCTATCCGCGAGGCGGTGGCCGGGCCGGCCGATCTCGTCGTCGTCTTCGGCGCTTCCGCCATCACCGACCGGCGCGACGTCGTGCCGAAGGCGCTGGTCGAAGCGGGCGGCACGGTCGAGCATCTCGGCATGCCGGTCGATCCCGGCAACCTGCTGATGCTGGGCGAACTCGACGGCAAGCCGGTGATCGGCGCGCCGGGTTGTGCCCGCTCGCCCAAGGAGAACGGCTTCGACTGGGTGCTGCAGCGCTGCCTCGCCAAGGTGCCGGTAACGCGCGCCGAGATCCAGAAGATGGGCGTCGGCGGGCTCTTGATGGAGATCGTCTCGCGGCCGCAGCCGCGCGCGCCCGGCCGGGGCGAGGTGGCTCCGATCGCGGGTATCGTGCTGGCGGCCGGGCGCTCGACCCGGATGGGCGGCGGCAACAAGCTGCTGCAGGAGGTGCGTGGCAAGCCGCTGGTGCGCCATGCCGTCGAGGCCCAGCTCGCCTCGCGCGCCGCGCCGGTCATCGTTGTCACCGGTCATCAGCAGGACGAGGTCCGTGCAGCGCTCGCCGGGCTCGACGTCACCCTCGTGCACAATCCGTCCTTCGCCGACGGACTCGCCGGCTCGCTCAAGGCCGGGCTCGCGGCGCTGCCGAAGGATGTGCCCGGCGTCGTCGTCTCGCTCGGCGACATGCCGAACGTCACCGCCGGGGTGATCGACCGGCTGGCCCAGGCCTTCGCCGACCGTGCCGATGCGCTTGCCGTGGCGCCGACGCTGCTCGGCCAGCGCGGCAACCCGGTGCTGCTGGCGCGAAAGCTCTTCCCGGAGGTCTCCAAGCTCGATGGCGATCAGGGTGCACGCCGCCTGCTCGATGCCGCCGGCGACGCGGTCGAGGAGATCGCGCTCGACGATCCCGCCATCGCGCTCGACATCGATACGCCCGAAGCGCTGCAGGCTCTGACGGGGCAGGGGCCGCGCTGAGGGCTCACCGCTTCCAGAGCAGCCCGAGCGTGATATAGGCGCCGGCCTTGTCGTCGCGCGTCTTCTGGACGCCACTGGCGAGGCGCCAGTCGAGGCCGAAGAGCTGCAGGCCAGTGAGATGCAGCCCGAGCCGGAGCTTGTGATAGTCGCGCTCGCGGTAGCCCTCTATCTCGGGGCCGAAATAGAGCTCATCCATCAGCCGCCAGCCCCCGGCCAGGCGCGCCCAATAGCGGCTGCGGTCGCCGGGGATCGCATAGGCATTGGCCTGCACGAGCCAGTTCTCGGCGAGTTTCGACCAGAGGTCGGCCTGCAGGCGCAACATGCCGCGTTGCTCGAGGCTGCGCCCGCCGCGGTTCTCGCTGTAGCGCGCCTCGATCTCGGGACCGGCCGAGAACGACAAAAACGTGTCGTCGATCCGCCATTCATAGCCGAGCAGGGCGCTGAACTCGGTCTTGTAGAGGCGACCCTGCGTCGGCTTGCGCTGGGCCGGCTCGACGCTTTCGCCCCATTTCAGGCCGAGGCGGAAGCCGCTGGCATCGAGCCCGCCGCTGTTGCCAAACGCCCATTTCAGCCCGACGGAGCCGTAGGTCTTGCTGGCGTCGGCTTCGAGCGAGCCGAAGATCGCCAGCGAGAGCGGGCTGCGCTCCATCAGCGCCGGATCGGCTTTCAAGGGCGATGAGGCGAGCGCAACCGCCGCGCCAATGGCGCGGGCGAGCACGCCCGAATGCTTCGCGACCCCCAACGCCACGCCCACGCCCCTTCCGTCGCATACTCAGACGGCGCCAATACACGTCATGAGTGTGGCAGTTGGCAGAATTCCTGCAAGTGTTTGTTAACCATCACGGCGCAGCCTGATGGCAGCCGGCTCATCGTCTTCCTGGGTCAAGGAGGGTATAGGTCATGGTTTCGCAGGCTTTCCTTCGCCAGTTGGCGGGTTACGGGCTGACGACCGCCAAGATTCTCTACCGGATGCCCGACCACCCCGACTTCCTCCAGACCTATGTCTGGCAGGACTACGACCTCGCCCCGCGTTTTCCGGAACTGCACCGGTTCCTCGATTTCTGGCGGCGCGAGCTCGACGGGCCGCTGCATTCGATCACGGTGGCGCATTCGCAGCTCATCCGCCCGGCCGAGATCGTCAATGTGAACGGCGTACTGACCTTGCACTGACGGGCATGCAGCCGGTGGGGTTGTTGGCCTGGCGCGGGGCATGCTAGGCCGCAGGCCCTGCTCATCGCCTGGCGAGCCTGCTTGTCCTCCCCTTTGCGCACTTCCGGGTTGCTGATCGCGCTGACCCATCTGCCGGGTCCGCGCGTGGCCATCCGCGACATCGTCGCGGCGCTGCGCGACCGGGCCTATGCGCTGCTCGTCGTGCTGCTCGGCCTGCCGAACTGCCTGCCGATGCCGCCGCCGATCCCGCTGGTCTGCGGCCTGGTGCTCGCCTTCGTCGCCGCGCAGATGCTGATGGCGCGGGCGACGCCCTGGTTGCCGCAACGGCTGCTGAACCGCAGCATTGCCCAGACGGACCTCGCGCGCGCCGTCGGACGCGCCTTGCCGCCGCTGATCCGGCTCGAGCGTTTCTCGAAGCCGCGGCTGACCATGCTCGGCGGCCCTTTCGCGCTGCCGGTGCTCGGCGCGGTGCTGCTGTTCCTGGCGCTTGGGCTGATCGTGGCCGCGCCCTTCATCGGCCAGATCCCGCTCGGGCTCGCGGTCTGCCTGGTCGGGCTCGGTCTGGTCGAGCGTGACGGCGTGCTGATCATTGCCGGGGCCGTGGTCGGCGCGATCGGCCTCGCTTTGTCGGCGGGCTTCGCCTATGCGCTGGTGAGCTGGCTGGCGAGCTTCTTCTAAGCGTCTCGCTCAGGCTGCGAGCGCCTGCTCGAACGGCCGGTCGAGTGTCAGCAGGCGGTCGATCTCCTCGGGCGGCACGCCCTTGGAGAACAGGAAGCCCTGCAATTCGTGGCAGCCGATCGCCTGCAGGAAACGGTGCTGCTCGGCCGTCTCGACGCCCTCGGCGCAGACCCGTAGGCCGAGCGCCCGGCCGAGATGCACGACCGAATGGACGAGGATCGCCGATTCGCCGGTCGCCTCCATGTATTCGAGGAAGGAGCGGTCGATCTTGATCTTGTCGAAGGCGAAGCGGCGCAGATAGATCAGGCTCGAATAGCCGGTGCCGAAATCGTCGAGCGCCAGGCTGACGCCATGGGCACGCAGGTCCATCATCGCGGCTTCGGCAGCATCGGCATCCTCGACCACGACGCCCTCGGTCAGCTCCAGCTCGAGCCGCTCGGGGTCGAAGCCGGTTTCCTCGAGGACGCGGATCACGCTCGCGACGAAGTCCTTGTGGCGGAACTGAATCGGCGAGACGTTGACGGCCAGCTTGATGCCGGGCCATTGCCGGGCCTGCTCGCAGGCGCGGCGCAGCACCCATTCGCTGAGCGGCACGATCAGGCCGCGCTCCTCGGCGATGCCGATGAACTCGGACGGCGGGATCATCCCGTGCTCGGGATGCGGCCAGCGCACCAGCGCCTCGACACCGACGATGCTGGAGCCGTCGATCGAGACCTGCGGCTGGTAGTGCAGCAGCAGCTGGTCGCGGGCGATGGCGTTGCGCAGATCCTCTTCGACCATGCGCTTGAGATGCAGCGCCCGGTTCATCTGCGGCTCGAAGAAGGAGTAGCGGTTCCGGCCTTCGTTCTTGGCCTGATAGAGCGCGGTGTCGGCAAGGCGCAGCAGCGTGCTGCGGTCTGCGCCGTCGCGCGGTGCATGGGCGATGCCGATCGAGCAGCCGATGCTGACGGCGACGCCGCCGATCTCGAAAGGCTCCGTCAGCGCGTCGAGGATGCGCTGGCCGAGCACGGCACTGGCGTTCGGCGCCTCCATATGGGTCTGGATGATGCCGAACTCGTCGCCGCCGAGGCGAGCGACCGTGTCGCCCAGCCGCAGGACGGTGGTCAGGCGCTTGGCGGCCTGACGGATCAGCTCGTCGCCGGCATTGTGGCCGTAGGTGTCGTTCACGGCCTTGAAGCGATCGAGGTCGAGCAGCAGTACGGCAAGCCCGCTCTTGGTCCGACCAAGCTGGGCGATCTCCTGGTCGAGCCGGAGGTCGAAGGTGCGGCGGTTGGGCAGGCCGGAGAGTTCGTCCTGGCCGGCGAGGCGATGGATCTGGCTCTCGCGTGCGGCGATCTGCTGGGCGGCGCTCCGCAGGCGATGGAAGACATAGGCGAACAGAGCGACGAACAGCAGGACGACCGCGCCGAGCGCCCAGGCGAACTGGTGGATCATCGCATCGCCCGGCCGCTCCGGCGTCCAGCTCAGCCAGGCGTTGACGGAGCCGTCGGGCGAGGCGATGTCGCGCCGTCCCAGCGGGTTGACGGGGCGTTCGGTCACGACTGCCAGCTGGGGGAGGCGATAGCGCAGGCCGATCTCGTTGAGCTGGGCCTGCGTCACCTTGCGATAGCCGACGATGAAGGCTGCCGCTTCGGGAAACTGGGGACGGCCGGTCTGCTCGCCCTTGCGCAGGTCGGCGGTCATGACGCCGATGGTGTCGGGGCCGTTCTGGATCAGCCTGGCCGTGACCGGACCTTCGCCGATGCCGTGTGGTTCCGTCTGAGCCGTGCCGCCAGGCAGGTCCGGCCTGATCCGGACCAGGGCGTCGTAGTCGGCCTGGGTTGCGGTTTCGCCATGTTGGACGCCGGCGAGGATGCGGCCGGAGGCGGTCACCAGATAGGTGCCGTCGAAATCGAGGAAGCGATTGCTGACCTGGGCGAAGGCCCATTGCAGTGTGACGCTCGGCAGGAGGCTGTTGAGGATCGGCTGCAGCACGCCCGCGGCCTGCAGATTTTCGAAGCGCAGCTGGCGCAGGCGCACCTGCGTCGCCAGTGCCGTCTCGACACGGTCGCGCTGGCGGGTCGCTTCGAGCTGGTTGGTGTCGTTCACCATGGCCGACATCACGCCGAGTACCGCCGCCAGAACCAGCGCGAACGCACCGGCCAAGGTCGCCAGCGTGCGTGTCAGCATGCGTGCCGACGATTCGGTGTTCGTCATCTTAACGTTCGTCGGCAAGACTCAGACCTGTAGCGGCACGCTGACAGCGGACCTTGGCAGGGGAATCTTGCTATCCGGTTTCCAGAATCGCCGAGAAATCAGCGAAGCTGCGGATTCTTCAGCCGAAATCGCCGCGCCGAGACTATTCGCCGGTCGGCTCGTAGGGCGGGCGCGGGATCGCCATATGGGCGGCGCGTAGAGCCGCCGACCAGCGCTCGCGCAGATCATGGAAATAGGGCTCGCCGGCCTCGATGCGGCGGTTCAGCTCAGGCGCTGCAGCATCGCGCCTGAGCACGATGATATCGATCGGCAAGCCGACGCCGAGATTGGAGCGCATGGTCGAATCCATCGAGATCAGCCCGACCTTGAGCGCGTCGTAGAGATGCGACCTGAAGGTGACGGCGCGGTCGAGGATCGGCTTGCCGTATTTGTGCTCGCCGATCTGCAGGAAGGGCGCGTCCATGCCGCATTCGATGAAGTTTCCGGCCGAATAGACCATGAAGAGCCGCATCGGCTGGCCGACGATCTGGCCGCCGAACAGCAGCGACATGTCGTATTTGAGACCGGCCTCGCGCAGCGCCTCGCCATCGGTCTCGCGCACGATGCGCACGGCGCGGCCGACGAGCTGTGCGGCACGGAACATCGAGGGCGCGTTCTGCAGCGTCTCGGCCTCGCCCGTCTCCGGATTGGGAATGCCTTCATGGAGCAGGCTGACGATCGACTGCGTGAGCGAGAGGTTGCCGGCGGTGGCGAGCGCCATCGTCCGCTCGCCCGGCCAGGAGAAGACGTGCAGCTTGCGGAAGGTCGAGATGTCGTCGAGCCCGGCATTGGTGCGGGTGTCGGCGATCATCACGAGCCCGTCCTGGACGAGGATACCGGCGCAATAGGTCACGATGATCTCCGCAGCGCGCCGACATGGCACGCGAGAGGCTGGGTATCAGGCCGTCATGACAGCGGCAATGCGGTGGTGCCGCTACTGCCCCTGGAAACGGGGCTTGGCTGCCTGGGCGCTGACCTCGATCAGGAGGCTCTCGCCCTGACCGCCCGTACGGGTGCCGCGGACCGGGGCGGCGTCGGCGAAGTCGAGCCCGGCGGCGACGCGAACATGGGTGTCGATCGGGCAGAGTCCATTGGCGGCATCGAAACCGATCCAGCCGTAATCCGGCAGCCAGGCCTCGGCCCAGGCATGGGCGCCGTCGGCGTGAGGCAGGGTGTCGGAGGCCGCAACATAGCCGGAGACATAACGCGCCGGTGCGCCGAGCAGGCGGGCGCAGGTCATGAAGACATGTGCGACGTCCTGCGGGATGCCTTCGCCGGCCTCGACGCAGGCGGCGGCGCCGATGCCGAGATGGTCGGCGGTCGGCACGCAACGGATCTCGGTGTTGATCGTCTCCATCAGGGCGTGCAGCTTGGTGAGGTCGCTGCCGTCGCGACTGGCAGCCTTGTCGGCGAGTGCACGCAAAGCCTCGCTGCCTTGCGTCAGGTGGGTGTCGCGCATGAACACGTCCGGCGGCACCTTCTCGGTCACGCCGCGGACCACGCCGGCAAGGTCGACGGTCTCGACCAAGCCGTTGATCTCGATCGTGTAGTCGTCGATCGATCCTTCGGCCGAGAAGTCGTGGGTGATGTTACCGAACGGGTCCTGTCCGGCATGCAGGCGCCCATCGATATTGGGCGCTATGCGCCATGACATGACATGCTGACCGTCATGGTCGCGCGGGGTCAGCCGCAGAACCTGCCTGAGCTGGCGCACCGGCTCGGCATAGGAATACGCGATGCTGTGGGAGATCCGGATCCGCATGCGGTGAGGAATCCAAATTCGAGCGCGGAAGGGAAGCTCTAAGAGCCTCTAACAGAATCTGAGCAGGTCTGGACGTCGGCAATTCGTCCGATCCGCCAGGAGCGGCGTGAAGCCGATACCGTTGGTATCGGCAAGCGACGCGACGCCGCGGGCGGGCGAATTCCCGGCGCCGGAGGTGGGCCTTGGAGGGCCGCCTGCGGCGTCGGACCGACTTGCCGATATCGAAGGATATCGGCTGCGCGTTCCTCCTGGCATTCGGCTCCTCCAAGACCCATCCAGACCTGCTCAGATTCTGTTAGAGACTCTTATTGCAGGTATTGTTCGACAATGACGTTTCCGAGGCGGTTGTTCTCGGTGATGAAGTCCTCGATGAACTCGTGCAGCCCGCGCTGGAACACTGCTTCGATCGGCGTGTTGGCGAGATTGGTCAGGGTCTTGCGCGCCTGGCGCTGGGCCGGACCGTGCCGGTTGTAGGCGTCGCCGATCTGGTCGAGGAAGCGCGAGATGTTCTCATAGCAGCTCGCCAGCGAGCGCGGCATGCGCCGGTTGAGGATCAGGAGGTCGGCGATCAGCACGGGTTTTACCGCCTGGCGATAAACCCAGTGATAGGCTGTGAGCGCCGAGACCTCGCGCAGCATCGTCGTCCACTGGAAATAATCCAGCGATCCGCCGACCTGCTCGGTCTCCGGCAGCAGCACATGGTATTTCACGTCGAGGATGCGGGCAGTGTTATCGGCGCGCTCGACATTGACGCCGAGCCGCGAGAACCAGTAGCCGTCGTCGCGCAGCATGGTGCGGTAGGCCGAGCCGTCGAAGGTCAGTGAAACGTTCTTCACCCAGTCGAGGAAGCGGGCGAACTCCTCGCGGTCCATGCGCTTGCGCTCGAAGCGCTGCAGTTCGAGCCAGGCGCCGTTGAGCGCGTCCCACATCTCCGAGGTCAGCGCGGTGCGGACTGCGCGGGCGTTGGAGCGGGCGAGGGCGAAGCAGTTGCGGATCGAGGTGGGATTGTCCGGATTGAAGCTCAGGAAATCGCAGACATTGCGCTCGTTCGCCTCGCCATAGGCCTTGGCGAAGGTATCCTCGCAGCCGGCTGTGGCGACGGCGCTCTGCCATTCGGTGCCGGCGCCGCCATAGGCGGAGGGGAGGTTGGTCAGGCGGGTCGTGGCGTCGAGGATGCGGGCGAGGTATTCGGCCCGTTCGACATAGCGCGAGACCCAGTAGAGGCTGTCGGCGGTACGGGAAAGCATGATCAGGTCCGGTCTCTTGGCGTGATGTAGTTCGCGCGAGCGCCTGGCGTCGGGGGCAGGTTGGATCGAGGTCGCTCCCGTTCGCTCATGCATCGAGAACCCATGTGTCCTTTGTGCCGCCGCCCTGGCTGGAATTGACCACGAGCGAGCCCTCCTTGAGCGCGACGCGGGTCAGCCCGCCCGGGACGCAGGAAATGCCGTTGGCTCCCGACAGCACATAGGGTCGCAGATCGACATGGCGCGGCGCAACGCCCGAGGCGACGAAGGTCGGGCAGGTCGAGAGCGCCAGCGTCGGCTGGGCTATGAAGCCCTCGGGCTGCGCCTTCAGCTTCTTGCGGAAGGTCTCGATCTGCTGCTTGCTGGCATGCGGGCCGACCAGCATGCCGTAGCCGCCGGAGCCGTTGACCTCCTTGACGACCAGCTTGTCGAGATTGTCGAGCACATAGGCGTTGGCCTCGCGCTCACGGCAGCGGTAGGTCGGCACGTTCTTCAGGATCGGCTCCTCGCCGGTGAAGAACTTCACGATCTCCGGCATGTAGCTGTAGACGGCCTTGTCGTCGGCGACGCCGGTGCCGACCGCGTTGGCGAGCGTGACGTTGCCGGCCTTGTAGGCGCCGATGATGCCGGGCACGCCGAGCACCGAGTCGCTGCGGAAGACAAGCGGATCGATGAAGTCGTCGTCGATGCGGCGGTAGATTACGTCGACGCGCTTCGGCCCCTGCGTCGTGCGCATGTAGACGACGTCGTCCTTGACCAGCAGGTCCGAGCCCTCGACCAGCTCGACGCCGAGCTTGTCGGCCAGGAAGGAGTGCTCGTAGAAGGCCGAATTGTACTGGCCGGGGGTCAAGAGGCAGATCGTCGGATCGGAGGAGGCCGAGTGCGGGGCGACCGAGCGCAAGGTCGCCAGCAGCTGGTCGGGGTAATTGTCGACCGGCGCGACGCGGTGGGTGGCGAACAGCTCCGGGAAGAGCCGCAGCATCACCTCGCGGTTCTCCATCATGTAGGAGACGCCCGACGGCGTGCGGGCATTGTCCTCGAGCACATAGAAGGTGTCGGCGTCGACGCGGACGATGTCGATGCCGGCGATGTGGCAGTAGATGCCGTGCGGCACCTGGAAATCGACCATCTGCAGCTGGTAGCAGGCGTTGCGATAGACCAGCTCCGGCGGGATGATCCCCGCCTTCAGGCACTCCTTCTTCCCGTAGACATCGGCCAGGAACATGTTGAGCGCGGTTACGCGCTGGCGCAGGCCCTTTTCCAGCTTTGTCCATTCCGGCTTGGTCAGCACGCGCGGGATGATGTCGAAGGGGATCAGGCGCTCGGTCGATTCCTCGTCGCCGTAGACGGCGAAGGTTATGCCGATCCGGCGGAAGAACAGCTCGGCCTGTGAGCGGCGCAGCGCCAGCATCTCGGGTGGCGCCTCCTTCAGCCAGCGATCGAGCTCGCCATAGGCCGCCCGCAGGCCGCCTTCTCCCCCGGTCATCTCGTCGAATGCGACCATGCAGCCGTCTTCCCCTGTTTCGGCTAGCCTATGCGTATTCGCTCGCGTTCGGAAAGGGGTCCTTTGCCAAGCACTTTGGCTAGACTTGCCTCTTTCTTGGGCAGAGGTCAGCTCGCCGCAGCAGCGGCCGGCGCGCCGATGGTCGCCGCGATCAGGGTCGCCAGCGTCGCCGCGGCCCGTGCTTCGGTGACATGGCCGCGTAGCAGCTCGATCGAGATCGCCTCGCCTGCGCCGAGGATGCCGACGCAGCGCAGCTGCAACTCGTCAGCGGGAAGGTGGCCTGCACACCGGGCAAAAGCGCCCTGCCAGATCCCGACATAGCGGGCGGTGAGCTCGCGCTGCACCGCCTCCATCGTCTCGCTGCCTCTCAATGCGGCCGAGAGCGCGTACCATTCGGTGCCGACCTCGCGGGCGCAGCTCATATAGGCCGCGGCGATCGTCGCGGCCACGGCACCGAGCTCGTCTGCGGTCGCCTTCAGCGTCTCCACCAGAATGGCGGTCTGCCGATCGTCGATGCGCCGGAAGAGTTCGGCCATCAGCGCCTCGCGCGTGCCGAAATGATCGTAAGCGACAGGCTTGGTGACGCCCGCGCGTTCGGCCACCCGTGCCAGCGTCAGCGCATCGGTGCCCTCTTCGCGCACCATCTCCTGGGCGCAATCGAGCAGCTGCTCGCGGCGTTCCTGCTTCGGCAGCTTGCGGCTTGAGGCGACGGCGAAGGGCTCTGGCATGGCGATTCAAGAATCCCGGCGAAGGCGCGCTTGACAAGAGGGAAATTGCATTCCTACTTATAGTAAGTTACTTCTAGTAATAAAGCTGGCGCTTCGGCGTTGGCTCCGTGACGGAGGCCTCCTGTGCCCAATATCCAAAATCCAGTCCTCATCATCGGCGGTTCCGGCGTCGTCGGCGCGCAGACCGCTGCGGCGATCCGCCGTCTGCATCCCGGCCTGCCAGTCACGATCGCCGGTCGCGACCTCGTCAAGGCGCAGGCCGTCGCCGAGAAGCTCGGCGTCGAGGCGCTTGCCGCCGATCTCTCCAAGCCCGATCTCGGCCTGCCGGAGAGCGGCCGCTTCAGCGCCATCATCGTCTTCGTCAAGGACGACTGGAGCAATGCGCTGCGTTTCGCCCAGCGCCAGGGCATCCCGCATCTCAGCGTCTCAAGCGGCGCCTTCGAGATCGGCATCGAGGCCGCCGGCTTCATCCATCAGCCGCAGGCGGCGCCGGTCGTGCTCGCCAGCCAGTGGCTGGCTGGCGCGGCGCTGTTTCCGGCGCTGGAGTACGCCAAGGCGTTCCGTTCGATCAATCGGATTCACGTCGGCGTGCTGCTCGACGAGCATGATATGGGCGGGCAGGCGGCGCTGGCCGATTACGAACGCATCACGCAGTCGGGCTCGGCGACGTTGACGCTGAAGGCTGGCCGATTCGCCTGGATCGCGGGCGAGGAGGCCGAGGCGCGCTATCGCAGCGTCGACGGCGTCGAGCTGCCGGCCACGGCCTATGGTCCGCTCGATGTACTCAGCCTCGCCACCGCGACCGACGCCAAGGATATCCGCTTCGATCTGGCCTTCGACGTTTCGGCCAGCCGCCGGGCCGGCGGGCCGTTCTCGACCGAGAGCGTGATCACGATCGAGGGCGTGCTGTACTCCGGCGAGCGCGGCGCCCGGACCTATGAGGTCGTGCATCCGCAGGGCCAGGCGCCGCTGACGGCGCTCGGCGTCGCGCTCGCAACCGAACGCGCGCTCGGGCTGGCCGGCGGCGAGGCGTTGAAGCCCGGCCTCTACTTCCCCGACAGCATCATCGAGCCTGCCTATTACCTCGCCCGGATGAAGGAATTCGGCGCGGTCTTCACGGAGCGCAACGCCAATGGCTGAAGTCGTTTTCGGCCCCGTCCTCATCCTGGGCGGCTATGGCAGCGTCGGCTCACGTACGGCCCGCGCCCTGCGTCAGCTTCATCCTGAAATGCCGCTGGTGATTGCCGGGCGCGACACAGCGAAGGCGGAAGCGCTGGCAGCAGAGCTTGGTCACGCAATCAGCGCTCCGCTCGATCTCGAACGCGACGATCTCGGCCTGCCGGCTGATCTCAAGCCGGCGGTCGTGCTGACGGCGGTGCGCGATCTGTCGCTGCGCACGCAGAACTGGGCCGCCGCGCAGGGCGCGGCCTATATCGCGCTCTCGGACGGCGTCTTCGAAATCGGCCCTGCGATCGCCGGCTTCATCCGCCAGCCGGGCGCTGCGCCGGTCGTCCTGCTCGGACACAGCATGGGCTCGGTGCCAGCCCTCGCGGCACTGCACGCCGCTTCCGATTTCGAGCGCATCGAGGCGATCGAGGTCGGCCTCGTCTTCGATCCGGCCGATCCGCTGGGGCTGGCCTCGCAGGTGGACATGGAGCGGATCGGCGCGATCGGCCCAGCGCCTCTCGTCAGATCGGAAGGGCTGTGGCGCTGGATCGCCGCGCCGCAAACCGAGCGCAGCTTTACCGGTATCGACGGCCGCGCGCATCAGGGCGCGACGGTCGGCCTAGTCGACGTCTTCAGCCTGTCGGCGAGCGCGGCCAAGAGCGTTCGCGTCGATTTCGCCGAGGGGCAGACGGCGAGCACCTTGCGTGGCGAGAAGCCCTCGCATGAGGTGATCATCGAGATCACCGGATTGCGCAAGGACGGCCGGGAAGGGCGCTTCCGGTGGGAGCTGGTCGATCCAGACGGCTACGCCGCTCTGAGCGCCAAGGGCATCGCCGTGGTGATCGAGGGCCTGCTCGGATTGGCCGGCAAGCCGCGGCCGACCTCGGGGCTGCATCTGCCGGAGACGCTGGTCGAAACCGGCCATCTGATGCGGCGGCTGGCCGGGTTCGGCATCGTCATGCGGGAGACGTGACCGGCCGCGCCAGTCCCGGCGTGCTGCGCTTGGGCAGCCTCAGATCAGCCCCAGGCCCTTGAAGCTGGCATGACCGTCGCGGCCGACGATGATGTGGTCGTGGATGGCGATGCCGAGAGGCTTGGCGATATCGACCAGCTCGCGGGTCATGCGCATGTCGGCGCCGGACGGGGTCGGGTCGCCGGAGGGGTGGTTATGCACCAGGATCAACGCGGTCGCCGAGAGCTCCAGCGCCCGGCGCATCACCTCGCGCGGATAGACCGGGGTGTGGTCGACCGTGCCGGTCTGCTGCACCTCGTCGGCGATCAGTGCGTTCTTCTTGTCGAGGAAGAGAATGCGGAACTGCTCGCGCTCGGCAAAGGCCATGGCGAGGCGGCAATAATCGATCACCGAGGACCAAGAGGACAGAACCGGCTTCTTGGCGACCTGGCCCTTCATCGTGCGCTTCAGCGCTGCCTCGACGATCTTGAGGTCGAGCGCGACGCTTTCGGTGACGCCCTTGACCTCCGTGAGCCGCGAGATCGGCGCGCCGATCACCTCCGCGAAGGAGCCGAAGTGCTGGATCAATTGCTTGGCGAGCGGCTTGACGTCGCGCCGCAGGATCGAGCGGAAGAGCAGCAGCTCTAGCAGTTCGTAGTCGGGCAGGGCGGCATCGCCGGCGTCGAGGAAGCGCTGGCGCAGGCGGTCGCGATGGCCGAGATGATGCGGAGGGGCTTCGGCCGGAGCGGCGGCAAGCGGGGCTGATTTTCCGTTGCCGCTGGTCTTCATGGGCGCGGCGCGAGCGGGTTGTCGAGGCCGGCGGGCGAGAGCGTGAAGATCTCGCAGCCCGTCTCGGTGACGCCGACCGTATGCTCGAACTGGGCCGAGAGCGAACGATCGCGCGTTACCGCCGTCCAGCCATCGGAGAGCACCTTCACGCTGGCCTTGCCGAGATTGATCATCGGCTCGATGGTGAAGAGCATGCCGGGCTTGAGCTCGACGCCTTCGCCGGGGCTGCCATAGTGCAGGATGTTCGGCGCGTCGTGGAAGACCTGGCCGAGGCCATGCCCGCAGAAGTCGCGCACCACCGAGCAGCGCTCGCCCTCGGCATAGCGCTGGATGGCGAAGCCGATATCGCCGGTGGTCGCCCCCGGGCGCGTGGCGCGGATGCCGCGCAGCAGGCTCTCATAGGTGATTTCGACCAATCGCTCGGCCTTGCGCGGGATATCGCCGACCGCAAACATCCGGCTGGAATCGCCATGCCAGCCATCGACGATGAGGGTGTAGTCGATGTTGATGATGTCGCCCTCGCGCATCGGCTTGTCGTCGGGGATGCCGTGACAGACGACGTGGTTGATCGAGGTGCAGATCGACTTGGTGTAGCCGCGATAGAACAGTGTCGCCGGGTAGGCGCCGTGGTCCATGGCGAACTGGAAGGCGAGGTCGTCGAGGCGCTGCGTGGTGACACCCGGCTTGACCTCGCCGGCGAGCATGTCGAGGCCGCGCGCGGTCAGCTGCCCGGCCTTGCGCATCGCCGCGAAGGCTTCGGGTCCATGCAGCTTGATGGCGGGATCGCGCCGCCCGCGCGAGATCGATTCGTTCAGGGTCATTCCGGAAGGCCGCTCCTTGGTTTCCTTATTTATTGGGTTTGGGGTGCGGTGCAAGGCGGATGCGCCGCCGGGATCGCCGACGAAGCCGCTGGCGCCATCCGCGCTTGGGGTGTATCAGCCCGCCGATGGCACTCAATGAGATCAGGTCGGTCGAGGACCAGCCTTTCGGCACTTTCGCGCCGCAGGGGCTCATCGCCCGCATCATCGGCTGGACGCGCTGCGCCTCCGGCTCCTTCCTCGGACGCAAGGTCGCCTTCGCGCTGCGCCGCCTCGGGCTGAACCGGCTCAAGGGCCAGCCTGTCGACATCGAGGCCCTCGGTGCGCAGATGCGGCTCTATCCCGAGGGCAATGTCTGCGAGAAGCGTGTGCTGTTCACGCCGCAATATTTCGATGCGCAGGAGCGCGAGCTCCTGGCCGCGCGCATCCGCGACGGCTTCAGCTTCATCGATGTCGGTGCCAATATCGGCGCCTACTCGCTGTTCGTCGCGGCGCGGGCGGGGCGGAGCGCGCGCATCCTCGCGATCGAGCCGCAGCCCGACATCTTCGCGCGGCTGACCTACAACATCGCCCAGAACCCGTTCGGCACGGTCAAGGCGATCGCCTGCGCGCTCGCCGACAAGCCGGGCGAGCTGACGCTCTTCCTCGACCCCGCCAACAAGGGCGAATCGAGCGTGCGCATCCTGCGCTCCAGCAATGCGAACTCGGTCCGCGTGCCGGCGACGACCCTGCTCGCTTTGGTGCAGAGCGAGGGCTATGAGCGGATCGATGCGATCAAGCTCGATGTCGAAGGCGCCGAGGACCTGATCCTCGAACCCTTCCTGCACGATGCGCCCGAGGCGCTCTGGCCCGGCTTCATCATCGTCGAGGATTCGCGCGGCCGCTGGCAGGCGGACCTGCCGGCCCTGCTGGAAAGCAAGGGCTACAGGCTGATCGCCCAGACCCGGCTCAACCTGGTCTACGAGCGCACGACCTCGTGAGCGGCTGCGCCGCGCGCGCATGGCCGCTCCGACTGGCGCGGTGCTTGAGCACTTGTGCGCAAGCGGCTTAGCTCGCTGGCGTATCGGGGCACGCATGCGGCGAAATCAAACAGCAAGGAAAAGCCCATGACGGCAGAGCCATCGCCCGCCTTCCAGCCGGTGATCACCGCCGCGATCCTTGTGATCGGCGACGAGATCCTGTCCGGACGGACCAAGGACAAGAACATCGGCTACATCGCCGAGTACCTGACCAATATCGGCATCGAGCTGCGCGAGGTCCGGGTCGTGCCCGACCTGACCGACGAGATCGTCTCGGCGCTCAACGCGCTGCGCTCGCGCTACACCTATGTCTTCACCACCGGCGGCATCGGCCCGACCCATGACGACATTACGGCAGATGCGGTCGCGGCCGCCTTCGGCGTGCCGATCGATTACGACCAGCGCGCGATCGACATGCTGCTGGAGCGCTTCCCCAAAGATCAGCTCAACGAGGCCAGGATGCGGATGACGCGCATTCCGGCCGGCGCCGACCTGATCGCCAATTCGGTGTCGAAGGCCCCGGGCTTCAAGATCGGCAACGTCCATGTCATGGCCGGCGTGCCGGCGATCATGCAGGCCATGCTCGACGTCGTCGGACCGACTTTGAAGACCGGTGCCAAGATCCTGTCGGAGACGGTGCAGGCGGGCCTGCGCGAGGGCGATATCGGCACGCCGCTCGCCGAGATCGCCAAAGCCCATCCCGACTGCTCGATAGGCTCCTACCCGTTCTGGTCGGAAACCGGGCCGGACACCAATATCGTCGTCCGCTCGCGCGATCCGGAGAAGCTGGCGCTGGCAACGGCAGCCGTGAAGGCTATGGTCGAGGCAGAGCGGTCGCGGCTGCGCCGTTAGAGACGTCGCCTGCTGGGCGGAACCATCATTCCCGCGCGCGTCGCGATGCGGCGGGAGTGACATTGTCGTTCTGACCAAAAGCACTCTGGCTCAGGTCAATTCAACCCAGGCGAGCGAACTTCTCGATGGTTGTGTCGTATAAAAATACACTTTTTACGAGTGTGACGTACTGCTCATGAACGATCGAGTGCCGCGCTACTAGTCCAGCCGGTCAGTATTCCCGGCAGCCACCGCCGCGCGTCCTGGATATCGAGGCTTAATCTTCCATACAATCTGCATGTTACTGTCTCATTTGCATACACACGAAAGCTCTTGCCTTGGGGGCCAGCGCAGGTGCAAGCGTTTTCGTCAGGCTCCAGCGCTGCCGTATCAAGCATTCGCGCTGTCATTATCAGTCCGTAAACGAATTAATTGCATTCTTGACCTGTTCTAATGGGGGCAAGAGGCATGCGGCTCAATCCTTTCAGGAGCGGCGCCTCGCGCCGCGACCTCGCGGCGGAAATGGCGGCGCTGAACCGCTCGACGGCGGTGATCGGCTTCGCGCTCGATGGTACGATCCTCGACGCCAACGAGAACTTCCTCAAGGCGATGGGCTATACGCTCGATCAGGTACGCGGGCGCCATCACAGCATCTTCGTAACCAAGGAAGAAGCGGCGAGCGCCGAATACAAGGACTTCTGGGCGCGGCTGGCGCGCGGCGAATACGAGGCGCGGCAGTTCCTGCGCGTCGGCGCCGATGGCCGCGAGCTCTGGATCGAAGCGAGCTACAACCCTGTCCTCAACTCCAGCGGCAAGCCGGTCAAGGTCGTCAAGTTCGCGACCGTTATCACCGACCAGAAGAACCGCGAAGCCGACATGGGCGGGCAGGTCTCGGCGATCCGCAAGGCGATGGCAGTGATCGAGTTCACGCTCGACGGCCATATCCTCGACGCCAACGAGAACTTCCTTGCCGTCACGGGGTATTCGCTCGACGAGATCAAGGGCAAGCATCATTCCATGTTCTGCGACGCGGCCTATCGCAGCTCGGCGGAATACCGCGCCTTCTGGGAGAAGCTCGGCCGCGGCGAGTACGATTCCGGCCAGTACCAGCGCTTCGGCAAGGCCGGCCGCGAAGTCTGGATCCAGGCGAGCTACAACCCGATCATGGACGCCAAGGGGCGGCCGACCAAGGTGGTGAAATACGCCACCGACATCACCGAGCAGAAGGCGGCGCGCCAGCTCGCCAAGGCGGTGGGCGAGGCGCAGAGCGTGATCGGCCGGGCCAAGGACAAGGACCTGACCCCGCGCATCGACATGGCCGGCAAGGAGGGCGAGGTCGCCGTCCTCTGCGGCGGCATCAACGAGCTGATCGAGACGATGGCGCAGATGATCAGCGCCGTCGGCGCGATCTCGGGCAAGGTCGGCGCCGCGGCCGACAAGATGGCGAGCGAGAGCGTCGAGCTCGCCGAACGCGCCGAATCCCAGGCCGCAAGCCTGCAGGAAACCGCAGCGACGACCGAGGAGCTCGCCGCCTCGATCAAGACCAGCGCCGGCAATTCGCGCCAGGCGGCGGCGCTCGGTGACGAGGCGAAGACCGTCGCCTCGCGCGGCGGGGCGATCGTCACCGATGCAGTGGCGGCGATGGGCCGGATCGAACAGGCCTCGGCCTCGATTGCCGACATCATCTCGATGATCGACGAGATCTCGTTCCAGACCAACCTGCTGGCGCTCAATGCCGCGGTCGAGGCGGCGCGGGCCGGCGATGCCGGACGGGGCTTCGCGGTCGTCGCCTCGGAGGTCAGGGCGCTCGCCGGCCGCTCCAGCGAGTCCGCCAACGGCATCAAGTCGCTGATCGCCAATTCCAGCGAGCAGGTCCGCTCCGGTGTCCAGCTGGTCAAGGATGCCGGCCGCACGCTCGACGAGATCGTCGATGCGGCCAACCGGGTCGCCGGCACCATCGCCGAGATCTCGAGCGCGGCGACCGAGCAGGCCAATGGCGTCGAGGAAATGGCCAAGACCGTCGCCCATATGGATGAGATCACCCAGCGCAACTCGCTGATGGCCGACGCCAGCTCGAAGCTGTCGCGCGACCTGCAGGGCGAGACGCAGGCGCTGGCGGCGCTGGTCGGCGCCTTCCGGCTCGGCGGCAGCGACCAGCCTGCGCGACTGGCGGCGGATCTGCGCTCGGTCCTGCCGGCGATGAAGGCGGCAGCCGCGCCGGGCAAACCCGTGCCGTTCCCGCGTGCCAGGGTGGCCAATGGCGGCCGGGGCGACGACGGCTGGGCCGAGTTCTAGGCGATTTAGGAGCTGCGCGGCGGGGATTATCGCTGCACGGCTCTTGCCAGCGCCGGCCGAATGCGCTTTGCGGAAAGCCTCTTTTTCAGACTGCCGCAGGACCCGCCGCCATGGCTGACGCTTCCGCCAACAAGGCCTTTCCCGTTTCCTGGGACCAGTTCCACCGCGACGCCCGCGCGCTCGCCTGGCGCCTTGCCGATGCTGGCCCGTTCGAGGCGATGGTCTGCATCACCCGCGGCGGGCTGGTGCCGGCGGCGATCATCTGCCGCGAGCTCGGCCTGCGCCTGATCGAGACGGTCTGCATCGCCAGCTATCACGACTACAAGAACCAGTCGGAGCTCAAGGTGATGAAGGAGATCGCCCCCTCGATCCGCGCCATCGGCGACGGCAAGGGCAAGGGCGTGCTCGTCGTCGACGACCTGACCGATACCGGCAAGACGGCCCGCGTCGTGCGCGAGATGCTGCCGAACGCGCATTTCGCCACGGTCTACGCCAAGCCGGCCGGCGTGCCGGTGGTCGACACCTTCGTCACCGAGGTCAGCCAGGACACCTGGATCTATTTCCCCTGGGACATGGGCCTGGCCTATGTCGAGCCGATCGCCAAGGACCACAAGGGCTGAGGATATCCTCAGCCCTCATCCTGAGGAGCAGCCTTCAGGCTGCGTCTCGAAGGATGCTTCAGGAGGCTCCGGAACAGGTCGAGCATCCTTCGAGACGCCGCTGCGCGGCTCCTCAGGATGAGGGCTGCGATTGGTTCACGCGCTGCTCGGCGCCTTCAGCGCCACCACCATGCCCGCGACCGCCAGCAGCATGCCGGCGATCTCCAGCGTCGAGGCCTGCTCGCCGAGCATGATCGCGCCCGACAGCGCCGTGACCACCGGCACCAGCGGCAGGAACAGCGCGGCGCGGGCCGCGCCGAGAATCGCGACGGCTTCCGTGTAGAGGAAGAGCGCGACGGCGCCGACCAGCACGCCCTGATAGAGCGCCTGCAGCGCGATCGCGGGCAGCGGCACCGAGAGCAGGTTGACCGGCTGGACCAGCGCCAGCAGCGGCAGGAGCGGCACCGAGAGCAGGCAGGTCGCCATGGTGACCTCGACCGCATCGGCGCCCCAGCGCCGGGCGAGCAGGCCGAACACCGACCAGAGCACCGCGATCAGCACGAAGAGCAGGTCGCCGATCCAGGCGCCCTCGCGGGTCGGCGTGTTCGCCATCGCCTCGAAGGAGAAGACCACGATCCCGGCGACGATGATGGCGAGCCCGATCACCCTGAGCGGGCTGATCCGGTCGCCGAGGACGAAGACGGCAAGCAGCGCGGTGGCGACCGGGATCAGCCCGGGCGAGATCACCGAGGAGTGCAGAGCCGGGGCGAAATGCGCGCCGCCGACCAGGATCAGGCTGTAGCTCGGGCCGACGATGGCGGTGAGGATCAGCGCCCGCTTCCAGCCGAGCTTGCCGACCGGGAAGGGTTTCAGTCGCGCGATGGCGAAGGGCAGCAGCACCAGCGCGGCGGCGAGGAAGCGCAGGATCGTGACGTCGCCGGCCGAGAGCCCGTCGACCACCGATTGCCGCGAGACCACCGACTGCACGCCCCAGATCACGGCCGAGAGGATGCCGAAGGCAAAGCCGATGGCGAGGCGGGAGGAGGCGGGATTGGACACTGTTCAAGGCCTTGCGGGAGCAGGGCGGCTTATGGGCTCAAGCGGGAGGCGGCGGCAAGGGTGGGCGCGACAGGAGGCTCTACGTGGGACGCATGGGGGAGGAGCGGGATGAAGGGCGCGGGGAACCCTTCTCCCGTGTGGGAGAAGGGCAGGGATGAGGGCCTGCCCTCACCGCAGAAGGCG